>CAJCHN010000057.1 GCA_903970285.1 Rhodanobacteraceae bacterium | reverse complement strand
GGACGGAGGTCTCCTCGGTGGCTGGGGTGCGGAAGATCTGGTCGCCGCCGACAGTCGTGCCGATGTAGAGCTGGTATTCGGTGACTCCGCTGCCGGCGGTCCAGGAGAAGGTAGCCGAGGAGCCGGGCAGGGTGGAGTTGTCGGCCGGGGTGGTGAGGGTGGATGGAACCGTGGGGCCGGTGATGATGGTCGAGGTGTCCGGCCTCGCTTTGACGCCTTCCATGTTGCCCGCGCCGTCGGTGGCAAGGCTGTAGAAGGCATAGGTGTGGCCGAGCTGCCCGGTGAACGTGGCGGAGGTGGCGGAGACGGCGTTTTGAAAGGTTGTGAAGGCGCCGCCGTTATCGGAGACGAAGATGGTATAGCTGGCGATGCCCGAGCCGTTATCGGTGCCGGACCATGAAACGGTAAAGGACGCGCTCCCGCCGGTCGATGGCTGGGTCGGTGGGAGCGCGGTCACTGCGCTTGAAGGCGCATCCACGTCCAGGGTGTTGAGCCAGATTGGAGTGCTGATGGGTGCATTGGAATCGAAGACGACGGTCGCGCCATTGGTGATCTTGGTGCCGGTGGTTTGACCGGCGAGCGGCATCACGTTGTAGCTGACGCTGCCCTGGCCCTCCACGCCGTCCACATCGGGTGGCAGAAAGCCGACGGTCGGATCGGTGGGTGGAAGTCCGGTGCTCGGATCGATGGAGGTGAAGGTCCACTGCAGCAGGCCGGTGTTCTGGTCGAGACTGCCCTGGATGCGAACTTCAAGGCTCGAATTGATGGGATAGGTGGTGCTGTAGGTGTTGACGTTCGAGGGCACCGAGATCACGTTGGTGCCGAAGGTGATGGAACCGAGTGAGACGGTGGTCAGGTCGACTTTGGCGGGGTCGAGCTGGTCGGTGACAACCACGTTGGCAGCAGGCAGCGTGGCGGTCGGTTCGTTCTCGAAGTAGACGTAGTAGGGCAGGGGCACGGAGCCGCGCACATACTGGCTGGCGGAGCGGTCGCCCATGGTTCCGCTTTTTCCGTTGGGATCGATGGAGCCTCCGGAAGTGCCGGGAAAATTCGGATCGTCCACGAAGAAGGGCAGTGCGAAGATCACGCCCGGGGGTGCAGGCAGCTCTTCGTCGCCGCCGATGGTGATGATGGTTCCATCCGGCACCGGCGGAATCTTGTCAGGGTCTTCGCCGCTCTCCGCGTTCATGTTGCAGGTGGATGTCGTCTCGGTCGCCGAGGCCGAGAAGCCGGCCTGCACGTTGTCCTCGAGGACAGTGAAGCAGCCATCAAGTACGGGCAGCAGCGGCGTGCTCTGGCCAAGACCGAGAGAGCCTCCGGCGATGATGGCGTTGGTTCCCACCGGCGCCGTGACGTTCGGGATGGTGCAGCGCACCAGCGTGCCACCCAGCGAATCGTTGGTGTTGGCCGCATAGCTGGTACAGCCCAGCGCGCTGATGTTGAGCAGGTTCGAGGAGGAAGCGCCCTGCACGTGGTAGGTGATTTGCGTGTCGTAAGAGGGGATGCCTGAGAGCACGAGCGTTCCCGCGACCGGGCCGGTGGGCGCGGTGGTCAGGTTGTCGCCGAAGATCTGCGGCTCGTAGTTGTAGGTTTCGGACTGTTGCAGCACGGTCAGCATGGTGCCGGCGATCGCCCGCGCCTGGGAGGTGGTCGCGCCGATCGACGTCAGATTTGAAAGATAGGCGTTCAAACAGTTGGTGACGGCATGGGTGGGGCTGCTGCAGGTGGTTTCCCCCGGAGTAAAGCTGGTGCTGGCGGTGCTCAGGGCGGAGGTCGCATCGGCTGCCGAGGTGAACCATGGTTCGGCGATGGCGGCCGAAAGGTTGAACTGATCGTTATTGGTCGGGTCGGTGAGTGCGATGGGGAAGCTGCCGGAGCCGCCGGCCGGAAGGCGCGGCAGAAGCAGATCGATGGCCGTCTGTCCGTTGCTGTTGTACGAGGTTGGAACGGATGCGCCGGAGCCCAGCGTCGGCGGCACGGAGACGGTGTAGGAGGCCTGGATGCTGGCCGGCAGATTCACCACAAGGTGGGTCATGTAGGCGTCTACGTTGCCCGAGTTGCCGTAGTTGACAGTGATCGTCGAGGGCACGCCGGTGCGGATGATGGGACGGCCGACAATGTTGGCCCACACCGCAGGCTGGCCGCCGCTGGTCACGGTCAAGCCGTTCGCCCGCGTGAAGGTGCCGCCATTGGCGGGATTGGTGACGGTGATGTTGTAGGAGCCGGTGGCCGCTCCGTTCAGGTTGAAGGTGCAGGTGATGCTGTTACCGGACGAAGAGACGGTGGAGGCAATGGAGTTGATAGTCACACCATTGAGCACCAGGGAGCAGGTGGCGCCGGACTGGAAGCCTGCGCCGCTGATGCTGACGGTGACGTCGCCCGAGTTGCCGGCAGAAGAGGGACTGGCGGTGCCGATGATGCCACCGCCGAGAACCGTGTAGTAGAAGTCGTAGCCGTCCGGTCCGGAGTCTCCGTTGGCGAAGACGGTCTGGAAGGCGGAGGGCGTGAGCGGGTAGTTGGTGGAGCCGGTGCCACCCGCCACGTAGACATTCGAGTTGGCATCGAAGGCGAGTGCGGCCCGACCGTTGCTGGCGTCTTCGTCGCCTGATCCGCCAAGATACGTGGCGTAGAGGATGTTGGTCCCGTCCGGCTGCAGTTCGGTGATGATGGCGTCGTATCCCCCGGCATTTGCCGCCTGGAACGAAGCGCCCGTGACGCCGGGGAAATCGCTCGATTGCGTGGTGCCGATGATCCAGATGTTGTTGTTTGCGTCCCAGAACGCACGCGGCCCATAGTCGAACTGCGAGCCGCCCAGATAGGTGCTGTAGGTGAGGGCGGTGGATTGCGGACCCGGAGTCAGTTCGGTGACCGTAAGGTCCACGCCCGCGTAGCCATTTCCATTGAGGCGGCTGGAGAGCGCATTCGTGGAGGTGGGAAAGTCCTGCATGCCGGTGATGCCGACCGCCCAGATGTTTCCGTTACCGTCGGGGTGGACGGTGTGAATGAACTGGTTACACACGGGGTAGCCGTCCTGGTCTTCCGTCTTACCGCCCAGGACGGTTGAGTAGAGCAGCGTCTTCAGGTCGGGACTGAACTCCGAAACTGTGCCGATACTGTTCGGGGCAGAGGAGTTGTAGCATCCGCCGCTGAGAGTGAATGAAGATGCGGATTGAAGCGCGTTGGGGGTCGTGGGGAAGTCGGTCGACTCGGTGATGCCGCCCACGTAGACATTTCCGGTCGTGTCCAGTGCGATGTCGTAGAGGCTCCCTTCTTCATAAGAGTTCGACCCGCCGAGGAAGGTAAGGGCGTCGATCGTCAGGGGCTGAGCGTTGGCCTGGTTAAAGGTCAATTCGGCGGCGAACCCGGTGTTGGGTCCTTTCGGCGCGCTCTGGTAGGCTCCGGCGCTGGCAGGAAGCCCCGTGGCGCTGGCTGCACCGGCTACCCACAGGTTGCCCCTGGGATCCTGGATCATGCGGAAGATGTTTTCGTCTCCCGCCCCGCCCAGAAAGGTTGAATAGATGAGCTGCGAACCATCGTTGCTGAGCACGGCGAAGAAGGCATCCGAGCCTCCGCCGTAGGTCGCCTGCAGGGCATTGCTCGAGACCGGAAAGTCCGACGAACTGGCGTACCCGGCTACGTACACCAGGCCACTCTGGTCGACGCGTATGGCCTCGCCCTGGCAATTCTGAGTGCCTCCGAGAAAGGTTGAGAAGAGCAGATCGCCGGACGCGTCGAACTTCATCACCACGGCGTTGTAAACGTAGTAACCGATGTTCTTCCGCGCCTGCTGCAGGGCATTGCCGGTGACGGGAAAGTCCTGCGAAGCGGCTTCTCCGGTCAGGTAGCTGTTCCCTGCGCGATCGAGCGTGAGATCGAAGGCTTCGTCATCGTGGATCCCGCCGGCGTACGTGGAATACAGCAGGCTCAGCTTGGGGTCGATGATCAGCGGCCGGGTTCGATCGTAGGCGGCGTGAACGAAGCCGAACTCGTCCTTGCCGAGCTTGATGAAGGCACCGGAGACCGGCTCTTTGCCCCCCGCGCCGTCCTGGTAGAGCGTGGGTCGCATCAGCCGCACGGGACCGGACTTGCCGTCCAGCAGCAGATTGCCGTCCTTGTCGATGGATGCGCCACGGTCGCTTGCGATGTGGAGGTGAATCTGGTTCGGATCGGCGCCAGGAGAGACGACGAGGTCATATTCAAGCTGGCGCTGCGGCTCGCCATAGAAGATCAGGTCGATCCCCGGGTAAAGACCGCGATAGCGAACGCGGCTGTAACTGGGGACATTGGTCCTCCAGCGTGACGGATCGTTTCCCAGCAGGTAGTTGGACTTCGCTCTGGTCGCGTCAAGACCCTCAACCTGGCTAAGCGGATTCGCGCCGGAGAACCTGACGGAGATGTTGCTGTAGGTCTGCGGCGACTCTGCGTGCGCGGCTTGTGCCTTCGGCGCACCGTCGAACGCCGGGGGCTTGCCCGAGGTGGAACGGCTGGAATCGTCGGGCTGGATGGCGACCACCTGCACTCCGTCTCGCTGCAACTGCAGCGTGTAGCCCTGGCCGCCGGCGACGAAGAGGCTCGAAGGATCGGCCTGGCCGACGTTCGGCTGGAAGGAGAACGACGCCTTCGCAGCCGACGCGCGCAGGTGAAGCTTTTGCGCCGTGGCCGGATCGGGTGGCGCATCCGGAGGCAAGGCGGCCGCGCGGGCGGGCAGCGCCGAACCAGCGCTCGAGAGCATGAGGAGAAGGAGGGATGACAGCAACCTGCCACGGTTTTCGAAGGCCGAAGTCCGCATTGAAACCTCTGTCAAGGGGCATTGGTAGAACGCCGGGAACGGTCGCTCCCTGCTTTCTCCTGACTGAGGTGTCGAGAACCGTCAATCTGTTCCGGAAAAAAATGTTACGGCGGGACACACATTTCGAAGCAAGTTCTTCCTTCCCGAACGACCCGCTGCTATCCTCGGGGCGTCATTGCAAACCTTGGTACTGCGGGCGGAGAAAGAACCGAAATGCGCTGTGTTGTGGCAACTGGCTGGGTGGTCCTGGTGTTCGGCCTTGCTCGATTGGCCGGGGCTCAGACTGCGGCGGAAGCGCCAACTCGGCTCGAGGCGGCCGGCAGGGAAGTGACTCTGGTTTTGCCTCCGGGAGCCCGCCGGGAACTCGAAGTGGAGCTCCCTCGAGGTTCGGCGGCGGCGTTTGAGGTCAGGCAGTCCGCCGGCGCAGTCGAGGTGACGTGGCGCAGCGGGAGCACGACGTCTGAGCCGCGCACCAATCCGGCCGGCCTGGGTTCACGGATTTCCTTGCTGCTGACGGCAACAGCGAGTGGTGCTGTTCCGCAGACCTCGCAGGTCCAGACTGAGCAGATTGCGATCCGTAATTTGTCGAAGGCGAAACCGGCGGAGATCGTCCTGCATCTCGATGCCTCGCATCCGATCACTCCCGACGACCGGCGGAGAGCGCAGGCTGAGACAGACTTTGGCCACGCTGAAGCGATCCGAGCGCAGCGCAGGACGGCGGAGTACGCCGACGCATTGCGCAGCTATGGCGAGGCAGCCGACCTCTGGCGCTCGCTGAACGCGCCTGCCCAGCAGGAGCGCGCGCTGGTGTGGAAGGCGCTCTTCCTCTTTGTCAACCAGAGCGACGCGGCTGCGGCGCTGCCCTTGAGCGAACAGGCTTTGAAGCTGCGGGCGTCGCTCGAACCGGTGGAAGCGGCCAACTGCCTGAAGATCTCCGGCTATGTGAACGTGCAACTGGGCAAGTATGAGGCGGGCCTCGCAGCTTATAAGGAGGCTATCTCGATCTTTTCGTCGACTCGCGATCTCTACAACCAAGAGGTGTTGCTGGACAATCTTTCGCGGGTTGAAAAGCTGCTTGGCGACACGGACGGCGCGCTCGCCGATGCGGAGCGGGCCGACGCTCTTGCGCGGGAGACCGGAGATGCCACGCGGCAGTTGAAGATCAAGGCCGAGATTGGCGCCATTCAGCTTTCCGCCGCGAATCTGGAGGCGGCGTACACCTCCTACCAGGCGGCGCTCGCCCTGTTGAAGGATCATCCGGACGCGTTTACGGAAGGGTACGTCTGGAGTGATCTGGGGGTGCTCTACACGCTGCTGCACCAGCCGGCAGAGGCGCAGGCCGCGCTGGAGCAGGCGACGGCGGTCTGGGCCCGGAACCCGAACCCGGCGGGCGAAATCAACACCCTCGACGATTTTGGCGAGTTGCGCATGGGTCAGGGAAGGCTGAGCGAGGCGCGCGCCTACTACACCCGCGGGCTGGCCATCGCGACCAGCAAATCACTTCCGCGCGACCAGATCTTTCTGCTTCGAGGACTGGGGGCGACCGACCTGCTGCAGGGAGATCTGGCGAGGGCCGCGGAGAACCTGGACGCGGCGCTTGCGCTCGCACTCAAGATCGACGAAGGCGACAGCCTTTCCGAAATCTACTGCCTGACGGGTGATCTTCATGCCCGGCGGCGGGAGTTTGACCAGGCTGAGAAGAGCTACCAACAGTGCCGAAGCAAGGCAGATGCTGCCAAGGACTCCTCCGCCGCGATCCGGGCCGACGGCAGCCTGGCGCGGCTCCGCTTTGAGCAGGGCGATGTGGATGCGGCTCAGGAACAGATTGAGCGGGCGATTGCCGGCATCGAGACCGCGCGCAGCCTCATTCCGGAGCAGGATCTCAGGACATCCTTCTTCGCGTCGATGCGCTCCTATTACGACCTGGCCATCGCCATCTTCGAGCGGCTGGACGAGACCCATCCCGGCGAGGGCTATCAGTGGCAGGCATTCCTGACCGCGGAGCGGGCACGAGCGAGGATGCTGCTCGACATCGTTCACCAGCGGGAGGAGAAGACGCCGGCGGCTTCGGCGGCACTGCTGGCGGAGTCGGCGGAGGTGAGCGAACGGCTGCGGCGGCAGCAGCTCCAGGCCCAAGATCACGGTTTCCGGCTGTCTTCCGCCGCCCGGCAGAAGCTGACCTCCTCGATCGCGCGCCTCACCGTGGAAGATCATGCACTCGGAGCGGAGCTTGCGGCCTTGCATGGGGGTTCTGAGACCGAACCGACGGGAGCCGCACCGCTGACCCTGAAGAGTCTCCAGGCCGATCTGCCTCCGGGCCGGTCCGTGCTTCTGGAGTACTGGGCCGGGGATGAAGTCAGCGTGCTCTGGACCATCACTCCGATGGGCATGCGCGCGTTTCCGCTTCGGCCGGCGCGGTCTCTGCAGCCCCTCGCCGACCGCTACTCTGAAGCGCTTCGATCGCAGGTGGAACAGAGTCCAACGCTGTCTGCGGAGCGGCGCGCCGAGGCTGTCCCGGAGAAGCAACGCCGTGCGGCCGTGGCCGCCGATGCCCTGCGAAAGGCACTGCTGCCCCGCGGCTCGGTTCCTGAGGGAACTCAGTCTGTCCTGGTCGTCGGCGATGGCCCCACCCTGATGGTGCCGTTTGTGGCGCTGCTGCATGGCGATGCCCCGGCGAACGTTCGCGAGCTCGTGATGGAGCCGTCAGCATCCTTTCTGCACTACCTGCTAGGGCGGCCGGTGCAGCCGTCTCGCGCCCCGCGAATCGCTGTCTTTGCCGCGGGAAAGTCGCCTGCGCCAACGCCGGGACTGGAGCAGCCTGCTTCGTTCCGGCCCGGATCCACTGCGCCGGCGGCTCTGCCGTTTGTAGCCGGCGAGGCAGCAGCCATCCGCAACGTCTTCGGCGCGCAGAGGACGCACATCTTGTCGGCCCCTGAATCCACACCAGCCGGCATTCAGCAGTTTGACTGGGGCTCCTATGCGATCGGACACTTCGCATCGCATGCCACGTTGAATCGTGAAAACCTGCAACTCTCCGGGATCGTACTCAATTCAGAGGATGGCGGGCGCCAGCGGGCTGCAGGCAAAGAAGAGGAGGTCACGCTCTGGTACGGCGACATCTGCCGGATGCAAATTCCCCTGGAGCTGGTCGTTCTGAGCGCCTGCGACTCTGCGAACGGCGAAAACATCCCGGGAGAGGGCCTGGTGGGACTTTCCGAGGCTTTTTTCCGTGCCGGCTCGCAGCGTGTGCTAGGCTCCATCTGGCCGGCGGACGATGAAGCGACCAGCATCCTGATGTCGCATTTTTACGCGAGGCTGGGAGCGAATCGCTCGCCCGCGGCTGCGCTGCGGGAGGCGCAACGAACGGTTGCGGCCATGGAACGGTTCCGGGCGCCCTACTACTGGGCAGGATTCGCGCTCTCCGGCGATTGGCGCAAGCTGCCTTAAATTGAACCAGGGATAAAGATGCCATCGAGCACCAGGGAGAACGAACGCTGGAGATTGGATGCCCCTAGCTTCCAGTCCCTGCTGGAGCGACTGGGCAGCGACCCCGCACAGGCCGGCGCACGCTACGAGATGCTGCGCGGGCGTCTTATCCTCTTCTTCTCGCGCCGTCTGCTGCATGCCCCCGAAGACCTCACCGATGAGGTCATCGATCGGCTGGCGCGGCGCCTGCGGGGAGGCGAACCGGTAGCCTCGATCGAGGCCTATGCCCTCGGCATCGCAAATCATGTCGCGCAGGAGCAGCGAGCGGCGGAGATGCGCGAAGTGGATGCTGGAGATTTTCCGTTTGAGAACATTTCCGCCTTTCCGGCCACTCCAGATAGAGAGAAGCTGCAGCACGAGCGGCGACTGGATGCGATGGAGCGTTGTCTGGCCCGGATTTCCCGGGCCGACGCCGAGCTGCTGACGTCTTACTATCTGGTGGAGGGAGGTTCGAAGATCCAGTCGCGCCGTGAGATGGCGGAACGCATGAACCTGACGCAGGCCGCGCTGCGCAAGCGGGTCTTTCAAATCTGCTGGGCTTTGCGGGAAGCCATCCGCCGCCACAGCGCTCACTGAGGTATGTCATCGAACGTCGCCGGAGCCCATTAGCCTTGTTGAATCCGACATCGGAGCAGCTTCGAATGTTTCTCCTGAACACCCTGGAACCCGAAGCCGCGGTCGAGCTCGAAACCCTCTCCTTCACCGACGACGAGCTCTTCCGCCGTGTCGAGGAGGAGCAGCAATCGCTGATCGACGACTTTGTGGCCGGCGATCTGACCGAACAGGAGGAGCGTGCCTTCGAGCTTCGGCTCCAGCAAACGCCAACGCTGCGCCACCAGGTGCAGGAGCATCACCTGCTGCTGGAAGCGCTCGAGCGCAGGGCATCGGGTGCGAGGCAGAGCAGCGTTGCCGCAGGATGGGGAACCTTCAAACGAGGTTGGATCTATGTTGCGTGTGGAGCAGCCCTGGCCGCGCTGGTCTTGATTGTGGGGCTGGTTTACCAGGCAAGATCCATCCGGCCCGCGAGCGGGAATCCCACGCTTGCGTCGAACCATCCGAACCCCGTAGTGTCCGATGGTCTGACAGAAAAACCCGACGCCGTGTTTTTCCTGGCGAGCCATGTCACCCGGGGGTTTGCTCCGCTGCCGGTGCTGCCGATCCCGCCTTCCGCGGCAAACGTCGAGCTTCAGATTGAGCTTCCGTCTACGGCTGCCACGGTTCCCGAGTGGACGCTCGCAGATTTGGACGGGCATCCGCTCGGCTCGTTCGAGAAGGCTGCAACGCAGCATGTCGGCGCCGAAGTCTTCGTCTCCTTCATCCTGGAAAGCAGCCGGCTCAGCGTGGGCCGGCACTCCATCCATCTACAGCCGCTTGCTCCCGGCGGGGCGTCCGTGAGTCGCGAATTCCGGGTGGTGCACCAGCAGAATGGAAAGCCCTGACAGTTCACAAGCGCCAGTTTCAGCACGCGACCTGAGGCTTTGGCGCCCGACCACCTTAGTTGCTGGAGCCGCTGTAAACGCTGGGGTCTCCAAGGGTGCCCGCCGGCGGAAGATGCCGGATGTAGAGCACCATCTGCCACATTTCGCGTTCTGAGAATTCGCCGTCCGACGGCGGCATGCCGGACGGCCAGATGCCGTTCTTGATAATCCACTTCAACTGGCCATCGGTGTAGGCCTGAACCTGTGGCGACGCGAGCGATGGAATGGGCGGAGAGACCGTGCTCGCGAACGGCACACCCGTGTTCTGACCGTCCAGCCCATGGCACACCATGCAGTAGGAGGTGAACGACTGTTTTCCTTCCTGGATATTCTCTTCGGTGGCCTGCAAGGGACTCACGTCCCGTTTGCCGCCGATGGTGACGTGGTGCTTGGTCCAATAAGCGATCTTTGTTTCCGTCCTCGAGGGTGGAGTCGCGCGGCATCCGGCGACCGCGCCGGATGCCAGCAGCAGGAGGGCAGCTACAGGCTTCATCAATGGATCCATCCTTGCCATGGACTGGCTTCATGGCGAACGGGCATCCAGGCCGAAGCCAGATGCCCGTTTGCAAACAAAACCCTTGAAGAAAATGAGACGGAAGTGGAAGTTATACGCTGAAGCTCGAACCGCAGCCGCAGGTGCTCTTCACGGTGGGATTCTCGAACTTGAAGCCGGCAGCTTCGAGCGTTTCGACATAATCCACGACGCAGCCGTTCAGGTACATCGCCGACGTGGCGTCCACAAAAACCTTGAGGTCGGCAAAGCGGACAACCTTATCCATCATCCCCGCCTGATTCTCAAATGACATCGAATACTGGAACCCGGAGCATCCGCCGCCCACGACGCCGATGCGCAGCCCCGCCGGAATCGGATCCTGGGTCGCCATAATCTCTTTGACCTTGGCTACTGCAGCGTCGGTCAACTTGACCGGGGCGGACGGCGTCGCCACCGGCGCCTCTACAACCTCGGGAACAACAGATGCAGTCGACATGAACTCTCTCCTTATTACCCTCAACGCAAACTCTGACCGATTCGGTCCTAATTCAGTGTATCGCCACGCTGAAACCGCCGCAACAAGAACTCACCATGGGATTCACTCTGCCGTTGAAGGATTCACCGGACGATCGCAGGGAGCATAATCATCGATATGAAGCTGCTGTATTTTCTCGCGGACGCGTTCATCAACACCTTCGGCATCACCAGGCCGACGGAGAAGGCGCGGCGTAACGCGGCTTTCTTTATCCTCACCTTGATCGTGTTGACCCTGCTGACCGCGTCACTGGCCGGAGTTCTCATCCACGCGGCTATGCACTGAGGGAGGAATTGACGGAATGCGGTAAATTATGCTGGCAAGGCGGGTCATTCTGGGAGTATGCTCATGTTGGCTGAGGAAACCCGGAGCTAACCCCCGAATACGCTCCGATCGTCCCCAGTCTCCAGAAGTAACTCTGCATCTGGCATAGAGGAGAACCACCGATGTCGTTCAATCCCATCCTTCTGTTTGTCTGGGCCGCTCTCGCCGTCTGCTTTCTCGGTCTTCTGATGTATCGCGGGCAACTCACCCGCTACGAAGATGAGCAGTTGTTCCTTAACGAAGAGACCAACAAGGCCGAGCAGGAGCAACAGACGAAGATCGTCAGCCGCGTAAAGCGTATTGAGCCGCTGGTCCGGATCTTCGGCGGAGCCGCCGGCCTGGTCACTGCCTGCATCGTCGGCATGTATGTCTGGAACGCCTGGCAGCAGCTGCAGTAGCTGGGTTCCAGGCCCTTTCGAGGCCGCTCAACGTTCGCTGTCCAGGTGCGTCATGGCCACCTTGTCGTAGCGGGTTCCCGCGATCGCATCCCATGGTACGGCCTGTTCCAGCAGCGTGAGCTCTTCGGCGCTCAGCCGGATCTCCAACGCTGCCAGCGCTTCCTCCACCTGCCGGACAGTTCTGGCGCCAAGCACCGGCACGATATCCTCTCCGCGCGTCATCACCCAGGCGATGGCCATCTGCGCTGGCGATATATTCCGTTCGGCCGCCAGCGCAGCCAGCGCCTGCACCAGGTTTGCATTCTTCTCGTAGTTCGCACCCGAGTAGCGTGGCAGGAACCGGCGAAAGTCGCCTTTGGCGGCGGGCTTCGATCCGCTGAGCAGACCCCGCGAAAGCACCCCATACGCAGACGTTCCGATTCCAAGTTCGCGTAGCCCCGGCAGCACCTTGGCCTCCATTCCGCGGGTCGCGAGCCCATATTCCAGCTGCACGTCCGTAATCGGCGTGACCGTCTGCGCCCGGCGTGCGGTCTCGACGCCCACCTCGGAGAGCGCCGCACCTTTGATGAAGCCTTGCCGGATCATCTCCGCCACGGCTCCAATCGTGTCCTCGATCGGCACATGATCGTCCAGCCTCGCGGGCCGATAGATGTCAATCTCCTTCACGTTGAGCCGGACCAGGCTATACGCCAGGAAGTTCTTGACCGCGGCTGGACGGCCATCGAAGCCGCTCCAGGCACCGTTCGGAGTTCGCATGGCGCCGAATTTCACGCTGAGCACCAACTTCTCGCGGGTGGAAGAACCCATTTCGCGGAGCGCGCGGCCGATCAGCAGTTCGTTGTGGCCCATCCCGTAGAAGTCGCCGGTATCGATCAGGGTGATGCCGCCGGCAACCGCCGCGTGGATGGCGCGGACGCTTTCCTCCTCGTCCGCCGGACCATACATGCCGGACATCCCCATGCATCCCAGGCCGATCGGAAACACCGCCGGTCCCACCGTTCCAAGCCTGCGCATCGGCCATTCGCTCATGCCTTCCATGCTACCCGGTGCCGATCCTCCCGTAAGCGGGGCAGGCTGGGGCTTTGATGCGATCGATGTTTCCGGCCCTGTCAGGTGGCGAAGGGCTGCGGCCTGAGCAGCATGTATTTGCGGCCTCAGCAAGTCGGCAGTCTGGTTCACGAACGCAAGAGAAGCATAGCCGCCGAACCGAAGATCGCCAGTCCGGCGGTGAGATAGAGGACGTAATCTCCCGGATTGCCGCTCTGGAGGGCGCGCAGGAGACGCAGCTCGCCCTCGATCCGTGCGCCGATCCGCAGGCGGCGATCGATTCTGAGCCGGAAGACCGAGGTGCACGCGAGCAGCCAGGCGAGGACAAGAGCAGCGGCTCCGCGGAGCGCGGCACCGGGAAGAGCCTCTCGCCAGGTGGGTTGTGTCAGGATGACAGTTTGACTCGTATACACGGTGTGAAGATACGCCGCCTGGCTGAGGGGCGTTGCCGTAAGAGTGACGGCGGCGTTCGCCAGGATCGGGAGCCAACCCGGTATGAAGGGCAGAGCAACTGCCATTGCAAGCAACAAGGCAGGTGGAAGGACCTGGTACCAGTAGAGTCGATGGTCTGCTTCGCTGGTCTCGGGAAGTTCCCCAACTTCTCCGGCTTCGTCGGTGAGCGGTTCGGAGCCCCAGCCGAGGAAGGTGTGCATCCCCACGCGGAAGACGGCGGCGCCGGTAAGAACTCCGCCGATGAGGAAGAGCAGGGCGACGCCATGCACCCGGGCAAGCTCTTCGGCTCGCTCCACGCCGGCTTCCGCGAGCATTGTGGCAAAACCGGGCGCAGCGGCGAGACCGGCTCCGCCGAGGAACCAGAGGGCGGCGGTGAAGGGCATGGCGGTGCCTCGCCGGAAGAGAGCGCGCTCGCTGATCGAGCGAAGCCGATGAAGAATCAGGCCGCTGGTGAAGAACAGGGTGGATTTGATCAGCGCATGGGCGAGCAGATACGTGAGCATTGCCGCGACCGCAAGCGGTGAGCCGATGGCGATCGCGAGCAGCATCATGCCGGCATGTGTGATGGTGGAGAAAGCGAGCAGCCGCTTGAGGTGATGTTCGGCGTAGCACATCATGCCGCCGATCAGCGTCGTGACCGCTCCGAATAGAAGAAGGATGGTGCGGAGTTGAGTCGTGTGCGGCGCAAGCGCTTGAGCGAAAAGCACAGCATGCAGCCTAAGCACGGCGTATAGCCCGAGTTCAACCATGATGCCGGAGAAGAGGACGCAGACCGGCGTGGGGGCAACGGCGTGGGCATCCGGCAGCCAGAAGTGAAATGGAGTGATTGCCGCCTTGATGAAAAAGCCGCAGGTGAGCAGAGTGAACGCGAAGAGGACAAGCGGATCGTGGCGGTGCGCAAGAGAGAGGCCGATCTGCGCCATGTTCAGTGCGCCGGTCACCGCATAGAGCAGGGCAATCCCGGTCAGTACGAGGAAGGCAGCGATGGTATTGGTGACGGCGAAGTTGAAGGAGCCCTGGAGCGGCGCGGGCTCCGCGATCTTGAGGCCGCAGAGAGCAAAAGCCGCGGTGCTCATCAACTCGAAAAAGACGAAGAGATTGAAGAGATCTCCGGTAAGCGAAAAACCGCACATGGCAGCCAGGAACAGCAGCATGAGCGGCTGAAGATGATTGCCGCCCGAGTCTACGAAGCGCCACGCGAAGAGGAGGGCAAGCACAGTCAGGAGCGATGCGAGCGTCGCGAGACCGGCTGAGATGGGGTCGACGACGAAGGTGATGCCAAGGACCATCGAACCGCGCGGATACCACTTGCCAAACCAGTACACCTCCGTAGCGTGGGCGGAGTGAAAGAGGAGGCGACCCGCGATCGCAAACGTAACCCCGGCGAACACCACGGCGATCGTATCGGCAGCGGTACGGGAGAGCCACTTACGGGTGACGGCGATAAGCGCCGCACCCAGGAGAGGCAGGGCAACGGGAAGCGGAGCAAGATTGCCGGGGTGCACAGGCATGAACGGTCAGCCTCGCATGGTCCGGAGGTCGGAGGGAGAGACGCTGCCGGATTTCTCATGCGCCTTTACGACCATCGCCAGAAGCAGCGCAACCACGACGGCCTCCACCACGACGTCGGTAAGCATCAGTGCCTGGACGACGGGGTCGACGGTAAGGCGTCCCGGCGAGATGTCGGAAAAGACGGGAGCGGCTCCGCCGATACGGTATCCAATCGAAAGCAGCAAGACGTAGGTGGAGCTTTGGAGAACAGCCAGGCAGACGACCGAGTGGACAAGGTGGGTACTGGTGACGAGTCCGTAAAGCCCGCAGCAGAAGAGCCACGCAGCGACAAAGTAGGGGAAGGAATTGAGGACGTGGGGCATATTATTCCTCCGGGACTTGTCCGGTCACGATCTCTTCGAGGTAGGTGTAGGCAACGAGAAGAAAGGCAGCGGTTACTTCAACGCCGACGCATGCACTGATCAGGGCGATGTTACCGGACGAGAAGACGTCGCCCGTGGTGCCGAGCGGGAGTATGTTCGTGAGGAGTGGCAAACCGAAGAGCAGCGGAGCGACGCCGATGAGGGCATACGATGCCGCGCCAAGTGCGTCGACGACCTCAACCGCGATGTGCGAGGTGATGCGGCGGAAGGCTTCTGTGTTTTCGGCGATGTAGATGAGCAACGGAACCGTGGCCAGGATGACGCCGGCCTGAAAGCCGCCGCCCGGGGTCAACTGCCCATGCAGCCCAATGAAGAAACCGAAGACCATGGTGAGCAGGATGGCGGGTAGAGCGACGGCGCGAACGGTAACGCTCATCTTGAAACGATCTTCCACTTTGTCCAGGGTTCGAGTTTTCACGGAGGGTTCGCGGCGCAGAAGCATCGTGACCCCAAGCACGGCGGCAAACAGGATGTTTTCTTCCCCCAGTGTGTCAAAGCCGCGATAGTCGTAGTTGATGGCGTTGACAGCGTCGGTGGCGTGCCTCTCGTACACGGCCAGGTGGGAGATGTAATCGCCGTACGGACCGCGGTAAGACCCCCATGCAGGCAGATTGAGCGAGGCGTAGATGTAGAGTCCGAAGAAGATGAGACCGAAGACTGAAAAGAGTCGCAGCCGCAGACGATCAGTCATGAGTGTCCCCGCTTTCCGACTCGGATTTCAGGGCGCTGCGGAACTTCATGCGCGAAATGGCGAGCATCACCATCAGCGGGAGCGCGACGGCGCCGACGGTGATCTGCGAGAGCGCAACGTCGGGTGCCTGAAAGTAGAAGAAGACGAGCGCCATGAGGATACCGTAGAACCCCAGCGCGATAACCTGCTCCGTGACGTCGCGGGTGCGGACCACCGCCAAACCCGAAACGGCGACGAGGAGCAGCATGGCGGCGCCGAACCAGGTCATGATCTTCTCCTTTGTGTGCTGTCGGGGACAAACTCCATCGGATCTCCGTCGAGTGGTTCCCAGTGGCCAAGTTCGCGGGCGCGAAAGGCGCGTGCGGTGGCATGGGTGCCAACCGAGTTGATCGCGAACAGGATCAGTGCGATCAGCAGAGTCTTCCAGGAGATCTGCGAACTGCCCGCTTCCAGGAAGACCGCTATCACAAGGAAGATGCTGCCAAGGGCAGCGGGCAACGAAAGATAATGCAAGGCCTGCATGGGTTCGCGCATCCGCCACATGCCAAGGGCGCCGAGCCAGCAGGCGGAGACCAGGAGAACCAGCAAGACGGTCTCGGCGATGGGATGATGGAGAGGAGGGTTCACAGGTGCTTCCCCAGAAAGCGCGCGAAGACCAGGCCGCCGCCGAACGACATGATGGCAAGCGCCACCGGAAGATCGATGAACGCGCTGCGGCCAAAGCCAACGGAGAACAGCACCATGGCAATGGTCACGACGATGCTCGCCATTTCCAAGCCCACGAGACGGCGTTCGGGCTTGCCGCGCAGGCACATGTCGGCGCATGGCAGCAAGCAAGCGGAGACCGCGGCAGCCGCGAGCACCCAGGCGCTCACGAGCCGGCACCAAGGCTCCTGGTCATCCTGGAGACACTGGCTCGTTCGATCTGGTGGAACAGCATCCTGCCGTGGTGGAAGTCGATGCCGATGACAATGGAATTGGGTGAGGCTGTGGTGTAGAGAGTGGCGAGGACGCGGCGTGCCACCAGCCGCGGATCGCTCTTGCTGGTTGTGAAGCCGCTGACGCGGTAGAGGGAATCAGCCTGCCGTCCAGTGAACAGTCCGCGCACGAGCACCCGGGTGATCGTGTAACAGTCGCTGAGGACGTACCATGGGATGCGCCAGCCGGTGGCGACGTCCGAAGCCCGAAATTCTAGCGAGAGTGTCGACATTCTGATGACGACGCCAAGGAACAGAGCAGAGACGAGCACAGATGCAGCGCCGACGACCAGTTCGTGCAAGCGAGTGCCGGCCACGAGGAGAATCCATTCCGCCGCCATGAGCAGGATGGCAGTGAGTCCGAGCGCGATGTGCACTTTTGGTCTGGAAGGCGACATGGCCGGTTGTCTCCGCATCAGCGTTGATGTTGATGGGCTTCAAAAAGATGTCCGGCTTGTTTCGAGTTACAGACGGGCGCATGGTAGCGGAGTTACGGCCGCTCCCGCGGCGCAGATCCGACCGATGGCGTGGAAGACATCTGCCTGTGCCCCGAGCAAAGCAGAAACGCCAGCGAACGGTGTGGCGATCGCCTCGACACTGCGGCTTACAAACTTCCTAAGTTAGTTTTGACACCAGCCTGCCCAGGCGATGAAGAGGTTGGTTGCGTCGAGCGAACCTAAACCGGTCGCAAGGTCATATCCGACGGTAGCCGGGTACGCCGGCCGGGGCTTGCGGTCCGACTCCGACAACTCGCCGAGAACCGGGTTCGAGGGAGGATTCTCTGATCCGTAGCAATCATGGAAGACGCCGTTGGCGTCCGGTCCGCAAGGGATGTCCATGTCGCCTCCGGTAATGTCGTGGAAGACGCACGCCGGATCAGGCAGGTTGCCGTTCGCGTTGGTCACGGAGCAGGCTCCGGGGGGCGCGACCTGGAACTGCCTGGCGGCCAGTGCATAAAGCGCATAATTCGCGTTGCCCTGCTTGCCGAACTTCTGGTCGACCAGCGCCTGGATGCCAGCCATTGCCGGCGCGGCAAAGGAGGTTCCACCGCCCCCCAGCAGGATCGCATCGTTCTGCGCTGTGCAGGGGGCTCCGCCCTGCGACGTGTCCGACAAACACTCGACGTAGAAGCTGCTCCAGATGCCGTTGGCTGCAAACAAGGAGATGTCGGGCTGGTCTCGAAGTCCGTCATCCGGGATGCCGGGCACACCCGTCTGGTAGCGCGGCTTGGGATTGCCCCTGCACGATCCTCCCACGACACCTGGCTCCGCCGGATTGCCGGTAAAGCAGGTGCTGGGGCCGCCGCTTCCGCTGACGCCTGCCTGAAAGTACTCCCGCCCCAGGCTGGAGTTGCAGAAGCCCGACCGCCCATAGGGCTGGGTATAGGCGCCGTTCACCGGATCGCTATAAATCAGTTCGCTGGTGCAGCTGTCGTTCCAGGGAATCTCCGGAATGTAGGAACGTGCCGACTGCAGGGTTGTGGGGTTGTTGGTCGCACTCCAATAGCGGCTCAAGGGAATCCCATGGGTGTCCTGGTTGTACTGCGCCAGGAAGTCCGTACCGCCCACATCGACGACATACCAGGAAGCCGTGTTGTCGCCACTGTTGATTCCGAGGGTGGAATACTGGGTGGGCTCGACAGGCAGGCACTCATCCGCTCCGGTATCTCCCTGTGCGATGAAGAAGGTCACTCCCTGGGCCGCGGCTTGCTGCTCTTCGTAGTTTTCAAGCTTGACCTCGGCGGCTCCGGTGATGGTTTCGCACAGGCCGTAGCTGTCCGTGATGATATCGGGCGGGTGCGTATCGAGCAGGTTGAGGATCGCCGTATCGAGCCCCGAGCTGGTATTGGTATTGGCGCAGGCCACCAACTCGACGTTTGAGTCCGGCGCGGTTGCGCTGGCCCATTCCACGTCCAGAGCAGCTTCGATCTCGTCGCCGTTCTGGCCAGGATTGGCGCAGGTTGGCTTGCCTTTGGCCTGGGGATAGATCTGCGCGAAGTTCCCGTCTTTGAAGCCGGTCATGCCAAAAGTATGACGAAACGTACTCCAGTCGCTGGGATGAAGCAGATTCGTATCCTCAATGGCTGCAATGGTGACACCCTTGCCGGTGAAGCCACGCTTCCAAAGCGGCAGCAGATCGTAGATCGTGGCAAAGTCGTACGGTCCTACGGTATAAAACGTGGTGCCCTGATCCTTGACATTGAAGCGTGGTTGCGCCCTGCTGGAGGAATTGCGCTTCCAACGCTGTTCCTTGGCGTCATACGTGAACGTTCCGGCGCCCCTCACGTGCGGACGCGGACGGAAGTCGTGGAGCGTAGCCACGCCTGCGATCACCGGCGCGAGTGCTGCGGGAATCTCCGGGTCTTTCATGATGCTGAGGTGCCGTTCGCCGTTGGGCAGCATCAACTGGTGAATCTCGGTGTGGAAAGCCTCCCGAACCTGCCCGGCCGTGCCCGAGAAGTCGATCACGAAGCCGTTGCGGTAGTCCATGTTGACTGTGAAGCCATGCGATTCGAGCCACTTGCTGACGGTAGCCCGGTCTTCCACAGCGGTACCGTATTGCGCGCCCAAATCCTCTGGAGTGAGCCAATGGTGAAACTCGGGCGACTTCGGGTTATGCATGGCATCGATGCGTTGCTCAAGTTCTGCCTCGCTGGAGGAAGCGCGCTGAAGAACCAGGCGCAGATGTTCAAGCGGCAAAGAGTCGGGAACGACACCGCGATCGTTGCGCGCATCCCGCGCGGGCGATGGCGTATTGCCTCCGAGCGTGACGCGCTCTGTTTCGTCGATGGGAACGATCACTCTGCGCGAGGGTAGTTCGGCTGGCATCGCGAGGGCACTCGAAGCAACCGAAACAAGAATGAGAGCCCAGGGGGCTGAAGAACAACGTGTTTTCATCGCAGTCATCCTCAGGGTTCCAGGGTGCCAAGATTTTCGGGGAAATGGATACCGAAGTCTCTCTGACGAACTTCATTTCAGCAAGCTAAAAGTTTGCTGTCGTTGTTTCCGGGGTGGGAGCGATGCGGCGATCTCAGCCTTCAGATGGAAGATTCATGCGGGAAATCTCACGGAAGGGCTCGATTTTTTCTCTAATTCGTAATGTCACGCTCTCCCGTCGAGGTCCAGACTCTTGCGGGGGTTCTTTATGAAGAATATTCGGTTGCCAAGGATCGGTTTGATGCTCGGCTTGATGTTTGCCTCGCCGCTCAGCCTGGCGGTGCCGGCGGCAGCGCAAAGCACCGATGCCCTTGCGTCGGGCGAGATCAAGCATGTTCTCCTGCTCAGCATCGATGGTATGCATGCTGTTGATTTCTACAACTGTGCGAACGGAGTGGAAGGCGTGAACGGCGGCGAGCCGTACTGCCCCAACCTCGCGGGCTTGCGGCAACATGGAATCAACTATGTGGCGGCGGTTTCTTCCAAGCCTTCCGACTCGTTCCCCGGTCTGACTGCGCTCATCAGCGGGGCTACGCCGAAGACCAGCGGCATCTACTACGACGTCGCGTATGACCGCTCGCTCGATCCACCCGCAGTCACGACGAACTCAGGGCTTGCGGCAGGCCCATGTACACCCTACGGAGTGCCAGCGGGAACGACGACGGACAATACGCAAGGGATCGATTACGATGCCTCCAGACTGAACGGCGGCGCACCGGGGGCGAAGCTGACGGATGGAGGCTTCGCGTCCATCGATCCGAAGAAGCTGGTGCGCGATCCTGCCGCCGGCTGCGCGCCCGTCTACCCTTACAACTTCATCCGGGTGAACACGATCTTCGGCGTGGTGCACGCGGCGGGCGGGTATACGGCCTGGAGCGATAAGCGGCCATCGTACGCGTTTGTCGCTGGGCCCGGCGGCAAGGGCCTCGACGACTTCTTCGGACCCGAGGTCGCCTCAACTGTCGTTCCGTTGCCCGGCGTGACCACTTCCGAAGGAGCTTCGTGTGCAACGGTGCGCGATCCGGCGAACACCTCCTCGTGGATCAGCAGCTACGACAACGTTCAATGTTTCGACGCGCTTCATGTGAACGCGGTGTTGAACCAGATTGCGGGCAAGACTCACGACGGCGCGAAGGCGAAGGTTCCGGCGATCTTTGGCACCAACTTTCAATCCGTCTTTGTCGGGCAGGCGGTCAATGCAGGAAATGCAGGTACCGGCGGCTATCTGAATGCGGCCGCGGTGCCCGGAGACGAGCTGCTGAAAGAGATCGAGTTCGTCGATGCTTCGATCGGCGACATCGTTCATGCGCTCAAGGAGCACGGAATCTATGAGAGCACGTTGCTCATCGTGACCGCGAAACATGGTGAGGCTCCTACTGATCCCCAGCGGTTTGTAGAGGATCTGGCGAACTCTCCAGCAACGCTTTTAGGCACCGCGCTTCCGTATCCCGAGTCTCCGTTGAATCCTACCGGGATTGGCTCTACGGAAGACGACGTCTCGGTACTCTGGCTGAAGGATAGCGAGCAGACACCCTCCGCGGTCGAGCTGCTGGAAAAGAATGCTTCCTTGATTGGTCTGGGGCAGATCTTCTACGGGCCAACGCTGGCGCTGAACTATAACGTTCCAGGCACCGGGCCGGGACAGGATCCGCGCAGCCCGGACATGATTGTCACGCCCAATTACGGAGTGACGTACGTCAGCGGTCCCTCGGTTTCTGAAGATCACGGAGGTTTTGGACACGACGATACCAACGTGCTGCTGCTGCTGGCGAATCCTGCCCTGAAGCAATCGATGGTCTCGATCGATGTCTCGACGACGCAGGTTGCGCCTACCATCCTCAAGGTTCTGGGGCTGGATCCGCAGAAACTGGATGGCGTGCGGCTGGAGGGGACGACCGTTCTGCCGCGGATCCCTACAACGTTCTAAGCACGTCGGGAGTATCAAGTACCTCGGGCTTTCATACCCCAGGGTTCCGGGCTTCTGGGCTCTGCTAAAAGGCACTCATTTTCTACTCCCAGGGTGTGGCACTCAGGCACCCGTAACCCAGCCGCGCGTTTGCACGCGTCATCGCCGAGGTGCGGCTCGTACCGTTGCAAAGGAGATTGTGATGAAGTCGAATCGATTGATCGGCATGGGGGCCGCACTGGCGGCTACGTTGTCCGGAACCGCGCCCGCACTGGCGCAGGAAAGCGCCCAGGTTGGCACTGCGAAGGTGAAACATGTGCTGCTGCTGAGTATCGATGGCATGCACGCGGTGGACTTCTACAACTGCACCCGTGGCGTGAGTGACGTCAACGGCGGGGAGCCATACTGCCCGAATCTCTCGGAACTGGGCAGGCACGCTGTCAATTATGTCGCGACCACAACTTCGAGACCGTCCGATTCTTTCCCCGGTCTGATGTCGATCATGACGGGCGCGACCCCGAAGACCATGGGCATCTATTATGACGTCGCTTATGACCGCTCGCTCGATCCGCCCGCGGTGACGACAGGAAACGGGCTGGCGGCCGGACCTTGCATCTCGTATGGGGTTCCTTCCGGAACTACCACCGAGTATGAAGAGGGCATCGATCTCGATCAGACGAAGCTTAACGGCGGAGCTCCCGGCGCGTCCCTGACCGATGGCGGCATCGCTTCGATCGATAAGAGCCGCCTGATTCGCAACCCTGCGACGGGCTGCTCGCCGGTCTATCCATGGGAGTTTACCCGGGTGAACACCATCTTCGGCGTCATCCACTCGGCGGGCGGTTACACCGCGTGGGCGGACAAGCATCCTGCCTACTCTTCAGTCGGAGGCCCCGGTCTGAACCTGAACGACTATTACTCACCCGAAATCAACTCACTCGTAGTCGCTCTTCCCGGGGTGACGACCTCCGAAGGAGCTTCGTGCGCAGCCATCCGCGATGCGTCGGACACCTCTTCCTGGACAAACAGCTTCACCAACATCCAGTGCAACGATCAGCTGAAGGTCAACGCCATCCTGAACGAGATCGCGGGCAAGACGCACACGGGCGCCAAAGCCAAAGTTCCTGCGCTGTTCGGCATGGACTATCAGTCGGTCAGCGTGGGGCAGAAGCTGATCGAGCCTGGCGTCGGCACGGGCGGCTACCTGAACGCGGCCGGCGCGCCAAAGCCGCTGCTGTTGAGCGAGATCGAGTATGTTGACGCGACCATCGGCGACATGATCCATGCGCTCAAAGATGCCGGCATCTACGACGAGACCGTCATAATTGTGACTGCCAAACACGGGCAGTCTCCAATCGATCCCGCCCTGTACAAGCGGAACGGCACTTATACGCCGGCCACACTCGTTGAGAACGATTTGCCTTATTCGGAATCGCCGGCGAATCCGAACGGCATCGGCCCGACCGAGGACGATATTTCGCTGCTCTGGCTAGCGGATAGCGGGACCACTCTCTCCGACGTTGCGATCCTCGAGAAGAACGCCGCGGAGATCGGCCTTGGCCAGATCTACTACGGTCCGACGGTCGCACTGAACTACAACAAGCCGGGTACGGGGCCGGGCGAAGATCCGCGGACGCCGGACATCATCGTCACCCCGAACGTGGGCGTCACCTACTCCAACAGCAAGGCGAAGCACGCGGAGCATGGCGGCTTCGCGCACGACGACACCAACGTGGTTCTTCTGGTATCGAACCCCGACATCGTGAAGCGGACCGTTTCCATCCCCACGGCAACAGCTCAAGTGGCGCCGACGATTCTTGAACTGCTGGGTCTCCCGGCGGACAAGCTTGACGCGGTAAGGCTTGAGGGAACCACGGCGCTGCCCAGCATCGACCTGAAGTAGTGCAAGGAAGTCATTGAGGTCAACAGGGGATGAGCTGAAAGGTTGATCGGCGATCCCGCGCCTGAAGGCCGTGTACGCCCTGGTCAAGTCCTTTGGCTCATCCACACTGCGTCCGCTTGAGCCGTGCTTGGTGCCCGTGACTCACGCTTGGTGCCCTGGACCTTACGAAAGGCTCATCAGGAGCCGCTCTCCAAGTGGTTTCTGATGAGCTTCATTGGACAATCGACGTACCAGACATGACAGCAGCCTGGAGCCCGGCCCCTTCTCCCTCTGGCAATGCCGGAAGGAGCCGGGGCCGGCGGCCAGTGGCTGCCCGGCTTCGTTTAAGACGGCTCGATCTCCCCCGATAAGCGCCCGCCACGGAACCATCCTGTCCCCGTAGCCTCCAAACTCCACCCGTCGCGTATGCTTCTGATGCTTCTCAAAACCTGCCGCCATTGCCAAGGTCTGTCGTTTTGCGATCGGCGAATCTCGATGAGACAAACCTCATTCGTAACCCAGTGGAAGAAGTTCATCAGAGATTCTCTAAGATAAACAGGCACAGGAGGCAGATCGTGGACTGGACACCAGGCGGCATCAGCAGCGATATCGAAGACCGGCGCAGCGACTTCGGAGGTGGAGGCGGCTTCGGCTTTGGTTCCGGAGGTGGAGGCGGCATCGGCATCGTCGGCTTCCTCGTTCTGCTGGTGGTCTCGCTGCTCACCGGCCACAACTACCTTGGGTCGCTACTGGGCGGAAGCAGCACCTCGCAGGGCGACCATCAGCAGTACCAGGGCCAGGAGGCCGACTACGGACGCTCCGGTACCGCATCCCGGTCGTCGAACGATCCGGAAGCCCGCGATGTCCAACTCATCTCGTTCGTTCTGGACGACGCGCAGAAGACCTGGACCCGCATCTTTGAACGCATGAACAGACCCTACCGGCACGCAAAGCTTGTGCTCTATCGCCGCGAGACGTACTCCGGCTGCGGCACCGCTGAGTCGCAAACCGGCCCCTTTTACTGCCCACAGGATGAGAAGATCTATATCGACCTCAGCTTCTGGGACGAGCTCAAGCACTTCGGCGGAGCGACCACCGAGTTTGCCCAGGCTTACGTCATCACCCACGAACTCGGACACCACATCCAGAAACTTCTGGGCATCGAGGGGAGGGAACAGCGCCTCGCCCACCAGGACCCATCCGAGCGCAACCCGCTGTCCGTCGACCTGGAGCTGCAGGCGGACTGCTTCGCCGGTGTGTGGGCTCACTCCACCGAACAGCGCGGGATCGTGCACCCGGACGACATCCAGGGTGCGCTCTCAGCCGCCGCAGCCGTGGGCGACGACCACCTGGAGAAAATGTCCGGCCGTGCCGTGAGCCCCGAGTCGTGGACGCATGGCTCGAGCGCCCAGCGCGAACACTGGTTCCGAGCTGGCCTGGACGGAGGCACGGTGCAATCCTGCGAGACCTTCGATGGCCATGTGGCCCCGACCGGCATGAACTAGAGCAATCTCATCCGGATGTATAGGGCGGCCCCGACGACGCTAGCTCAGGAGATTTCTTTTAGGATTAATCTTCCGCAAGAAGAAACCTGTAAAGTGGCAAAACATTCAAGCAACTTTTTCTTCATCAGACCGTCTAAATTGCCAGTGTCAAAGGAGGAGGCGTATGGCATACGGAGATGACAGTGATCGCATCCGGAAGCACGCCTGGTCGCGCTACATAGAGCCCCAGATCAGGAAGGGTCTCAAACGCTTCTCGATCCCAATAAAACCCATAATGAAGGACCTTGAGGCGGACGGATTTCCGGCAAATCATCCGCGGCAATTCTGTAAGGCACTGCAGAAAAGAGCGTTCCTGCATGAGAAAGGCCTGGTGTTAAATCGCATTGATGGGCCGCCATCGGGGACAAGTACCACCGTCGTGCTGCACTTCACTCTGCTTAACGACTCCGCACCTGCGACACCATCCACTGAGACTGAAACTTCGGAGCAATGGGCGGAACGGGTTACCGGTTCAATGCAGGGTCTTCTTAGAGAAGAGATCGCTTCGCTTGGCGGTGCCGAAGCCTTCATGAAGTGGGTCCGGTCCGAGGATGACGGAGGGGCATGAGCCGCATCTTCTACGACACCATGCTCTTTATCTACTTGCTTGAAGACAACCACTCGTACGTTGGCCGGGTTAAGCAACTCCTTGCAAGGTCACGCGAGCGCGGCGACCTGTTGTTCACCAGTCACTTTGCAGTCGGGGAGGTGCTCGCAGGGGTGCATCGACCCGGCGCTTCAGCCGTCGCCGCGTCCATCCGGCGATCCCTCAACGAGATGACCTTTCAACTGTTGCCCTTTGAAGCGGGAGCGGTCGATACCTTCAGCAGACTCAGGGGATTTCACAAGATTGGAATAGCCGACTCCATCAATCTGGCTTGTGCAGCCTCCGCCGGGATCGATCTGTTCCTTACCTATGACAAGGAGTTACTCAAGCTGAACGTTCCCGGCATTCAGTTCATCGCAGATTTCGAAAATCCGATTCTTTGATCTCTGGTGCGTCAAGTGGAGGAAAACTCATGCCCACCTACAAACAGATCCAGCGCTTCACAGGAAGAGCGGTACGGAGTCAAGGTTGAGACCTGCTGGATAGCGCACGTGAAATCAGATTGGGGACTCACCACGAGAATTGCGCCCAACCGCCAGGATCGAGCAAGACGGATCAAGGTTTGTCCTGCACACCAGCGGCCGGCGACTGAGGCCGCCCTCCAGCATTTCGGTGTAAGGCCGGCATGTTTGGCGTTGGGTAACTTTACTTCCGCTCCGGCTTCCCTGACCGGATACCCGCCGAATACGCTCTGCGAATTCGTATCAAATCGACTGCCGACCGCAGGAAATCGCTGAAGCCTACCTTGGAGCCGGCGATATCGTGCCAGGCGTCCAGCGGCAGTTCGTAGATCTCGCACTCGGCGGCGCGCCGGCCGTTCCCGGGCACGGACATGTACCGCGCAATCATTTCTACATCGAAGATCCAGCGGGACTGGAACGGCCTCGCCAGAATGTCCGCCAGGATCGGT
>CAJCHN010000056.1 GCA_903970285.1 Rhodanobacteraceae bacterium | reverse complement strand
TCCCGAGCGGTGGTCCCGTTCGGTTGGTGATGATCGTGTCTAAGCAAGTCAGTTCGATTTTCGCTGCTTCATTTCCCTCCAGATAAGTCGTTCCCGCCAGGGTCATCGCCGAAGTGCTCTGTTCTGTTGCACCTGGGATGCTGTGCATAAATTTCTATGCACACGTCCGAAGACCTGGCGGAAGCCCTTCAGCGCAGGGCCGGAGTCATGACCGGCGTATAACCCTGGGCGCCCGGCATGATGTTCCGCAGCCGGTTCATCAGCCGCTCAAACACGCCCTTCTCTTCGTAATGGTCGCTGTAGTGCACTCCGGTGCGGCCGGCGTGCCGCCAGATCTTAGCCGCTACGAACAGGAAGCGCAGCCGCGAGGTGGCCAGAGTCGTGTGGCGCAGTTCCGTGGCGTCGGCCTGGGGCTCGCGGTTGAACAACATCAGCCAGCAGTTCAGGTTGTAGGCCAGCATGGCCAACTGAAAGTGATTGCCGTTCACGTCGAAGCGGGCGGAGGGATGCGCCGTCAGCCCGGCATCGTTATTCGCCTCTTTGATCAGGTTCTCCGCGCCACCTCTTTGGTTGTAAAACCAGACCACGAAGGAAATGGGGTCGTCCATGTCCGTCACGAAGACCCGGTACTTGTACCGGCTGGTCTCAAACAGCTGATATTGTTCGCTCTCCTCTTCCGCCACTTCCTCCCGGGTTTTCTCGTAGCGAAGCGCCACGAACCGGTATTGTTTGCTCCATCCCTGCGGCTGATACCGGAATTCGCATTCCATATCCGCATCCGTCTCCTTCGACGGCTTCCACTCAGCCTGCTGCAGCAGTTCCACCAGCCGGGATGTCTTACGCGCCGAGATGACGAACCGGGCGTTGCATGCTTCATACGCTTCGACAGCGTCCTGGCAGTAGAATCCGGAGTCCGCGCGGCCGTAGATCCGGTTCACTCCCGCAGGCAGGGCCGCGCACACATTTCGTATGTGTTGGCCAATCTGCTTCCCATCCGGTCTGTCGCCGTTGCGCAATTCACCCCAGACGTATTCCCGTGTCTCGGCGATGAACGTCAATATCGGCTGATAGCTCTTCTTACCTTTGTTCTTCGGGTTGTAGCCTTTGCGCCCGCCCATCTGTTGACCATATAAGGTATGCACCGTGGTATCGGTATCGAGAGTCACGGTCTCCAGCTTCACATTGGCCGCCGCCCAGACGCGCTCGCGCATGGTGCGCATGACTGTCAGAAGCTGCCGGGCAACATTCCGGTGCAGCCCGTTGACGAATCGCCAGAAGGTGGACTGCACCGGCAACCTGCCGACTCTCAGGATGCCCGTCAGGATCGGGTCGCGCGCGATGAAGCGCAACTGGTTCAGCCGTGAAAAGCCGATGTACAAACCAAGTACGATGGCCAGCACGAATCCGTACAGGTCCATGACACGGGGAATCCGCTTCGATGTCAGTGTCTCTGTCACCAGCGACTCGAAGCCGAGCTTCTCCAGCATCGTGATCACCGGGAGCAGCCCCCCGTAGGGCGTCAGATTCCTGCCGTCGAAGTCATATGGCGTGGAGGCATTGATTTTATTGGGCTCCGCAGCAAGGTGCTCCGCCCCTTGTTTTTCGGGCGTTTTCCCGCTATTCTTTTTTCTGTCTGTAACCATTCGGGTGACCCTCCATGGGTCCGTCTGCGAAGTTGCGACCTTCGCCGATATTCTTGTTTTACCCCAATGTTTCGGGGGTCACCAAATGGTTTACCGTGATGCTGCTCTCACCCGATTCGTTTCGAAGTGCATAGATCAGGTATCCGCAACGAGAAACTGTACACAAACGACGAACTCTCTTATCCAACCAAGGGTGGATTTCTTGAAGCCACCTATATGGCGGTCATCGTCGCGGCGGCCATCGGATTAATCGCCCTCATTTATGCGCGAGTGAATCTTCCACCTGCCGCCGGCTGATTCCGGGCCGCTTTTCATGCTGTCCGTTTTGCACGAGACACTCGGCAACGATGCCAAGCCCTTTGTTTAATGGCCTTCCAACAACGATGCAAATTAAGCACTACGCCGACCAATCTACGCCAGGGGTGTGGCTCTCATGCTGAACATTTCGCCGCGAATAGACTGCCAGATTGAGACTTAACTGGCAGGAGGCGTTATGCCCAGGATGGTGATTGAGGTTCCGGAGGAGTTTACGGAAGTGGGAAAGGCGATGGCCGGGCATCTGGCGGCCCTGCAGCGGACGGTATCTCGCCTCGGTGGCGGGAAAGCGGTGGATTACGCGGCAATTGAACAGGAGATGGCAGAGGGTGCGGGACGCACGGAGCCGGCAGGACACCGCGCCATACTGCAGAGCCTGGACATTGATGTCCCCGCGGTGATGATCGGAGGGGTGCGCTACACGCGGGTGGGACGGTGCGAGGCGCCATACCACACGATGGCGGGTTCCGTCTCCGTGGAGAGATCGCTGTACCGTCAGTCGGGCGAGCGTGGAGGACACCCCGGCGGCCGGGTAGTGGATGCGGTAAGCCTGCGGGCAGGCGTGGTGGGGGACGGCTGGCTGCCACACGCGGCGCGGGCGATGGCCCATGCGGTGCAGCAGGGTCCGTCGCGGGGAAGCGGAAGCGAGCGCACGAGAGTTTGGCCGCCTGCCGTATTCGCGCGCCGGTTTCGAGCGGGTGGCGCATCTGGTCGGGGCACTTGCCGTTGCGGATCACCAGGACATAGAGGACGCCCTGATCGATGCCGTCGAGGTGCCGGAGGAGGCCCGCTCTGTTAGTGTGTCGCTGGACCGGGTCAGTGTTCCGATGGAGGAACCGCGGCGGCGCCCGGCGGGGCGGCCGAAAAAGGGCGCGCCGAAGAAACCGGTGGAACGGAACTTCCGCATGGCGTATTGCGGTACGGTGACGCTGCACGACAAAGA
>CAJCHN010000055.1 GCA_903970285.1 Rhodanobacteraceae bacterium | reverse complement strand
AACGAGCCGAGGCTCATGGCGCTTGCGACGAACCGCTTCACCAGCGTGTCGGGTTTCTCCACCTCGCTCAACGGAAGCTCCGCACCAGCGGGACGGATCTCCAGCAGATCGCGCAGCGTAACCGCCTCGCCGGTGTCCATGCTCTGGCTGAAGATCTTGAACGCGCCAGCGGGGTCTTCGCTCACACCCCCGGCCTTCGTGCTGCAGACCGTGGTCGGCAACAGCTTCACCGTCGCGGGCTGCCATGCGTGGGGCTCGGCGACCTCCGACTTGCGGAAGCGCACCCAGCCATAATCCTGCAACTCAACGTTCTTGGGTGCCCCGTTCATGACGGTCGTATCGTCATGCACGGGATGCAAACTCTCTCCCAGCCACGACAACCGCAACTGCCGATCCAGCTCCGCAAAGCCGATGCCCGACAGCGGTGCGGGCGTGTTCTGGAAGCAACGCTCCACCACGCTCGCATGCAGGCCCAGCGTGTCGAACTGATGCGCGCCGCGGTAGCTGTCCACCACGGAGATACCCATCTTCGACATCACCTTGGCCAGGCCCGCATCCAGCGACTTCAACATCAATTTCTCGGCACCTTCGGCGGTCACGCCCTCGGGCCAGCCCTTCTCGCCGACGAAGCTGCGCGCGGTCTCCAGCGCCAGCCATGGACAGACCGCGCCCGCGCCGTAACCGATCAGCACGGCGGCATGGTGAATGTCGCGGCAGTCGCCGGCCTCGACCGCCAGCCCCACCAGCGTCCGCAGCCCGGCTTCAACCAGCGCCTGGTGTACGGCGCCGGTCGCCATCGCCATCGGTATGGGCAGGAGCGTCCCCGCAGCCGCTGGCCGATCGGAGAGCAGCAGGATGCGGGCCCCGTTCCGCACCAGGTCGATGGCCTCCTGGCAGATCGTGTTGAGACCAGCTTCGAGCGTTGAGGAAGGCGGGTAGACGGATGCCAGTTCACGCACCGCCAGATCCTGCGCGTGCGGATGCTCACCGCGCCGCAGCGCGGCCGCCTGCGCCAGTGACAGGTACGGCGTGGCCAGCGAGATGCCAGGCAGGGGTGCATTTTTATCCAGCATGTGCGACCACGGCCCAAGCCGTGTATGCAACTGCACGACCACCGCCTCGCGCAGAGGATCGATCGCCGGATTGGTGACCTGCGCGAAACGCTGGCGGAAGTAGGCATACATCGGCCGGGGAGCTTTGGCCAGGAACGCCAGCGGCGTATCGTCGCCCATCGACCAGACGCTGTCCTTTCCTTCAGCTGCCATCGGCTGCAGGATCATCTTGACGTCTTCGCGGGTGTATCCAAAGCCGCGCTGCCACGCCAGCACATCCGCGGCAGGGCTGCAGCCGCCTGCGTCCGGCGGATCAAAGGGCAGCGATTCGAGCCGGGTCGCATAGGGCGCGCCGGCGTCGAAGAGTTCCAGCAGCTCGTCATTCTCGTACAACCGTCCGCCAACCAGGTCGACCACCAGCATCTGGCCCGGTCCCAGGCGTCCGCTGTGCGTCACCGTGTCCGGATCGAGATCGACCAGGCCGGCCTCCGATCCGGCAACCACCAGGCCTGCGTCGGTAACGGCAAAGCGCGATGGCCGCAGCCCGTTGCGGTCGAGCGCCGCACCGACCACGCGACCATCGGCAAACGCAATCGCCGCCGGGCCATCCCATGGCTCGATACAGTCGGCGTGGTAGCGCAGAAAGGTGGATTCGTGCCCCGCGATGACCGCCGGGGGCAGCAGCATCCGGACCGCTTCGGCCAGCGAACGGCCGTTCTTCGCAATCAACTCGATCGTCTCATCGAGGCTGGTGGAGTCGGTGCCGGTCTTGGTCAGCACCGGCTTGCATTCAATCGGCAGGGTGGAGTCGCGCGCCGCCATCCGCGAGCGATTCCCCCACACCGTGTTGATCTCACCGTTGTGGGCGAAGGCCCGTCCCGGCTGCGCCCGGTCCCACGAGGGGGCCGTATTGGTGGCGTAGCGCTGATGGAAGATGGTGAAGGTGGAGGTGAATCGGGGATCGGTCAGGTCAGGGTAGAACTTGCTCAACAGCGACCCGGAACACATGGCCTTGTAGACGATGGTCTGCGTGGAGAGCGAACAGATATAACCGGAGACCTGCTTCTGCTCGTGCGCTCGCTCGAACTGCTTGCGCGAGAGATACAGGCGCCGCTCCATGGTGCTCTGGGCATCGGGGATGGAGGTCAGCCGGTCGGCGACAAGTACCTGGCGGATGCGCGGCATCACGCTGAGCGCAATCTCACCCAGTGCATCGGGGCGGGTTGGCACGTCGCGCCAGCAAAGCACCTCCAGATCGTGCGAAGCCAGGCAACGCTCCAGCACAGCTTCCGCGCGGGTCTCCTCGAGCGGCAGAAAGGCGACGCCCACACCCAGCAGACGATCCTCTGCCAGCGAAGTCCCCGTCTCTTCGAGCAGAAGCTCCCGCGGGACTGCGGCCATGATGCCCACGCCGTCGCTGCTCTTCCCGTCCGCCGCCGTGGCTCCGCGGTGAGCCAGACGCGAGAGTGCGATGAGCGCATCCTGGAGGATGGCGTGGCTTGGGATGCGCGTGGTAGTCGCGACAAATCCCACGCCGCAGGAGTCGGTGTCGAAACGGGAATCAACCAGCGAACGAGTGCGCAACTCGCCTGCGGAGGCGACGGGTGAAACCGGCTTGAGGGCTGCAGCGATGCGTTCCATAGCTCACTATACTTTGCGGAATTCCAGCGGGTGCCAACCTGCGAGGAGGTACGGAGGAGGGGGAGTAAGGTTGACAGGCCGGTTGTGAATATTTATACATGAAGATGTATGTTTATGCAGAATTCTTCACCGTCTCGCCCAACACCGCGCCCCTGCTCCAAGCGCCGCGAAAGCCCCAGCCCATGAAGCAGCAACGCCACGCCAGCATCCGGGACATTCTTGAGCATACCTCCGTTTTCAGCCAGGATGACTTGCGCAAGAAGCTCGCAGCGCGCGGATTTCACGTGACCCAGGCTACGCTCTCGCGAGATATCCACGCCCTTAAGCTTTCCAAGGGGCCGACCGGCTACGCACTCGGGGCCGGCAGCAATGGCAGCGGCGAAGAAGACATGCCCGGAACCCGCGACGTGCTGCGCAGCTTCGGCCTTGAGGTTCGCCAGGCGTTGAACCTGCTCGTCCTGATTACGACCACGGGCGGCGCGCAGCCGGTGGCTGCCGGGATCGATTATGAGGACTGGGCCGAGGTGGTGGGAACGATTGCCGGGGACGATACCGTGCTGGTGATCTGCCCGGACGAGCAACAGGCGGGGACGCTGCGGACCAGGATCGAGGGCTACATTGGTTGAGCAGGATACGATGACGCAACCCCAGGTGCATTCGGCTCCTGCGAGCCGGCCGGCGCTCACGCTGCGGACTGCGGTGGCCGGCGTGGGAGGCTACGCGGGCGGTGAACTCGCGCGTCTGCTGCTCTCCCACCCGCGCCTGGCCGAGACCCAGCCGATGTTGCTGGGACGGACCGCCGAAGAGGCACCGGGCGGCGCAATGCCACTGGAGCAGCTGCATCCGCAGCTTGCTCTGGGAGGAGGCAGGAAACTGCCTGAGGTCATCCCGTTCCACTGGAACGCGGTGGCGGATGCCGGCGTCGAGCTTGTCTTCCTGGCTCTGCCGCACGAGACCTCGCGCGAGTGGGCGCCGCACTGGATCGAGCGCGGCATCCGCGTCATCGACCTGAGCGGAGCGTGGCGGCTCAAGGACAACGCCAATCGCGCCGTTTACGGCTTGCATGATCCGGACCCTACCCTGGCGGAGTCGCTGCAGAAAGAGGCAGTCTACGGCTGCCCGGAGCTGCATCGCGACACGATCGCGCAGGCCAGGCTGGTGGCGAATCCTGGCTGCTACGCAACCTCGATCATCCTGGCGCTGGCGCCGCTGCTACGGGCAGGCTGGGTGGATCTCGATTACGGAATCGTCTGCGACGCCAAGAGCGGGGTAAGCGGCGCGGGCAAGGCGGCAACCGCGAAGACGCACTTTATGTATGCGGCAGATAATCTGTCCGCCTACGCGGTTTTCGGCCATCGCCACACCGGCGAGTTGCTGGAGCAGCTGGGGCTGGCCTGCGAGCAGATCCAGTTCACCCCGCACCTGCTCCCCATCCCGCGCGGCATCCTGTCGACGATCTATCTCCGGTTGCGAGACAAAACGGAACCGCAGGCCATCGAAGCTGGTCTGCGCAGCTTCTATGCATCGAGTCCGATGGTGCGCATTCACCGGACGCCGTCGCTGCCGCATATTCAACATGTCGTGCGAACCTGCTATGGCGACATCGGGTTCCACCTGGCGCCGGACGGCCGGCGGCTGGTCCTGGTGAGCTGCCTGGACAACCTGCTGAAGGGCGCATCGGGGCAGGCTATCCAGAACATGAACCTGATGTGCGGGTGGAAAGAAGAGGAGGGTCTGCTGTGAAATTTGTGGTCAAACTCGGGGGCGTGGCGCTCGAAGATCCACGCGTCCTGCAGCTTTGCTGCAAGGCCATCTTCGACCTGGTGAGCGATGGCAACCAGGTGGCGGTGGTGCATGGCGGCGGCGTTCAGTTGACCCGCACGCTGACCCAGATGGGCAAGAAGAGCGAGTTCGTCTCCGGCCTGCGCGTCACCGACGCGGAGACTCGCGACGCCGCGCTGATGGTGCTGGCCGGGAGAGTCAACAAATCGCTGGTGGCGATGCTGGGACAGGTCGGTCAATCGGCCATTGGCCTCTCCGGCGGCGATGGCCACGTCTTCCGCGCACGCAAGAAGAAAACCGTTCCGGACCTCGGGTTCGTGGGCGAGATCGCCGCGACCGATCCCAGGTGGCTGGAGGCCATATGGAAGATGGGCGCGGTGCCGGTGATTTCGTCGATCGCACTGGGCTTCGATGGCGAGTACTACAACATCAACGCGGATGAGATGGCCGCTGCCTGCGCGATTGCCACCAGGGCGGACGCACTAGTCTTCCTGACCGACGTGCCCGGAGTGAAGGGCGCCGACGGCAACGTGATGCGGTGGTTATCGCTCAAGGAGATACCGGCGCTCGAACGCGCGATGGTTGTATCCGGCGGCATGTTGCCGAAGCTGAACGCCTGCCGGGAGGCGCTGAATCATGGCGTCAAGCGAGTTCGTATCCTGCCCGCGCACGCCGCCGCTTCCCTGCCCGATCTCTGTTCAACCCGCGTGGAAGATGGCACGGAGGTGATGGTCGCATGAAGCTCGAAACCCTGCAGTCCGCCGAGAAAAAGCTGCTGCTGAACACCTACGAACGCACGCCAATCCTGTTCGTCGGCGGCCACGGCGTTTACCTGAAGGACGAGAACGGTCACGACTACCTCGATCTGCTGAGCGGCATCGGCGTCTCTGCGCTGGGCTATGCGAATCCGGTCATCGAACAAGCGATCGCAGCTCAGTCGCGGCAGTTGCTGCACACTTCGAACCTGTTCTTCCATGAGCGCACCGCCGAGCTTGCGCTGCGCCTGACTGAGATCAGCGGCATGGATCGCGTCTTCTTCTGCAACAGCGGCACCGAAGCGTGGGAGGCTGCGCTCAAGCTGGCGCGCGCGCACTCCGACTCGGTTCGCGCGGGCGGCGGCAGGCTGGGCACGAAATTCCTCGCGCTCGAGCACAGCTTCCACGGCCGTACCATCGGCTCCGTCGCGACGACCCACAAGCTGCGTTACAGAACTCCGTTCGCTCCGGTGATGCCGGATGTCGAGTTCGTGCAATTCAACAACGCGGACGATCTCCGCGCGCACTTCTCCGAGGAGGTCTGCGGCATCTGCATCGAATCGATCCAGGGCGAGGGCGGCATTCATCCCGTCTCCCAGGAGTTCTTCGCGGCAGCGCGCGCGCTCTGCGACAGCACCGGCGCGTTTCTGATCGCGGATGAGATTCAGTGCGGTTTCGGACGGACCGGCAAGTGGTTCGGATACCAGCACTTCGGCATTCAACCGGATGTAACGACGATCGCCAAGCCTTTGGCCGGCGGTCTGCCGATTGGCGCCATGCTGTGCAACGAGCGCGCCGCGGCAGCCATCTCGCCGGGCATGCACGGGACGACCTTCGGCGGAGGTCCGCTGGCCTCCGCGGTCGCCATTGCCATCATCGACGAAATCCGCAGCAGCCATCTGCTAGAGCATGTAACCGAGGTCGGCACGTTCTTCTTGGACCAGCTTCGCGGCCTGGCGGAGCGACACCCCGTCATCTGCGAAGTGCGCGGCATGGGGCTTATGATCGGCATCGAATTGAGCTCCGAGGAGCTTGCCAGGCAGGTTGCGGCTGAGATGCTGGCCCGCAGGATCATCCTCAATCGCACCAGTGAAACCGTACTGCGCTTTCTGCCGCCGTACATCCTTGAACAGAAGCATGTCGAGATGGCGATCGCCGCTCTCGACTCCATTCTCACCAGCCTCAGCACACAGCCCGCGTATGCCGGACAGGCGTCGCCGGAAGGAAACGCACATGGGTAGCAAGACCGTTCTCTTCAATGCCAAGCCAGGCGATGCCACCGCCGAGCACACCCGCGGCGCCGGTTCGCTGGGTATCCAATCCGATGTTGCCTTCAACGAAGCGGCCAAGCGCCTCGCCGGCCGCGACCTTTGCTCCATCGCGGACCTCACGGTAGGCGAGATGGCCGCCATCATGGAGCTCTCGCACGCCATCAAGGCGCAGCCGCAGGAGTTCCGCCACGCGCTGGACGCGAAGCAGATGGTGATGTTTTTTGAGAAAGCCTCCCTGCGGACGCGGCTCACCTTCGAGGCCGGCATCAACACGCTGGGCGGCAGCGCCATCTTCGTCGACCAGACGCAATCTCCGCTCGGCGAGCGCGAATCGCTGGCCGATATGGCACGCAATCTTGAACGCTGGATGAGCATCATTGTGCTGCGCACCTATGCCCACGAGACCATTACCGAAATGGCGGCATGTTCAAAAGTGCCCGTGATCAACGCGCTCTCGGACCTTGAACATCCGTGCCAGGCGATCGCCGACTTCATGACCCTTGAAGAGCGCTTCGGCTCCGCCGAAGGCATCCATTTCGCCTACGTCGGCGACGGCAATAACGTCTGCCACTCGCTGATGCTGGCGGCCGCGCAGCTTGGCGCGCACTGCTACGTGGCGACGCCCAAGGCGTTCGTCCCCAAGCTCGATATCATCCACAAGGCCATCGAAATCTCCGAGCAAACCGGCGGCAGCATCACGCTGCTCAACGACCCGGTCAAAGCCGTCACCGGTGCCGACGCCGTCTACACCGACGTCTGCACCAGCATGGGCTTCGAGCACGAAGCCACCAAACGCGCGCCCATCTTCAAGCCCTACCAGGTCAACGAAGCCCTCATGGCCCACGCGCAGCCACACGCCGTCTTCATGCACTGCCTGCCCGCCCACCGCAACGCCGAAGTCACCGACGCCGTCCTAGACGGCCCCCAGTCCCTCGTCTTCGACCAGGCCGAAAATCGCATGCACGCGCAAAAAGCCCTGCTGCTCATGCTCCTCGGCGGAGCC
>CAJCHN010000054.1 GCA_903970285.1 Rhodanobacteraceae bacterium | reverse complement strand
CCCATGTGCCGGGTCTGCCGAAGCTGGATGTCCGCGCTGAGGCTGTCTCCACGGATCCAAATACCAGCCGCAGCGTACAAGGCCAGTTCAACTACTTTGAAGTCGTACAGACATATGGTTATACCAATAAAGGCTTTCTCTTCGGGGACTGGATCGGCCGCGAGGCCAAGGGCGGGCAGGCGTGGCTCACCTGGCATCTGACAGGCAGCCAGTTCATCCAGCTGGAGTACCTGAACAAGAAGACGGAAAAGGATTTCATTCCGGGTGCCTATAACCCCGCCACTGCGACGTACGGCCCGGGTGGAACCACGCAAAACTCATTCAAAGTCGATGTTGTGAAGCGCTTCCACCATGACGATGTGGAGCTCAATGCCTGGTATCAGCACGAAGGCTGGAAGGCGCCGATCTATCTGAGCGGACTGCAGACGAACCAGAGCTTTGCAGCGGGAGTCACGTTCTACCCTGCGCTCAAGCACAAGTAGGAAGGGTGCCTGCGGCGCGCGCTAGTGGCAACGGGCCTCCGGGGTCTCGGGATGGTGCGGCCATGCACGCAGATCCCTTCCGGAGATCGTAAAATCCTCAGGCTGTGGTTGCGATCCGCTGAGGGGCAATACACTGCTCGAAGTAGGGGAGGGAGCGCTCGAGCCCCTCGCGCAGGCTGATCTTCGGCTCCCACTGCAGCAGCGTCCGAGCCAGCGTAATGTCGGGGCGGCGGCGCGCCGGGTCGTCCTGCGGGAGCGGCTTGAAGACGATCTCGACGTTGGCTCCAGTCACGGCGAGCACTTCCTGTGCACACTCAAGGATCGTCCACTCGGTGGGATTCCCGATATTCACCGGAGTATGCCGCGAGGATTGCGCCAGCAGCACGATGCCGTCGATCAGGTCGGAAACATAGCAGAACGAGCGGGTCTGCGATCCGTCGCCGTAGATGGTGAGCGGTTCGCCGCGGAGCGCCTGCATCATCAGGTTCGAGATGACACGTCCGTCGTTGGCCTGCAGACGCGGACCGTAGGTATTGAAGATGCGCACCATGTGTGTGTCGACGCCGTAGTAGCGATGGTAGGCGGTGACGGCAGCCTCCGAAAAGCGCTTGGCCTCGTCATACACGCTGCGAGGGCCGATGGGATTCACATGGCCCCAGTAGGTCTCCACCTGCGGATGCACCAGCGGATCTCCATAGCACTCCGACGTGGATGCATGCAGATAGCCGGCTGAGTACTTGCGGGCGATTTCGAGCGTGTTGATCGTTCCCTGAGAGCCCACCAGCAGGGTCTCGACGCCAAGCCGCATATAGTCATCGGGACTTGCCGGTGAAGCGAAGTTGAAGATGAAGTCGACTGGACCGGGATCGAAAGGCTGGATGATGTCCTGCTCGATGAGGGAAAAGCGGGCTTCCTTCTCCAGATGCCGCAGATTGGCTAGAGAGCCGGTGCAAAGATTATCGACGCCGACCACAGTGTGACCAAGGGCGAGCAGCGAATCGCAGAGGTGGGAGCCGAGGAATCCAGCGGCTCCGGTAACCAGCGTCCTTTGTTGCTTCATGCAGAGACTCTCCCGGGAGATAGGTGTACGCGTGGGTAAGAGTTAGCGAAAGCGCTTACACTGGCCCGGGCTCCAGCCAATCCTGTGCGAGGAAAACGGCTTGCGCAGGATGGCTTTCCGAGCACAGCAGCGGGATCCCGCCTAAGAGATTGACACAAAGTCGCGAACCGGAGTCGCAGCCGGCCTGCCCACGCTGAGATAGGTGAAGCCATGCTGCACCATCACCTGAGGATCGTAGAGATTCCGGCCATCGATCACGATCGCATAGCGCAGTGACTTATGCAGGAGCGCCAGGTCGAGGGTTGCAAACTCCTGCCAGTCGGTCAGAATCAGCAGGGCGTCCGCGTCCCGGGCAGCGTCATAGGCAGACTCCTCGTACGCCAGGTTGGCGGCCGGCGGTAGCACCTGCCGCGCCCGGTCCATAGCGGCCGGGTCGAAGGCAGAGATGCTGCACCCCTCGGCCAGCAGCATCTTAACCATCTCTATCGCCGGCGATTCACGAATGTCGTCCGTTTCACCTTTGAAGGAGAGTCCAAGCACGGCAAGGCGCTTACCGCGCAGCGTCCACAGCGCGGAACGGACCTTCGAAAGAAAACGTTTCTTCTGCCCGACGTTGATCTTCTCCACTTCGCAAAGCAGGGTGAAGTCCACGCCCATCTGTTCCGCCACCGAACGGAAGGCAGCTACGTCCTTCGGAAAGCAGGAGCCTCCGTATCCGATACCCGGGCGCAGGAAGCGTGCTCCGATGCGGCGATCGAGACCCATGCCGCGAGCCACCTGTTCCACGTTCGCATCGGCCGCCTCGCAGAGGTTGGCAACCGCGTTGATAAACGAGATCTTCAAAGCGAGAAACGCGTTGGAGGCATGCTTGATGATCTCCGCCGATTTCGTCGACGTGTCCAGCAATGGCGGCGGTGCGGCGGTCGAACACGCGCCGCGGATATGATCCGGCTTCTGGTAGTAGGTGCCCGACGTAAGCGGAGCGTAGATCTCGGCAAGCAGGGCGGCTGCACGCGGTGTATCGGACCCGACCACGATGCGGTCCGGGTGGAGAAAGTCCGCGACGGCGGTGCCTTCGCGCAGAAACTCCGGATTGGAGACCACGTCGAACAGTTCGCGATGCACGCCGTTGCGCTCGATGACCCGGCGAATCCACTCGTTGGTGTAAACCGGCACCGTGGACTTCTCGACGATCACCTTGTAGCTGGTCAGCGTGCGCGCGATTTCGCAGGCGACCGCCTCCACGTAGGAGAGATCGGCATCGCCGGTTTCGGACTGGGGCGTTCCGACCGCGATAAAGATGGCCTGGCATTCGCGCGTCGCCTCGGCCAGATCGGTCATGAACCGGACGCGGGTATTGCGATAGCGATTCAGCAGTTCGGGCAGGTGAAGCTCATGGATCAGCGTGTCACCGCCCTTCAAAGCGTCGACCTTACGCTGATCGTTGTCGACACAGATCACCTCATGCCCCATCTCGGCGAAGCAGACGGCGGCCACGAGACCCACATACCCCGATCCCACGACGGCGATCTGAAGCGGCTCTGCGGACGGAACACTAAAGCGGGAAAAATCGTGGTTTGTCATGGGTACCAGTTCGGAAATGGTATTTCGGTGAGCGAATACAGAGATTCCTCAGTCTAACAAGTTCGGCAAACTTTGGACCAGGCATCTACGAACGCTCGACTTCCGATTGGTAACCGCCTCATTTAGACTGAAAGTACATGAACTTGGACAATTCACGCCCAACCCCGTCCGTGGGCGCACCCCAGGCAGCCCAGCCGTCCCAATTCATAGCGCCGGCGGCCGATACAACGCTCTCCGAGGCTCTGATTACACTCCGGAAGCGGCGGCTGGTACTGATCACGGCGGTCCTGGTGGGCATTTTGATCGGGGTGTACCGCTCCGTGACCCAGATCAAGCTCTACGAGGCGTTTGGGCGCATCCAGGTGAGTACCGGCTCCTCGGCCGAGTACAAGATCGCCTCCACCGGGGTGACCGATGAACACTCCAGCAAGATGCTGACCGAGGTCGCCATTCTGACCAGCGATTCCCTGCTTGCCACGGTGGCGCGGGACATGAACCTGGCAAACAATCCAACCTTCCTCGGTGCGACCGGCCCGATCCGGCACCAGAGCCTCGACGACCCCGCAGTCCGGCAGGCTGTGGTCCAGACCCTGAAGGGCGGGCTCTCGGTTACGCTCGTACCCAAGACCGACATCATTCGCATCAGTTTCAGCAGCCTGAGTCCGAAGCTCTCCGCCGACGTCGTCAACAAACTGATTGCAGATTACATCGACCGCAGCTACCAGACCCGCATCGAGTCAACGCAACGCGTCTCTTCCTTTCTGTCCACCCAACTCGAAGACCTCAAGAACCAGGTTGAGACCTCGCAGAACCAACTCCTCGATCTGCAGAAGCAGCTGGGCGTTCTGGGATTTGACAACGCTCACAACCAGATTGAAACTTCGCTCGATGCCCTGGCGGCTGCCGCGGGGCAGGCCAAGCTGGCTCGCATCCTGGCCGAATCCCGATTCCACCTGATGCAGAACATGGACCCGAACACCATCGAGAGTTCGCTCGATTCGGTTCCGGGATACCAGGAGCCGGCGCTCATCTCGCTGCGTACTCAGCTGGCGACCGACCGCGCCACCCTGGCGCAGCAGTCCGCCACACTTGGCCCCAACAATCCGCTGATCAAGGCCACCACGGCGGAGGTTACGGAACTCCAGTCGGAGGTCTCCGCCGAGGAGAATCGCCTGCTCACCCAGGCGCGTGAGACCTACATGCTGGCCAAGGCCAACGAGGATCAGACCACGGCGGCACTGGAGCAGCAGAAGAACGACGCCTACAAGCTGCGCGACAAGACGGTCGAGTACACCGTGCTGCAACGCAACTTCGAATCGAATCGCACTCTCTATGAAGAGTTGGTCAATAAGCTTCGAACCGCCTCGGTGACCTCTGGCCTGGAATCGACCGAGATCGATGTCGTCGACCCCGCCGTAGTGCCTGCCTCGGCGAAGCTGACGCCGCGGTCCACCATTGTCCTTACCTTTGGCGGCCTTGGACTTCTGGTCGGCGTGCTGCTCGCCTTCCTGCTCGAAAGCCTTGACACCGGCCTGCGCAGCATCACGGAGATTGAGAGCGTCACCGAGCTGCCGTCGCTGGCCATCGTGCCCAGAGCGCGCCGGTCTACTCCGGAGCAGATCGCGGCCATGTCGATCGTCGAGCGCAACCTCAACGTACTGACCCAGCCGAAATCGCAGTTCACCGAGGCTTTCCGCTCGCTGCGTACGGCTCTGCTGCTCTCGACCGTGGGACACGAACCCAAGTACATCCTGTTTACTTCGGCCACTCCGTCCGAAGGAAAGACCACGACCGCAACCAACCTGGCCGTGATTCTTTCGCAGCGCGGCACCCGCGTGCTGCTGATCGATGCCGACCTGCGCCGACCCAACGTGCATCACCGCTTCGGTCTCAACGGCAAACTTGGCCTCAGCACCGTGCTCAGCGGCCAGACTACGCTTGAAGATTCGGTGCAGACCGTTCGCGAGACTCCGGGGCTGGACATCCTGGCAAGCGGCCCGGTTCCGCCGTTTCCCACCGAGATGCTGAGCTCGCAGACGATGGCCGACCTGCTGAACCGGGCAGGCGAGATCTACACGCACATCGTCATCGATTCACCGCCCATCCTATCCGTCACCGACGGCGTCATCCTTTCGCGGCAGGTGGAAGCCGTGGTTCTGGTGGTGCGCCATGCTAAATCGAGCAAGCATATCGTCCGCCGGGCGCGCGACCTGCTGGTTCGTTCGGGTGCTCCGCTGGCCGGCATTGTGCTGAACGCGGTCGATCTGAACGCGCCCGAATACTACGGCTACTACGGATACAGCGGCTACTCCTACTCAAGCCTCGATCCCTCCGGCTGGGACGCGGCGAACAAGAGCGGCCAGAAGAAGAGGGATGCCCGGTGATGAACAAGAGGATGTTCTGGAAGACCCGGCCTGTGCGATACGACGGAAGGTTCGGCTGGCTGGCTGCGCTGCTGCTGGCGGTGCTTTCGATTCACCCCGCGTCGGGTCAATTCACCGGCCCCGCGCTCAGTGTTCCGGCACCGGCCAGCCAGGTCGCCACCCCGGCCAATCCGGCTGAGATCGTCGGTACACCGGCTCGCGATCTGGTGATCGTCGAGGGCGATGCGCTGGACATCAAGCTGTTCGGTGCGCCCGACTATGCGCCGGAGGCACGCGTGAGCGTCGACGGCACCATCCAGCTGCCGCTGATCGGCGTGGTTCCAGTCGCCGGCCTTACCGTGACCCAGGCCGAAGACCTCATCGCGCAGCGGTTGGTGTCCGCCGGCATGTACAAGAATCCGCAGGTGACGGTGATCGTCCGCGAGGCTGCAGGACAGTTCGTGACCGTTTCCGGCATGGTGCATGCCGTCATTCCGGTCACCGGTCAGCGCCGCCTGTTCGACATCCTTGCCGCGGCCGGAGGGCTGCCACCCCTGTCCAGTCACCAGATCACAATCCTGCGCCCGGGAACTGAAAAACCCATCATCGTCAACCTCGGAACCGATCCCGCACAGAGCGCGAGCGCCGACATTCCGATCCTGCCGCGGGACACGATCATCGTCTCGCAGACCGGGCTCGTCTACATCCTGGGCGCATTCCTCAAGCAGGGGTCCATTCCGCTGGATCAGAGTGCTCCACTTACTCTTCTGCAGGCCACCGCGCTCAGCGGCGGAACCGGTTTCGAGGGACGCTTCGAGGATATGCGGATCATCCGCACGGAAGGAGACCAGCGCAAGATGATCAAGGTCGACATCAAGCGAATCCAGAATGGCCGGGATCCCGACCCGATCCTTGCGGCGAACGATATCCTGTACCTCCCGACCAACGCGCTCAAGGCGGCAGTCAAGGGAGGAGGCATCAACGTCCTGTTCAGCGTCGTCAGCCTGGCTCTGGTCGCCATCGGCCGGTAGTGTGTTGTCCGGCGGTTGAGAGGCAGCGGGCCGCGATGCCGCTCAACCGGGCGGAGTTCGGCTCCGCGCTTACCCTCCTGCTCCCGTAACCGTCAGATCTCTCGGCTTCCACTTCATCCTCCGTTCCACCTCGCCTCACGAAGCTAAGTCGCTCATGAACTCACCCAGGCGGAATCACGTTCATCCTGCCGAGCCCGCCTTGCGGACGGACGGGCGGGTGCGCCTGGCCTACCTGGTCAGCCACCCTATCCAGTACCAGGCGCCGCTGCTGCGGCGCATCGCCCGCGAGCCGGACATTGACTTGACCGTGTTTTATGGCTCGGACTTTTCGCTCAGGGGTTACCAGGACAAGGGTTTCGGAGTGCAAGTGAGCTGGGACATCCCTCTGCTGGGCGGCTACAAGCATGAGTTCCTGCCTGCCCTGCGGGATAACGGCACCGCGGGGGTCTTCAGCCCGATCAGCCGCGGTCTCCTGTCGCGCTTGGCCGGCGCGGACGGCAGGCCCGGCTTCGACGCGCTGTGGGTTCACGGATACTCGACCGTGAACCAAATGCACGGCATTCTCGCGGCGAAAGCTGCCGGAATCCCCGTGCTCGTCCGTTCCGACTCCACGTTGAAGGATCGGCCACGAGGCAGAGCGAAGCTGTATGCCAAGAGGCTGTTCTTCGCCGGCCTCCGGCAACTGGTGGATGGCGTGCTCGCGGGCGGAACGCTCAATCGGGAGTACTGGCAGCACTACTTCGGATTCGATTACCCGATCTTTCTGATGCCTTACAGCGTGGATAACGAATTCTTCCAGGCCCGCTGTCGCGAGGCGGCCACAGGCCGGGAAGCGTTGCGCGGGGAACTCCAACTTGCACCCGGACGTCCGGTGATCCTGTTCGCGTCCAAGCTGCAGACGCGCAAGCACTGTGACGATCTGATCGCCGCCTACGCCATGCTCTCCACAAGCGCAGGAAAGTCGCCCGATCCCTACCTGGTGATCGTCGGAGACGGCGAAGAACGGGCTGCGCTGGAGCGCCAGGCGGCGGCCACCGGCTTCGACAGCATTCGCTTCTGCGGCTTTCGCAACCAGACGGAGCTGCCTCGATTCTTCGACCTCTGCAGCGTCTTCGTGCTTCCTTCGCGACATGAACCCTGGGGTCTGATCGTTAATGAAGCGATGAACGCGGCGCGCGCCGTCATCGTGTCCGACGATACCGGCTGCCAGCCGGACCTGGTCACCGATGGCGTCGAGGGATGCGTCTTTCCGGTCGGTGACACCGCGGCACTGGTGTCCGCGCTCTCCCGAGTTCTGGCTGACCCATCGGCCACGGCTGCCATGGGGCAACGGGCTCTGGATCGGATCCGGCGCTGGGACTTCGAAGCGGATGTCCGCGCCCTGCGGCGGGCTCTGGCACACGTCACCCGCAAGCTCAGCCTGGAGCAAGAAGAGATGCCGAGAGTATCCGCCGCTGCCGAAGGGAGATCGTAATTCGCATCCTGCACATCATCGCGACGCTCGATCCAGCCTCCGGCGGACCCTCCGAGTCAGTGCGAACCCTGATGGGTTTCGGCGCGCTTGGATACACCGGAGAGGTGGTGACGCTGGATGCACCCGATGCGCCTTACCTCAAGTCGCTTCCGTTTCCGGTCAAGGCGCTCGGACCCGTCTCCACAACCTACGGCTTCTCGCCACGCCTGTATCGCTGGCTGAAAGTAAACTATCCGCGCTTCGACGGCGTGGTCGTCAACGGCCTCTGGAACTTCTGCGGACTGGCCGCCTGGCTGGTGCTGCGCGGAAAAAAGCCTTACCTGGTCTTCACTCACGGCATGCTCGATCCATACTTCAAACGCGCCTTTCCGCTGAAGCATGCAAAGAAATGGATCTACTGGATCTTCGCGCAGTACTGGATTCTGCGCTACGCCTCCCGGGTTCTCTTCACCACTCTCGAAGAGAGCGAGCTTGCCCGGCAAAGCTTCTGGCTGCACCGGTGGAACGGCTACGTGGTCCCGTATGGATCGAATCGCGCACCTGGCCCCGAGGCCGAGATGAAAGCCGCCTTTTTCGCGCAGTTTCCCGAGCTGCGAGAGAGACGTTTCATGCTCTTCCTCGGGCGCATCCACCGCAAGAAGGGCTGCGACCTTTTGATCCACGCCTTCGCCAAGTACGCCGCGCGCGATCCGGAGCTGCACCTGGTGATGGCCGGACCGGACCAGCAGGGCTGGAGCGCGGAGCTGCAGCAGATGGTCGCGCTTGACCACCTGTCCGACCGCGTTCACTGGCTGGGCATGCTCAAGGATGAAGTGAAGTGGGGTGCGTTGTATGCGTGCGAGGTGTTCATCCTGCCCTCTCACCAGGAGAACTTCGGTATCGCGGTCGCGGAAGCGCTTTCCTGCGGGAGAGCCGTCCTGCTGGCCGACAAGGTGAACATCGCGCCGCAGGTCGCCCGCGATGGCGCGGGGCTGATGGAGCCGGACGATCAGGAAGGCACCGACGCGCTGGTCCGCAAGTGGCTGGCTCTACCAGCGGATCGGCGCCGAGCCATGGAGGCGCAGGCAGCCATCACCTTCCGGGAGCGCTACGATATGGAAGGCAACGCCGCTACCATCATCGAGCTCTTCCGCTCTCAGCAACAATCTCAGCGGCCCGGCCACGACGTCCATGGATAGCACGTGCTAGAGTCTGCCGTCGAACGAACAATGACCCGACAAGCTCACTACAACGCGGCCGATCACATCCCCGCGAAAGCCGGCGACGACCCCTACAAGCGGCCGGCGTTCCCGCTCCAGGATCGCCTGCGCAGGCTGCTCTGGAACACCTGCTGGCTGCTGTTCTACCGGCCGTCGCCGCGCCCGCTGCACGCATGGCGATCCATGCTGCTGCGCGCCTTCGGAGCGTCCATGGGACCGCGCTGCCACTTCTACCCCGGGTCGAAGGTGTACGCTCCCTGGAACCTGGTCTGCGACGACGGCGCGACCGCAGGCGATGGCGCCGAACTGTACAACCCGGCGCCGCTGCGCCTCGGGTCGCACGCCATCATCTCCCAGGGCGCCTTTGTCTGCGGCGCGACGCACGACTACGACGACCCCAACTTCCCACTGCTTGCCTACCGCATGGAAATAGGCGCGTACGCCTGGATCTGCGCCCGCGCCTGCGTCGGACCCGCGGTCCAGGTGGGTGAGGGAGCGGTGCTCGGCCTAGGTTCGGTCGCGTCGCGCGATCTTGAGCCGTGGACGGTTTACGCGGGCGCTCCTGCCGTGCGCGTGAAGGGACGCCGAAGATCGACTCCGGCTGGGCAATCATCAAGCAGCAAAAATTAGAAACGCTGAGCGGTTACGCCTGCCGGCGAAGCTTGGCGAGTAGATCGGTCGGATGCACCGGCTTGGCCAGGATCTCGAACTCATGCCCCTGGGCCCGCGCCTTCTCCAGCAGGTCCGCCGTCGCCGCCTGGCCGGAAAACAGCAGAATCTTGCAGCTCGGACGCTTCGCCCGGGTTGCGATCGCCGCTTCAATGCCGGTCATCCCAGTCATGATCACGTCCGAAATCAACATGTCGGGCTCGAACGTGTCCAGCGACTCGATGGCCTTTTCACCGCTGTAGACTGCGCGCGCCTCAAAGCCCGCCTGGTTCAGAATAATGGCCAGGGTGTTGGCAATCACCTGCTCATCATCCGCAACAAGGACGCGGGGTTTGTACGTTGTGGCGGATGTTGCTTCAGACATTGCGTGGTCCCCAAATTTGGTCTTCTGTGATGCCGATCTGTCGGCCGGCGAACGTACACGCCGTCTTTACCTTTATACCAGCAAAGAGGTGATAGGCTGACCCAAGGTTGCGCAACATTCTCCCCGGTTGACCATCCCACTTTACTTTCATTTTCAAGAAGATGCCGATGCCAGAAGCCATCATACGCGCGGAACGCGTCGAGAAGTATTACGCGCAGCCGAGCGAGAACAAGATCCAGGTGATCGCCCCCACCGACCTCTCGATCGTGCAGGGCGAGATCGTCGCCCTGCTTGGCCCCTCCGGCTCCGGCAAGTCCACCCTCCTGCGCATGCTGACCGGACTCTCCAAACCTTCCGCGGGACACGTCTTCTGGCACGAGCAGCCGATCGCGACCGTCGAGGTCAACGTCTCGATCGTCTTCCAGAGCTTCGCCCTGTTTCCCTGGCTTACCGTCCTCGAAAATGTCGAGGCCGTGCTCAAGGCCCGCGGCATGGACGCCGCCGAGCGCCGCCGCCGCAGCCTGAAAATCCTCGACACCGTGGGTCTCGATGGATTCCAGGCCGCCTACCCGAAGGAACTCTCGGGCGGCATGCGCCAGCGCGTCGGCTTTGCCCGCGCCCTGGTCGTCGAACCGGAGGTGCTGTTCATGGACGAGCCCTTCTCCGCGCTCGACGTGCTGACTGCGGAAAATCTGCGCAGCGAGCTGCTCGAGCTCTGGCACAACAAGACCATTCCCACCCGGTCCATCTTCATCGTCACCCACAACATCGAGGAAGCCGTCCTGCTCGCCGATCGCATTATCGTGCTCGGGCGCAATCCCGGCCGCGTGCGCACCGACTTCAAGGTCGGGATCAACCATCCGCGTGACCGCAAGGCCGCCCAGTTCACCCAGTTGGTGGACTACATCTACAAGGTGCTCACTCAGCCGGACGAACTGCCGCCCGATCTGCCCCAGGCTCCCAACGCGCAGACTACCGGCGTGGTCCGCGCCAATCCCTACCAGATGCTGCCGCACGCACGGCCCGGTGGCATCGCCGGACTGCTCGAGCTGCTCCTCGACCACAACGGCAAGGACGACATCTATCGTCTGGCGGACGATCTTGCCTTCGAGATCGACGATCTGCTGCCGATCGTCGATGCCGCTCGCCTGCTCGGCTTCATCACCGTCACCGAGGGCGATGCCGCCATCACCCCGATCGGCACCGAGTTCGCCAACTCCGAAATCCTCCATCAGAAAGAAGTCTTCCGCAAAGCCGCCGTGGAAAACGTCCTGCTGCTGCGCCAGATCGTTCGAGCGGTCGAGACCAAGTCCGACGGCTCTGTCTCCGAGGAGTTCTTCCACGACGTCCTCGATGAGCAGTTCAGCGAAGAAGAGACTCTGCGCCAGCTCGAAACCGCCATCAGCTGGGGCCGCTATGCCGAACTTTTCGACTTCGACGCCTCCCGCCGGCGTTTCATCCAGGCGCAGCGGCTCTCCGGCGAGATGGACGAAACCGAAGAAGCCATGGCCGAAAGCGAGGAGTAGACAGACGAATGGGCAGCTTTCCGCAAGGCTTCTCCAATATCTCCGGGCGCGAGACGCTTGCGCGCACCCAGGTCTTCCAGCGCAGCTGGCCCTTCGTGCTGGACCTCTGCGTGGCCGCCATCGGACTCGCCGTCTTCTATGCGATCGTGCGCATCGCCATGCTCTGGGCCGGGCCGCCCTCCGAGCAGATGATCGTCTCGCTCAGCCCGCGCGCGCTGCCGCTCTACGCCTTCTACTCCGTCGTCCGCATCTTTCTCGCGTACGTGCTCAGCCTGGTGTTTGCCGTGAGCTATGGCTACATGGCGGCCTATAACAAGCGGGTCGAGGCGTTCATGATCGCCGCCCTCGACATCATGCAGTCCATTCCTGTGCTCAGCTTCCTGCCGCCGGTCATGCTGGCCATGATCAGCCTGTTCCCCACCCGCCACCTCGGGGTCGAACTCGGCGCCATCGTGCTCATCTTCACCGGCGCGGTGTGGAATATGGCCTTCAGCTTCTACTCCTCGCTCAAGAGCATCCCCCGCGAACTGCGCGAGGCCACCCACGTCTATCGCTACTCGCACTTTCAGACCCTGGTCCAACTGGAGCTGCCCTACGCCGCCATCGGCCTGGTCTGGAACTCCATCATGTCGGTCGCCGGCGCGTGGTTCTTTCTCATGGCCTGCGAGATGTTCCACTTCGGCACCAAGGACTTCCGCCTGCCCGGCCTCGGCTCCTACCTGCAGACCGCGGCCGACGCCGGCAATGGAGCCGCGATCGCCTGGGGTCTGTTCACCATGATCGCCATCATCGTCGCCACCGACCAGTTCATCTGGCGTCCGCTCATCACCTGGAGCGACAAGTTCAAGTTCGAGCAGGTGGAAAGCTCGCAACGCGTTACCTCCCCCATCCTGCACCTGCTCACCCATTCGAACGCCCTCGCCGCGCTCGCGCGTCACACCACGCAGCCGCTCAACGAGGCCATCTACGAGCGCCTGGCGCACCGCCGCACGGAGCGCATGGCCCGGCTCGCCGCCCACGCCGAGACGCATGAGAGCACCACCGGCCGCTTCGTGCCATGGCTGCTGCTGGCAATCGTTGGAGTGGCGGTGGTCTTTGCCGCCAGCCGTGCCGTGGTGCTGCTCCGGCCGGTGACCGCCGCCGAATATCTCGAACTGCTCAAGGGCGCCATTGCCACGTTTCTCCGCGTTAACCTGTCGCTGGCGCTCGCCGCTGCCTGGACCATCCCCGTGGGCGTTGCCATCGGCTTTCACCCGCGGCTCGCCAAGCTGGCGCAGCCGCTCGCCCAAATCGCGGCCTCGGTTCCCGCGACCGCGCTTTTCCCGGTCATCCTCCTCGCGCTGGTCAAACTCGGCGGCGGCCTCGGCAGCGGCTCGATCGCGCTGATGCTGCTCGGCACGCAATGGTACATCCTCTTCAACGTCATCGCCGGCGCCATGGCTATTCCCAACGACCTCAAGGAGGTCGCTACGCTTTTCCGCTTCTCCACGCTCGAACGCTGGAGAAAAGTGATCCTCCCCGGCATCTTCCCCTTCCTCATCACCGGCATGGTCACGGCGTCAGGCGGAGCCTGGAACGCCAGCATCATCGCCGAATACTTCTCGCTCAATGGACGCATCCTGACCACGCTCGGCCTGGGCTCGCAGATCAGCCAGGCGACCGCCGACGGCGCCTTCCCCATCCTCCTGCTCGGCACCATCCTCATCTCGCTGATGGTCGTCACCACCAACCGGCTGGTCTGGCGCCCGCTCTATCACCT
>CAJCHN010000053.1 GCA_903970285.1 Rhodanobacteraceae bacterium | reverse complement strand
ATCAGGTGCTCGTGCACATCGTCCAGCTTCTCGTGCAGCAGGTTGAGCCGCCGCGAGAGCGTCTGAATCTCGCTCTCTGCCCGCACGTTCACGTCGAAGTCCAGCTCCGACCGCAGCCGGTCCTTCTTGTCCTGCCGGTTCTGGCTCATCATGATCACGGGCGCCTGGATCGCCGCCAGCATCGACAGAAACAGGTTCAGCAGGATGAACGGATAGGGATCCCAGGCGCGGCCCTGCAGGATCACGTTCGCCGCGGTATACCCGATCAGCACCACGGCAAACAGGATGATGAAGGTCCACGAACCACCGAAGGACGCCACCCGATCTGCAACCTGCTCGCCCATCGTCTCCTCCTCCTCGATGATCTGGTTGGGGTTCCGCTCGGCGCGCAACTGAACCATCCGCTGCGACTCGTGGAACTGCCGCGCCAGTACCGTCATCATGTCGAGACCGGCCATCGGCTGCCTTTGCAGCAGCACCGCAATATCGTGCCGGTCGATCTCGACGCAGGCGGTCTCTTCGATCGCCATCGCCGCTGTCTGATGATTCGTCTGGTCCAGCATGGAGGCGAAACCGAACGGATCCCCGGGGCCCGGTTCGGTCAGCTGCACCTCCTGCTGGTCCTGGTCGAAGGTGGTGATCCGCACCCGCCCCGACAGCAGAATGTACGCGCACTCTCCTGGCTCGCCCAACCGGTAGATGGGCTGGCGCGGGGGAAACCGCCGGAGCTCGACCTGCGCGGCAAGCACGGCAAGCTCGTGGTCATCCAGCAGCGAAAACAGCGTCACGTGGCGTAGCTCATCGGGTGGGCATGGCATAGTGCAGCCAGTGTAGAGGCACCCCGCGGGACCGGCGCTAGCGATTCGGCTGGTTGGAGAGGATTTGTTTTCCACCGCCGCTGGCGATCACGAAGACCCGTCCCGGCAACGCCAGGGGCGGGCGCTCCTGATCCGAAGGATCCTGCCACAGAAAGATGCGCTGCGGGTCGGACCACTTCCGGGCGATGCTTTCGCGCGTCTCGAAGATCTTTGGCGAGTCGGGGAAGAACGAGCCGTACCACAGGTTCGAGCTGCGGCCCTCGACCAGATGCAGGTCGTCTCTGCGCAGGTAGAAACCGAGGGTGCTGCCGGCCTCGTACTCGCCGTGAATCGCCACCATATCCTGCGGGCGAAGCTGCGGCGCTATGGCGCGGGCCAGCTGCTCGGAGGTCAGGGTTGGCGAGAAGATCACCAACGCCTTCCAGGCCGCGAAGAGAAAGATGAAGGACGCAGCCGCGAGAGCGAGATGGGCGGCGTGCCGTCGACCGGTGCGGCGCAGGCCGAGGTACGCCAGTGAGCCCCCCACCGACGCGATCAGGACCAGCCAGAGGCATATGCGGAAGAGTCCAAGCGAGGTGGCGTTCAGGTCCAGAAAGTGGCCGAAAGACATCGCGTAGTCTGCGGGGTTCTGTGAAAGCAACGTGGAAAGATCGGTGTGGGCGGCGGGTGCTTTGGCAAAGATCAGGAAGAAGGCGCTGAAGCTTCCGCCAGCGAGTCCGAACCCTCGCATCAGCTGGCCTGCCAGTTCCAAATGCCGCGATGGACGGCGGCGAACGAGTTCGCGCACAATCAGCAGGATCAAGGGAGGCAGCGATGGCAGGACGTAGTATTCCTGGCGCGTGGACAGCGAGAAAAACGCCAGCGGCAGGAGAGCCCAGATCAACCACAGGACGCTCGTGCGCTCTCGATCTTTGAGACGAAGCGAGCGCAGCCGCGCCCGGAAATTGGCGTCCCGCCACGGCAGTGAGCGGGACAGGGCTCCCGGCAGAAACGCCGACCAGGGGAGCAGCCAGACGAAGATCAAGCCGAGAAAGAGCCAGAGCGGGACGGTGTCGTAATCCCGCGGGACTCGCAGATTCAGATAGCGCAGAACCTGCTCGTTCACGAAGTAGAACCACGCCCAGCCATGCACGTTTCCGTCCGTCGGAAGCGGCACGGAGAAGTGCCCGTGGGCCCAGGTCAGGCCGCCGGGATGGCCTTCGGTCGGGTTGGCGCGCGCCGCCAGAACATGCCACGGAACCGCGAACAGCAGGAACATCGCAAGGCTGGAGACCGGGTGAAGCTGGCGGATGCGCGCAACGCCGGCGCGAACGCCGCGGGTTGCGAGCAGATGCAGCAGCACGATCGCTGTCGGGAAGACGATGCCGATCAGGCCTTTGGTCAGGACATTGAGCGCGCAGGCGGCGGCAAAGGTCCAGCAGAGCTTGCGTGACGGTTTCGCCATCGGCTCGGTCCGCCAGAACACGTAAAGCGCGAGCACCAGCCAGTCGCAGACCAGCACGTCCGGAATGTTGATCCGAGAGAAGATAAAGATGCCAAAGCTGGAGAGCGTGATCAGTCCGGCATAGAGGCCGGCGCCCGGCGAGATCCAGGCGCGTCGTGCAAAGCTTTCGAGCAGCAGGGCAAGCAGCAGCACGCCCAGGGCAAGCGGAAGCCGAGACGCGGCGGTCGAGACGCCGAAGACCTTGAAGCTGGCGGCTATCGCCCAGTAGAACAGCGGAGCTTTTTCGAGGTAGCGGATGCCGTTCGCATAGAGGGTCACGAAGTCGTGCCGCATCAGCATCTCGCGGGCGACTTCGGCATGGACGGAATCGGCGTCGTCCAGCAGCGGCGGAGCGAAGAGGGTGAATGAGCCGTAGAAGATCAGCCACAAGGCAAGCAGGATGAGGCGGCTTCTGGTCGGCTCGGAGACCCTGATCACACTTCAAGGGTACATGCGCCGGTATCATGGGCGAGTGGACGCTTCCAACCCTGCCGGCCCGCCGGCGGAACTCATCTTTGGCGACTGGTATCCGGCGGCGCGTGTCGGGTCGCTGCGCAAGGGCCGTGCGTCTACCACGCTGCTGCTGGGCGTGCCGCTGCTGCTGGGGCGCAAGTCGGACGGCTCGATCTTTGCCATGAAGGACCTGTGTCCGCACCGCGGTATTCCGCTTTCGGCAGGGTGGTTCGATGGCGAGAGCGTCCAGTGCAAGTACCACGGGTGGAAGTTCGAGCCGTGTTCAGGCCAATGCACCGAGATTCCATCGCTTACAACCTTCGACATCCTTGAGCCGACGAAGATCTACGCGACCAGCTATCCATGCCGGGAGCGCGATGGATTCGCGTGGGTTTACCTTCCGCAGGCCGGAGCGGGAAGGGTCGCGGGCGAACTTCCGCCGGTGCCGGAGCTGCCGAAGTTCTCAGCCAGGTTCCGCAGCGCGCATCTGACGGCCGACCTGCCGTGCAACGTGGACCACGGAATCATCGGCCTGATGGACCCGGCGCATGGACCGTTTGTGCACCAGGCCTGGTGGTGGCGCTCGCGAGCCTCGATTCACCAGAAGACCAAGCACTTCGAGCCCATAAAAGAGGGCTTCCGCATGTCGGCGCACGCGCCTTCGGGCAACTCAGCGCCGTACAAGCTGCTGGGCGTGTACGGCGAGCCGATCACGACGACCATCGACTTCGTGTTGCCGAACCGGCGCTTCGAGACCATCCGCTGCGGCGAAAAGTGGTTTTCCAGCCTGACAACGGTCACGCCGGTGACGCCTTCGACCTGCCGGATCGACGTGATCGCGGCCTGGAACGTGTTCTACCATGTGCCGTTCGTGACTTCGATCGCGACCTTCTTCGGGGCGCGCTTCGTGCGCCAGGATCAGCAGACCATGATCGAGCAGGCACAGGGGCTGCGCTTTCACCCGGCGCTGATGCTGATCGACGATGCGGACAAGCCAGCGAAGTGGTACTTCGCGCTGAAGCAGGCGCGGCTGAGCGGAGGTGGAAAGCATCCGCTCGAGGGTCCGGTGGAACTGCACTGGCGGAGCTAACCCCCAGCCCGGCAGGCAAAAGCTGCAAGGTATTTTCTGGGACGGAAAGGCGCGGGGGCGCTCTGGTTGGTCACACGGGTTCCTCCGCTCTGCGGCGTGACGGCGGGTATCCGGGGGGCACCGGAAGGCGCGGTATCTCATGCTGCGGTGGAGCAGGCAAGGCCTGGCCAGAGGGCGCCGGCGCTCTTCCACGTCCGCTGCGCTCTTCCACGTCCGCTGCGCTCTTCGACGTCCGCTGCGCTCTTCCACGTCCGCTGCGCTCTTCCACGTCCGCTGCGCTGGGGAACGACAGATCAATCCGGGGCATGCGTCAGAAGGCGGCGACGCCTTCTTCGACGACCAGCTCGTCGACGGCGATGTTCATGGCTTCGCCGAGCTGTTTGAAGCCGGCCTTCCACTCGGGCGACCAGTAGGTGGAGTCGGAGCGCTGCAGCAGGTCGTTCCAGATGTTCTGCGCCTGCCAGAGCACTACCTCAAAGGGCATGGTGCGGAGGCAGTGGGCGACGTCCAGAGCGGCATACAGGGCGCTGAGCGAGACTTCGGAGTTCTGCTCGGCGGCCGCCGCTTCCAGGCGCACCATGGCGCGCTTCATGCGCTGGCCCGCAGAGAAAGAAAGGATGTGCGTGTCGAGCGTGACGTGATCGTTGGCGGCGCGGGCGAGCAGGTCGGCGATGAGCGAGGAGTCGAATTCGGCGGACTCGAGCGCGCGGCGCAGGCTGGCGTTGATGGCGAAGCTGGCGGCGAGGGCCAGCGCGGGCGGCGGATTCATGCCGGACTCGGTAAGGAAATGCAGCAGCGAGGCATGATCTTCGTAGATCTTGCGAAGCGAATCCTCCATCTCGCCGACGGTCTGGTTCAGGATCGAATTCAGAATGCGATGCTGCTCGTCGGCAAAGAGCGAGGTGAGGGAGTAGACGATAGGGGCGTCGCCGGCCGGGTGGGTCGCGGGCGCGGGTGCAGGCTCGTGAGCTCCGGCGCCGGCCGCTGCCTGGAGCTCTTCCATCTGGCCCGGCGCGATGCTGCCGGGATCGAGCGCGATGTGGCCGGGAGCGGCTTCGGCGGGACGGGCGCGCCGGTCTGCGTTGGGATAGGGGCCTCGCGCGAAGAAGCGGTCGATCAGGCGGATGACCTCGGGCAGATTGGCCTTGCGGATGGCGGCGCGGACATCCGCGGAGAAGGTGGTGAAGGCTTCGGCGTCGGACGGGGTGTAGCGGCGGACCGCGGCGGAGAGATTCTGATCGCCCAGGTGGAGTACGGCGTAACAGATCTCCTCGGTCTCCTCGGTGATGCGCGAGCGCACGCGCGCCCGGCCGAGGGCGACTTTGCCGCGGCCGGAGGCGAAGACTTCGTGCGTGTCGCGGTGGAGCGAGAAGCAGAACAGCTCGCCGTCCTCGGGGTAGGCGCGAAAGATGGAGGAGATGGCGTAGTGGGCGCCGACCTGCTCGAGGCCGATCTTCATGCCGCCGACGTAGCGGTCGTAGATCTCGGCGCCGTTTCTGAACTCGGCAACGTTGGGAATGGCTTGCGCAAGAATGCGCAGGAACTCGACCTCGAGAGCGTGGCCGGCGTCTCCGAAGCGGGTGCGGTCGGCAAACAGCTTGGCCGCAAGCTGCAGGACACGGCCGGCGTAGGCGATGATCTGCACGGTTTCGATGCCGGAGATTTCGTCGAAAAACCAGCCGCACGAGGTGTACATGAGCTGGGTGTGGCGTTCGAGTTCCATCAATTCGAGCGCGGCGGTTCGCTCTTCCGCATGGAGGACGTGGGTGGCGTGGGTGGCGAAGAAGGATTCGAGCGACTCCGGGGAGCGGTCGAGCACGACGTGGATGTAGGCGTCGCGGGCGGCCCAAAGATCGAGAAAGAGTCCGTCGGCGAGCTTTTCGGCGAGCGGCGCCGTGCTGTCGCGGAGGAAGTCGAGCGCGTCGCGCAGGGGTTTGCGCCACTGTTGATTGAAGCCTGGCTTGCCGCCGTTGCAGCCGCAGTCGGAGCGCCAGCGTTCGACGCCGTGCGCGCAGGACCAGGAGGTATCTTCCACGATCTCGGCCTCGAAGGTGGGCGGGAACTTCGCGAGAAACTCGCCGTAATTGGTGAGAGCAGCCCGGTCGCCTTCCTCAATGGTGTGCATGGCGTAGGAGAGTGCCATCTCGCCGTGCCGGTGGTGGTGTCCATAGCTTTCACCGTCGGTGGCAACATGCGAGAGCTGGGCGGAGCCGTTGCCGGTAGCGCCTGGACGAACAGGGGAGGGCTGGGCGGCGAACGGGAATCCGGAGCTCGGCGATGCGGAAAAGCCGGCGAGCAGGCGTTCGGCAAACTTTTCGCCTGAATTGAGCAGACCTTCAAAGGCGATGGCGCGGGAGGCGGGTCCGTCGTAGAAGAAGATGGCGAGCGACCGGCCTTCGCGCAGCCGGACGAGGTAAGGCTGGCTGGGGTCGACGCTGGCTTCAGGGGTCTCCGTCCAGGGCGGCGGTGCGACGCCAGACGGGAGCAACGGACGGATGCGGGCGCACTGATTGGGCGCGAGGACGGTGAACTTGATTCCCTCCTGCGCCATCAGGTCGAGCGTATGCCGGTTGGCGGCAGTTTCGGCGAGCCACATGCCCTCGGGTTTGCGCCCGAATCGGAACTCGAAGTCGGCGATGCCCCAGCGGATCTGAGTAAGGGCGTCGCGGGTATTCGCGAGCGGCATGATGATGTGGTTGTAGACCTGCGCGAGCGCCGAGCCGTGGCCACTGTAGCGCGCAGCGCTCACCCGGTCGGCTTCGAGGATCATGTGATAGGTGCGCGGCGCCTTGTCGTGCAGCCAGGAGAGCAGGGTGGGGCCGAAGTTGAAGCTCATCCGTGCATAGTTATTGACGATGCGGACAATCTCGTTGTGCTGGTTCTGAATTCGCGAGGCGCCGTTGGGGGCGTAACACTCGGCGGTAATGCGGTCGTTCCAGTCGTGATATGGGGCGGCGGAATCCTGCACTTCCACGGTTTCGAGCCACGGATTTTCACGCGGAGGCTGGTAGAAGTGGCCGTGAACACAGACGAAGCGGGTTTGCGCCGGGGCAGAGGCGGCGGCTGGCAGGGCGGGAGCAGCAGCAGCGAGTTTTGCGGCGGATGGCATTTGTTTTCGATTGGATGCTAACGCATGCAGGGAGGGAAGGCGGTCCAGATGGGCGAAGACGCAGGGATCGGCTGCGAAGGCGGCAATCAGACCATCCCCATGCGCTTCCAGCATATGCGACAAAGGACATGCTGTCGCGCCACGGGAGAGTTCCTGTTTGCTGCGACGAAGGAGGGACGGCGTTCATTGACCTGGGATTCCGGCGCGGGAGAACGTCACAGGGGAAAGGAAGATGGCTGGCTGCTGCGGAACACCCAAGCCCGCCGCGCCCTCGCAGGTTATTTGCCTTGGATCTTTGGCGACGGCTTGGCCAGGTCGCATGCGCGCCACAGGTACCAGCTCGCGACCGAGCACCAGGGGTGCCATTTCTCTGCACGTTTCTCGATCTCTGCCGGCTTGGGAAGGTCCGCCGGGATCACCTTGTCGGCCGGCTTCAGCTTGCCGAAGGTAAGCGCAAAGCCTTTGCGGATGCCGTAGTCGGAGACGGGCAGAACATCCGGGCGTCCGAGGCGAAAGATCAGGAACATCTCCACCGTCCAGCGTCCGACGCCGCGCACCTGGGTCAGGTGTTCGATGATGTCCTCGTCGGACATGCGCCGGATCCGGGCGAGCGAGGGGACGGTGCCGTCGACCGTCTTGGCGGCGAGATCGCGCAGGGCGAGCGACTTGTTATGGGAGAGGCCGGCGGCGCGCAGCTGCTCGTTGGGGCATTCCAACAGATGTTGTGCAGATGGGTGTTGACCTGGACCACAGATAGGGTGGAAGCTGGTCAGCAGTTTCGCGTGGATAGCGGCAGCAGCCTTGCCGTGTAGTTGCTGGTAGATGATGCTTTCAAGCAGCGCCTCGAAGGGAGTTTGCGCGCTGGCGAGCTTCAGGGTGAAGGGACCGGCGCGTTCGATCAGGCGGGCCAGCCGAGGGTCGTTCCGGGAGATCTGCTGGACTGCGAGGTGACGATCGTAGGCGGGCGAACGGGACCGCTGGTGAGTTCTCGGCATGGTGGAGCAAGAGTAAATCCCGGCATGGGCCGGCTTGTTCGGTTATAGGACTCGGGAGTACAGGACCTGTTGATCAAAGAGTGACCGTGGGTTGTGTGGTGTATCTGCCTTCAGGCACGACATGTTGTGTCCTGCAAAGGCAACGTTTTCGATAATCGAAGGGCGCTGGTGAAAAAAAGCCGGAGGCAGTGAACGCCATCACAATGGACGGGAAAGACGGCTGCTATATTGAAAGCTCCAAGAACTGGAACCCCACCGACGCCTTTTGTGTCCGGGCTCTTTCAGCTCTGTTCTGGGCATGACCGTAGACGTGTAGGACCAGGCGAATGCCTGCGGATTTGAGGGCGCGACCGGACTTGAGACCGCCCGGAGGCAGCACAATACCTGGCCCTGTGGAAGGGCTTGGCATTTAGACGCAGAGGAAGCAGGAAGCACTCATGGCGCAAGTTTTTGACCGCAGTTCGAACGCGTTGGCCCGGGCGAGTCTGGTGCTCACCGGCCTTATCGTTATCGCGCTCGGCGTTGGCCTCAATGAACTGCAGCGTTCCCCGTGGGTGACGCGGCAGGGCCAGCGTCCGGACCAGCCGGTGCCGTTCAGCCACAAGCACCACGTGGAAGGGCTCGGCCTGCAGTGCCAGTACTGCCATACGTCGGTGGAGAAGTCGAGCTACGCTGGAATTCCGCCGACCAAGACCTGCATCAACTGCCATGCGCAGATCTGGACCAATGCCGAGTTGCTGCAGCCTGTCCGGCATAGCTGGGCGACCGGCGAGTCGATCAACTGGATTCGCATCCACGATCTTCCGGATTACGTGTATTTCAATCACCAGATCCATGTGAATAAAGGGATCGGCTGTGCCAGCTGTCATGGCCGGGTGGACGAGATGCCTTTGATGTATCAGCAGAACTCCCTGCAGATGGAGTGGTGCCTGAACTGCCATCGCAATCCGTCGGTCAACCTGCGGCCCACCAGCGAAATCTACAACATGGCGTGGAATGGCCCGTCCACCGGCAAACCTGTATGGTGCGCGGAGACGGCGGAAAACGGAAGTGCCAACGGCGGATACGTCGATGGGATGCGCGCTCCGACCGCCCAGGCGGTGAGCTGCACCACGACGGACCCGACCGGCAACAACCCGAACGTTGCCATGCTGCAGCAGTTTACGGTGGGGCCGGCGAGCATGAGCCAGGCGCATTCCGGAACGATGGGCAGCCCCAATGCGACGGAGGGCGAGAATCAGACCGTGTCCGATCCTCCGCCCGCCTCGATGCCGCTGCCGGTCAGCTATCACAAGTTCACCAGCCAGGCTGAGCTGGGGACCTACTTGACGGCGCAATACCACCTTCGCAACGCGAATGAGCTCTCGAGCTGCGAGGTATGCCACCGATGAGCGACCGGACGAACGGAGCAGACAAGACGCTGGAGATTATGGCGAATCAAGACGAGATGGTTCAGGGCACGGCACAGGTTGTGACCGCGATCGCACCGGCGCCGGCCGAGAAACTGACGCTGGACGCAGTGCGGGCGAAACTTGCCGGAAAGACCGGACGCCGGTTCTGGAAGAACCTGGATGAGCTGGCTGCGACCAGGGAGTTCGACGAGTTGATGGCGGAGGAGTTTCCGCGGCTTGCGAATGGTGGTTTTGCGCAGGGCGAGCTGGTCGACGGAGTCTCCCGGCGCGGCTTCCTGAAGGTCATGGGCGCCTCGCTTGCCCTGGCCGGCCTGGCTGGCTGCACCAAGCAGCCGGATGAGCCGATCTATCCGTATATCCGGCAGCCGGAGGACCTGGTCCTCGGCCGTCCCATGTACTTCGCGACGGCACATCCCTTCCCCACGGGCGCGCTTCCGGTGCTGGTAAAGTCGGATGCGTTTCGCCCGATCAAGCTTGAGGGTAATCCCGATCATCCCGTGTCGAAGGGTAAGTCCGATCCGATCACCCAGGGTACCCTGCTTGGTCTCTACGATCCAGACCGTTCGCACGAGGTTCGCTACAAGGGGTTTGCCGGCGAGTTCGGCACGTTCCAGCAGCAATTGCTGGCAGCCGCGAAGGCGAACGGCGGCAACGGCATCTACTTCCTGAGCGCGACCATCACGTCTCCCACGCTCGCGGCGCAGTGGCAGGCCGTGCAGAAGGCCTATCCCGGCGCCAGGCTGGTGCAGTGGGAGCCAGTCAACCAGGATTCCTCCCGCGCCGCGTCCAAAGCGGCCTTTGGCAGCTATACGGACGCGCAGTACCACCTGGAGAAGGCCGACATCATCGTTTCGCTGGACGCAGATTTCCTGGGCGGCATTGCCCATCCCGGATTCCTGCCACTGGCGGCCGCTTATGCGGAACGGCACCGGTATGACGCCGGCCAGCCAAACCAGGTGATGAACCGGCTCTACGTGATCGAGTCCATGCCCACCGTCACCGGCTTCAAGGCGGAGCACCGGCTGGCGCTGAAGCCAAGCGAGATCGCAGGTTTCGCCAGTGCGCTTGCGGGTGGTGGCGGAGCGGGCAGCTTCTCGAACCCGGACGCAGCGGCCTTCCTGGCCGCGCTGCAGAAGGACCTACGGGCTTCAGGTGGGAAGTGCGTGGTGATTCCTGGCGAGCAAGCTTCTCCCGCAGTCCATGCCGCCGCCTACCAGCTGAACCAGAGCCTGGGCGCAGTGGGGCAGACTGTGGTGTACACCGAGACGGTGAACCCGCTGCCGACCGAACAGCTTGCCGACTTCAAGTCGCTGGTCGGCGATATGCAGTCGGGGAAGGTGCAGTGGCTGGTGACGCTCGGGGTAAACCCGATCTACAACGCACCGGCTGACCTGGAGTTCGCGGCCGCGTTCAACAGGGTTCCCGTGACGGTCCACCTGGGCGACCTGCTGGACGAAACCGGCTCGATCTCGATGTGGCATATCAACCAGGCGCACTACCTGGAATCGTGGTCGGATGCGCGCGCCTATGACGGCACGCTGACGATCATCCAGCCGATGATCGAGCCGCTCTATGGCGGGCACTCGGCGCACGACATCTTCCAGGGTCTGCTTGACAATCCGCAGGCTTCGGCCTTCGACGTGGTGAAGGCAAACGCGAAGAACTACATCAAGAGCGGCGACTTCGAGGCCGGGTGGCGCAAGGCGCTGCACGATGGCTGGGTCGACGGCACAGCATTCACCCCGAAGAGTGGAGCACCAGCCGCCAGCGCAGCTCCCCTGGCGAGCGGCGCTGCGTCAGGTGGCATGGAAATCTCGTTCAAGCCCGATGGTTCCCTCTACGACGGCCGCTATGCCAACGTCGGCTGGCTGCAGGAGCTGCCCAAGCAGGTGACCAGCATGAGCTGGGACAACGCCGCCCTGGTCAGCCTGGACACGCTCGAGAAGCTCGGCATCGCCGAGAACGAGGCGATCGAGCTCGAACTGAACGGCCGCAAGGTGATTGCCCCGGTGCTGGCGGTGCCCGGCCATCCCGACGACGTGGTCACCGTGCATCTCGGTTTTGGACGCAGCGATGCCGGCCGCGTAGGCTCGGGCGTCGGCTTCAACGCGTACACCCTGCGCACCAGCGACGCACCGCTGATGGCCTCGGGCCTGAAGGTGACGCGCGGCAAGGGAACGTACGACCTGTGCGTGACCAAGGTTCACTCCATCGAGCACCGCGGCGCGTATGCCCAGCACGACCTGGAACAGAAGCTGTTCGACACCAAGGGAACCTACTCGCTGCCGGGCCACGAGGCGGAAGAGCGCTCGATCATCCGCTATGCGACCGTCACCGAAGCTCGCGAAAAGCCGGGATATGCGCAGGAAGGCGCGAGCGAAACGCTGGTCAACAAGGTTGGCTACGGTCCGCAGGGCGAGGTTCCGAAGCCGGACGACAGCATGTTCGGCTGGGCCTGGCAGTACGACCACAAGGACGCCTCCTCGCAGATCACCCAGAACAAATGGGGACTCGCGATCGACCTGAACAGCTGCATCGGCTGCAATGCCTGTATCGTCGCCTGCTATGCCGAAAACAATATCGCCGTGGTCGGACGAGAACAGGTAAAGATCGGCCGCAACATGCAGTGGCTGCGCATCGACACCTATTTCGAGGGCGACCTGCACGCTCCCAAGGCGCACTTCCAGCCGATGATGTGCCAGCACTGCGAAAATGCCGGCTGCGAGCAGGTCTGTCCGGTGGGAGCGACGGTGCATACGCCGGAGGGCATCAACACCATGGTGTACAACCGCTGCGTGGGCACGCGCTACTGCTCCAACAACTGTCCGTACAAGGTGCGCCGCTTCAACTTCCTGCTTTATTCGGACTATGAGTCCGAGAGCCTGAAGTTCATGCGCAACCCCGACGTCTCGGTGCGTTCGCGTGGCGTCATGGAGAAGTGCTCCTACTGCATTCAGCGCATCGAGTATGCCAAGATCGACGCCGACAAGGAGAACCGCGCGGTGCGCGATGGCGAGATTGTGACCGCCTGCCAGCAGTCGTGCCCGACAGAAGCGATCGTCTTCGGCAATATTAACGATGCCAGCAGCAAGGTCGCGAAGCGCAAGGCCCAGGAACGCAACTACCCGGTGCTGGCCGACCTGAACTTCCGCCCGCGCACCACGTACATTGCAGGCGTCATCAACCCGAATCCGGAGCTTGTCTAATGGCGACCAAACCCACACACGATCCGAGCCTGGATCCCATGATCGACCCGACCACGGGCGAGTATGCGGTGATCGCGCCCGGCCATAACTTCAAGTCGGTCACGCAGAAGATCGCCAGTATCGTGTTGACTTCGAACACGCCGCTGGGCTGGTTCTTCGGCCTGGTCGTCGCCGGCGGCGTAGCGACCGGCGTGGTCATCGGCATCACGTGGCTGTTCCTGAAGGGCGTTGGAATCTGGGGCGTCACCATCCCCGGCGCCTGGGGCTTCGCCATCATCAACTTCGTCTGGTGGATCGGTATCGGTCACGCCGGCACGCTGATCTCGGCCATCCTGCTGCTGTTCAAGCAGACCTGGCGCAACTCCATCAATCGCTTCGCCGAGGCGATGACCATCTTCGCCGTGGTCTGCGCCGGAACCTTCCCGCTCATCCACGTCGGCCGGCCATGGCTGGCGTACTGGCTGTTCCCGTATCCGAACACGATGAACGTGTGGCCGCAGTTCCGGTCGCCGCTGGCCTGGGACGTCTTCGCGGTGTCGACCTATGCGACCATCTCGATCGTCTTCTGGTATATCGGGATGATCCCGGACTTCGGCACGCTGCGCGACCGTGCGACGCTGCCGCTGGCGAAGTACTTCTACGGCCTGCTGTCGCTGGGCTGGCGCGGTTCGACCCGGCACTGGATCCGCTATGAGTCGGCTTCCCTGCTGCTCGCAGGGCTTTCCACACCGCTGGTGCTCTCCGTTCACACGGTCATCTCCTTCGACTTCGCCGTGGCGTCCCTGGCGGGCTGGCATACCACCATCTTCCCGCCTTACTTCGTCGCTGGCGCCGTGTACTCCGGCTTCGCCATGGTGCTGACACTGGCCATCCCGCTGCGCAAGTTCTACCACCTGGAGGATCTCGTCACCCTGCGCCACCTGGACAACATGGCCAAGGTGATGATCGGGACCGGCGGCATCGTGGCCTACGGCTATGGCATGGAGGTCTTCATGTCGTGGTTCTCGGCCAGCCACTGGGAGTTCTTCATGATGTGGAACCGCATGTTCGGGCCCATGGGCTGGGCGTACTGGATCCTCATCCTGACCAACATCGCCATCCCGCTCACCACCCTCTGGTCGCGCAAGCTGCGGGTGAATGTGACGTTCCTCTTCATCCTGTCGCTGATCGTGAACACAGGTATGTGGTTTGAGCGATTCGTCATCGTCGTGACCAGTCTCTACCGCGATTACCTGCCGTCGAGCTGGGGAACTTACCGGGCCACGAAGTGGGACTACATGATCTACGTCGGAACCATGGGCTTGTTCACCGTGCTCTTCTTCCTCTTCGTCCGCTTCCTGCCCATGATCCCCATGTCCGAGATTCGCATGATGCTTCCGCAGACCAAGATCCGGCGCGGCGGAGAAGATGCTGAAGTTGTCATTCAGGAGACTGTCTAATGCCGCCGCGTGAGGGAGTTTACGGGTTTCTGGCTGAATTCAACACGCCGAGCGAACTGGTTCACGCCACCGAGAAGGCGTACGAGGCCGGTTATCGGCGGATGGAGTGTTACACGCCGTATCCGGTGGAGGAAGCCGCGGAGGCGTTGCGCTTCCACCAGACCCGGGTTCCGCTGCTCACCCTGCTCGGCGGTCTCATGGGTCTGACCACCGCCTTCCTGATGGAGACCTGGATCAACGTCTGGGGCTACCCTCTGAACATTGCCGGGCGCCCTCTGTGGAGCTGGCCGGCGTTCATCATCCCCGCGTACGAATGGACGATCCTGTTTGCCGGTCTCTCCGCCGGCTTCGGCATGATCGCCCTCAACGGCCTCCCGCAGACCTATCACCCGGTCTTCAACGCGCCCAACTTCCGCAACGGGGCCACGACCGATAAATTCTTCCTCTGCATCGAGGCCTTCGATCCGAAGTTTTCGCTGGGCGAAACCCGCGCCTTTCTGGAGCAGTTCACCCCGGTTTCGGTTGTGGAGGTAGAGCATTGAGGCTGGCGTACAAGAAAAAGGAAATCCCGATGTCGACTCGCGCCACAACCCGAGCCAGGATCGTTCTCGGCACTTCGCTGGCAGGCTGTCTCTTGCTTTCAGGCTGCCGGCAGGACATGCACAACCAGCCCAAGTTCTACCCGCAGCGCGGCACCACCTTCTTCGCCGATGGCCGTTCGGTGCGCCCGCAGGTCGAGAATACGGTGGCGCGCGGGCAGCTTGACCAGACCAGCTACTTCTACACCGGCATGATGAACGGCGCTGAAGGCAACGCCATGCCGTTTCCTGTGACCATGGACGTGCTGGCCCGCGGCCAGGAGCAATACAACATCTACTGCACGCCTTGCCACTCGCGGGTGGGCAACGGAGTCGGCATGATCGTGCAGCGCGGCTACGCCAAGGCGGGCAACTTCCACACCGCGCGCCTGCAGGCAGCGCCGCTCGGCCACTTCTTCAATGTCATCAGCAACGGCTATGGCGCCATGCCGGACTACTCGGCGCAGGTGACTCCCGAAGACCGCTGGGCGATTACGGCTTACATCCGCGCCCTGCAGTTGAGCCAGAACGCACAGCAGAGTGACGTAGCCACCGGCCAGCACGTGCAGCCGCTCAGCGAAATCTCCGAGCAGGAGGGTTTTGCGGCTAACTTCGCAGCCGAATGGGCGCTTCCGCCAACCGCGGTCGAAGGCACGACAACAGGGGATAACTATGTTCTGCAGCAGGGCCAGATCGGTCATGCTCAGGCAAACATCGGCAAGCCGAGCGGACAAGTCTCCGATCAGGGCAAGAGCCAGACCAGCACCGGGTATCCGCTGCCGGAGTACAACCCGGTCAGTCCGAACGAAGTGAAAGCCAGCCATCCCGAGCAGCAATAGCGACGCGACTGAACCACAAATCGACTGCATGAAGGCTTGAGACGATGTCATCTGTACATGAACAACACGAGGCTCACCACCATGGACCGCGGGTCCTGCCGGCCACGCTCGGGTCGCCCGAGATCCTGACCCTGTGGCGCACGCGGGCGCTGATCGTCTGCGCCATCTCCGCGCTTATCTCGTGCATCTTTTTCGCCGTGCCCGGCGGTGCAACCCACATTCTGCGCGCCTATCTCCTGGGCTTCATGATGTGCTTTACCTTTGCCGGCGGAAGCCTTGCCATGCTGATGCTGCAGTATGTCTCCGGCGGCAAATGGGGTCTGCTGCTGCGGCGGCCGCTGGAGGCTATGACACGCACGCTGTGGCTGGTCTCAGCCTTGTTCATTCCCGTCGGCATCTTCGCCAAGTATCTGTACCAGTGGGCGGCCTATCCCAACGCCGAAGCCACGAAGTGGGCCTTCGAGCACGGGATGATGACCAAGGAGCAGCAGCTGACTGCCAACCTGAAGCACACCATGTTCAACCCGGTCAGCGCCGCCATCCAGACCATCGTCGTCTTCAGCATCCTCATTCTCTTCGCGACCCTGCTCAACAAGTGGTCACTCGATCGCGATGCGGACCCCGCGCGCGGGACCATGGCCAGCTACGATAAGTGGCGCGTCCGCTTTGAGAATCTCTCCGGCCCCGGCATCTTCATCTATGTGGTCTGTCTCACGGATGGCGCCCTGCTCTGGATCATGTCGCTCGATGTCACCTGGTACTCCTCCATCTGGGGTCTGCAGTTCCTCGTCGGCCAGGGCTTCGCCGTGCTGGCGATCGGCATCCTGACCGTCATCAAGCTTTCCAAGGTCGAGCCCATGAAGACCCTGCTGCGCACCACCGAGCAGCACGATCTGGGCAAATTCGCGTTCGCCTTCGTCATGCTCAACATCTATCTGACCTTCGCCGAGTTTCTCATCATCTGGTCGGGTAATGTGCCGGACGAGATTCCCTGGTACCTGGCCCGGGTGCGCGGGGGCTGGTGGTACATCTGCACCCTGGACTTTATCTGCCACTGGCTGATTCCCTTCTGCCTGCTGCTCTCCCGCAACCTGAAGCGCGACAAGAAACGGCTTGCGGCGCTCGCCATCTTCATGATCTTCGCCCGCTGCCTCGACATGTTCTGGCTGATCGAGCCGAACTTCAAGGACGCAGCCGCTAACCTGCACCTCGCCGGCAATCTCGGTATCCTCGCCTACATCCCCGTGCCGCTCGCTGTGATGGCGGGATGGGCAGCCTACTACTTCCACGAGTTGAAGAAGCGTCCCCTCGTCAACGTCAACGATCCTCACCTCGAGGAGATGCTGGAGCCTGAACATGCTCACTAACGAGAACAAGCCTGAGTACAACCCCGGCCCGGGTGATGTCATTAAGTATCCGACTCCTGGTCAGGAGAGCGCGAACCTCGGCTACGAGACCACCGACGTCAACGTCAGCGGGGTCGTGGTGTTTCTGGGCGGCCTGTTTGGCTTCGTCCTGATCTTCTTCGTCTTCTGCTTCCTGATGGGACGCGTCATCAACGAGGCGTTGAACAAGCAGGATGGACCACCCAACCGATGGCATCAGCAGGTCGCCATCAACGCAAGCGGCGGACCTGAGGTCAAGGGCCATCAGAAGCGCGAAGACCTGAAGAGCAACGCCGCCATGGAGCAGCAGGAACTGCAGCAGATGACCACCGTCTTCCCCAGCCCGCGGCTGCAGATGGACGATGGCAATCAGGATACCGCCGACCTGCACGCCCGCGAGGATCTCCTGCTCGAACACTACAGCAGCATGCCCGGCCAGCCGGGGATCCGCATTCCGATTCAGCGCGCCATGCAGTTGATCGCGCAGCGCGGACTGCCGGTCGCACCCCAGGCCCAGGCAGGCGAAAAGCTGGCATACGATAAGCAGCCCGTGGTGACCGCTCCCTTGACCGACGGCTTCGCCCGCACCGGATACGAACTGGACGCCATGACCGCGCGGGAACAGAAGTTGAACTACGGACGGGCCGAGTCTTCGGCCGCACATGCCGAGTTGCGTCCGATGAAATAGCGCTTTGAAGGGCGGACGTCCGGTCGAGAACCAGGCCCTACGATAAAGAAGCAGGGGTAAGCAGGAGAGGCAGCGAAGGACACAGGATGACACAGATGCAGACAATCCGGAGAATGCTGGGGGTGGCGGCCATGGCCTGCCTGCTCGCTGGCGGACTGGCGTCCGCGCAGGTGTCCTCCTACGCCGATAAGCAGTCCGGAGAAAACACCGGCGACCAGCTTCCCAGGGTGCTCAAGGGGGTGCAGGTCTCGCAGCACCTGGACCAGCAGCTTCCGCTGGACGCGCAGTTCATCGACGATCACGGCCAGCCGGTGAAGCTCGGCGACTACTTCGGGCACAAACCGGCGATCCTGACGATGGTCTACTACAACTGCCCGATGCTGTGCTCGGAAGAGCTTGACGGTCTCACCGGCGCGCTCGAGATGGTAAGACTCACGCCGGGCAAGGATTTCAGCGTCATCGTCATCAGCATTGATCCCACCGAGGATTATCAGCTCGCCGCCAAGAAAAAGGCCTTCTACCTCAAGCGCTACGGACATCCTGAAACTGCGGACGGCTGGCACTTTCTTACCGGCAAGAAGCCGGATATCGATGCGGTGACCGCGGCTACCGGCTATGGCTACGTGCGGGTTCCGGGCCCGGACGGAACGCTCTCGCAGTACGCCCACGCCAGCGCGATCGAGGTGGTCACCACCAGCGGCAAGCTGGCGCAGTACTACCTGGGCGTGGAGTACTCGCCCAAGGACATCCTGCTGGGCCTGATCGAGGCTTCCGGAAACAAGATCGGCTCGCCGGTCGCTAACATCCTCACCTACTGCTACCACTACGATCCGGAGACCAATAAACATTCGCTGATCGTTGCGCGGGTGGTGCAGGTTGGCGGTATGTTGACCATGGCCGGCCTGGGCGGTTTCATGTTCGTAATGTTTCGCAGGGATATCCGGCTCGGACGAGAGCAAGATTTGACCAAAGCCGACCCCTATAACAAGGCGGATAAAGGGTAACGATGAACAGGTTTATCAGTCCCGTGTTGTGGGAGTTTTTGACGAAGTGGCTGCACGCCTCCGCGCTCTTTCCAGCCGAGGCGTCTACCATCGCGCCGTACGCGGACGCGCTGTACTTCTTTTTGGTGGGAATGACGCTGACCGGCGTTCTGCTGGTGGCGGTTCTGGTCTTCGGCTTCTCGATTCGTTATCGCAAGGCGCGTAACCCGGTAGCAACGCAGATCGAAGGCTCCACCCTGCTTGAGGCGACGTGGACGATTATTCCTCTGGCGATCTTCCTAGTGGCGTTCGTATGGGGCGCGCTGCTGTACTTTCGCATCTACAACCCGCCAACCAACGCAATGAACATCTACGTGGTGGGCAAGCAGTGGATGTGGAAGGCAGAGCATCCGGGTGGACAGCACGAGATCAACGCGCTGCACGTTCCCATCGGCCGTCCAATCCAGCTCACG
>CAJCHN010000052.1 GCA_903970285.1 Rhodanobacteraceae bacterium | reverse complement strand
CATCCAGTCGTAGATGGTCTCTCCGCTGACTTTGGCCAAAGCCAGGGCGACAGGAAAGAGCATGGTCGCGAAGCCTGTCACCAGCACGGCGATATGCGGCGTGGCGTTGCGGTCGTGCGTGCGGCGCATGGAACTATGCGCAATGCCATTGCAAGCCATCATCAGCAGCACGCGCGCAGCAGCTGTAACGCAGGCCAGCGTGCAGGCGAACATGCTGACCAGCGCGCCGATATCGATGAGGGTGCCGAAGGGGGCGAATCCCACCAGCGCCGCAAGCACGTGGAAGGGTGCGCCGGATTGCCCGAGATCCTGGTGCGCCCGTGCCATGCCAAGCGCTTCCAAATAGGCGCAGACGATGAAGAACAGCCCCGCGAAGAAGGCGCTCTGCACCACGGCTCGCGGGATGGTGATGAGCGGGTCGCGAGCCTCCACCCCGAGGGACGTCGCGCTTTCGAAGCCCACAAAGCTGAACAGCGCCAGCACTACGCCGAGCCGCACCGACGACGGCTTGACTCCGGCCAGGCTGAGTTGCGCGTGATCCACATGCAGGCCGTACTTCCAGGTGAGCAGAAGCAGCACCACGACGATGCAGAACACCGAGGCGGCTTCGATCCAAAGCATTAGTCGGGCGGAGACCTGCACGTCGCGATAAGCGACCAACGTGGAGGCGGCGACGCAGACAAGCGCCAGCAGCACTGTACTGGTGGTGCGTCCGCTCACCTGCTGCAGCAGGACGTTGGCGTAGTTGATGAAGCCGCCCGCGACCGAGGCACCCGTGGCCACGTAGGCCAGCAGCAGCGCCCATCCGGCTACGCCCGAAGCCCACGACGGGAGCGAGGACGTGGCGTAGGTATAGAGCGAACCGGAGCAGGAGGTGTGCCGGGCGAAGCGGCTGATGCAGAAGGCGATCAGCAGCACCGCACCCATGGCAAACAGGTACGCCAGCCAGGTGCCGTTTCCCGCCAGCGCGAAGACCAGCGGAATGGTCATGGCGGGCGTGGTGGTCGGGGCGATGGTGGAGATAGACTGAGCCAGTGTCTCCGTCGGCGAGAGGATTCCGCCGCGCAGTCCGGGCACGGCGGTGCGTGGCAGGGAGACGGCGGGTGCGGCGGTGGCGGTTTGCTCCATCGTCTCAAGACTCCTGCAAGATTTCGTGGGTTGGCTTGAGCATAGCCGAAGGTGGACGGGGATGCCAGCAGAGATATCCTCCTGCTGTTGAAGGTCGCAAGGTGATCGACAGGCGCGTGCTCCGCCACCTTCGACTTCTCGCAGTTCTCAAACAGAAGCTGCTATGCTCTCCGCCAATGAAGCTCTTTTTCGCGGCCCTTATTGTTGCACTTCCGGTTGGCCTGTCCGGCCAGAGTTTCATCCCCCGCGCCATTCGCTTCGAAGGTGCTCCGCAGTATCAGCAGACCGACCTGCTTGCGGCCAGTGGGCTGGCGCCAGGCAAGTCGGTCACGCAGGCCGATCTCGACGCGGCCACGCAGCGGCTTGGCGATCTGGGCGTCTTCTCCGACATCACCTTCGCCACCTCCGGGACAGCACTCACCTTTAATATGGTGCCGATCTCCGGCAAGCAGATGCGCCCGGTGGTGTTTACCAATTTCGTCCTCTGCTCGCGCGAAGAACTGCTTGCCGCGGTGAAGAAGCAGGTTCCCCTGTTTACCGGCGAGGTGCCGATTGCGGGCGGGATGCAACAGATGGTGGAGCGCGCACTCGAAGAGTTCCTGAAGCAGCATGGCATCCAGGCGACGGTTGCATCCATCGGTGGGCCGGCCGGTCTCGACTACAGCATCGCCACCCCGCCCGTGCGCATCGCGTCGGTGAACGTGCAGGGCGCGGACTTCGACGGCGATGCCGCTCTGAAAGCGATTCGGGCACGTTTCGTAGGAGTCGATTACGTGGAGCAGACCTCCGGCGACGCCCTGCGTAAGAACCTGATGGATGCATTTGCCGATGAGGGCTTTGCCGACGCGAGCGTGACGCCGATCGTGCATGGGCCGGCGCAGGTTGCGCCGGATGCGATCACCGTGGCGCTGACCGGCGCGGCGACTCCGGGGCTGCTCTACCGGGTAGCAAAGCTCACCTTGCCGCCGCCCGCTCCGGGCGTCGCGACGGACGACATTGCCAAAGCGGTGCAGTTGAAGGTGAACGAACCCGCCTCGCGGATTCTGCTGCTGAGCACCCAGGCGCGTCTGACGAATGCGTTTGAGCAGCACGGCTACCTGGATGCGGCAACCACCGTCACCCCGGTAAAGGACGCCTCGGCGCATACCTTCTCTTACGCGTTCATGGAGACTCCGGGCGAGCAGTACCACCTGCGTGCGCTCCTGACGAAGGGCATGTCGCCGCAGCAGGCCGGCGCTGCCACGTCCGCGTGGAAGCTTGCGCCGGGCGCCGTATACGATGGCAGCACTGTCGCTTTGTTTATGCGGGACGCAGGCGGCAAGCTCTGCAATGGCCGGCCGGTTAAGGTCTCCCGCGTGGCCGAGCGTGCGACCCACCAGGTAGACGTGCTGCTGAGCTGTGCGCAGGCACCGGCAGACTGATCGCGCTGCAACGAACAGTCGGCGCTGCTGCAATCCTGGTGCAACTTCGGCGCTCCGCGGGTGCTCCTACTCTGTGGAGGCAACCATCCGTGGCAACCAAAAAGAGCAGCGGCAGAAAGTACGGTCCGGCGGCGTCAAAGTCTGTGGAACGCGAGATGAAGGCGTTCAAGGAAGGCAAGCTGAAGAGCGGCAGCGGCCGCAAGGTCACCAACCCGAAGCAAGCCATCGCGATCGGCTTGTCCGAAGCCCGCGAGGCCGGGGCGAAGGTGCCACCGTCACCCAAGCGGGCGGCTAGAAAGACGGCGGCCAAGAAGACATCCAGCAAGCGTGCGGCGAAGGCGTCCACACAGACTTAGCCAGGCGGTCCGCTCGGCGGCGGCCGGGCCAGATCGGCCGTTTGTGCCGTCAGCCTGCGTTCATTCGCATAGAGCGTCCGCGCGTGGGTCGAGAGGATTCCGCGGAGACACAGAGTTGAGTTCGAGCAACACTTCGCGCAAGTTGAGGCGGATCAGAGCTTGAGGAGGATCAGAGCGCCGGATGGTACACGGGCGCCGAGTCCAGGTATCTGCCCGCCTCCGCGCCACGTCAAGGCTCTGAGCGCGGTTGGTCCGAACTGCCCTGGAGCCCGCACATCTAAAAGGACAGGCACCAGAAACGGGATTGAAATGCCATTTAGGTCCGGCGGGGGAAACCCCGCCATTTTAGGAGTTGCCCTCCGCCCGATCCTGGAGGAATATAGGGTATTGGTTATGAGCGATGGTTGCACCCAGGCTAGCTCTTCGGTACGGGGAATATTCATCGTCTCTCTGCCAAGGTCTTCGCCATGGCCTTCGAGCTGTTCGGCTTCAGCGGGATGGTGCATCGGCTGTGCGGCATTCGCAACATTTTGAGGGAGAGGGCCTGTAGAAGTGCTTGAATTTATAACGACCGGTTTGCCTGGAGCCTGGAGAACTTGCCGGGTTTGAGGTGAACTCATCCGATACTTGCCTGCCGCGCGAGTTGAGTCCGCAGGCCTGGTGCTGGGAGGCATGATCGACAAGGGAATTCACGGCTGGCCCGGACCTTCTCGTTTCCTGCCGGACCCTCCAGTAGTCCGGCGATCACAACATGGGGGGGCACCATTCGTCGTACTCAGCATAAGTCCCCGGAACCAATCGCATCGTGTACTGCCATGGGTCGTGCTCCACTTCCTGAGCAACTTCGTCCTGAGCAACTTGGTCGTTTCGGGATCGAGGAGGCGCTCTCGTGAGAGTTCTCTTCGTAGATCAAAGTGGTCAGCTAGGCGGGGGAGAGCTCTCTCTGCTCGAGGTGATTCGTTCCTCGTCACACTCGGCGCAAGTCGTTCTGTTCTCCGATGGGCCTCTGCGAAAGATGCTGGAGGATCTGAATGTTACGGTTCACCTGCTCTCTCCAGGCCGATCGAGTCACGTTCGAAAAAAGGCGGAATTGAAGCAGATGTTCCTTGCTGTTCCCTCTTTTTTTCGCCTGCGCAGGAGGGTTTTTCGACTGGCCGCGGAATTCGATGTGGTTTACGCCAACTCCCAGAAAGCCTTCCTGGTGTGCGCGCTTGCCAAGCGTAAACGGCAACCATTGATTTGGCACCTCCGGGACATGGTCGATGCGAATCATTTCAGCCCGAGCCTGCGCAGACTCATGATCGCTGCGGCCAATCGATCGGCGACTTGTGTGATTACCAACTCCAACGCGACGCGTGATGCCTTCCTTCGTGCGGGAGGCAGGGCAGATAAGGTCTCTGTCGTCTACAACGGCATCCGGTCCACCCCGTTCGAGTCCATCGATTTGTCGACGTCAGCAAGCCGACGGGAGAGTCTCAAGCTGCATGACAAGTTCCTGATCGGAGCCTTCGGCAGACTCACACCATGGAAGGGGCAGCACATCCTGATTGCGGCGCTTGCGAGTCTACCCGACGTGCATGCCTTGATCGTCGGGGAAGCGCTTTTTGGAGAACAGGAGTATGCGGCTTCCTTACGGAAGCTGGCGGTTGACTCGGGATGCAGCGATCGCGTCCACTTCATGGGTTTCCAGAACGATATACCAGCACTGATGGCGATGGTTGACATGACAGTTCACACGGCAACGGCTCCCGAACCCTTCGGCCGGGTAATCGTGGAAAGTATGCTGGCGTGCCGACCCGTTGTGGCATCTGCAGCTGGAGGTCCGCTGGAGATTGTGGCGGACGGAGTTGATGGTGTGCTGATTGAACCAGGAAGTATCGCCGCCCTGAGTTCGGCGATCGCTTACCTTCGTTCTCATCCTCAGGTCAGGAACGATTTGGCGGCGCGTGGCAGGGTGACAGCTCAGAGCCGGTTCACCGTTGAAGCCATGGTGTCGGCCGTGGACGGCATCATTGACCAGGCAGGAATTGCTCCGGTTCAGGATGGGGAGACTGCTCCCGTCCCGTGGCTCAAACGATCACTCCGCGGGCTGCGGAAAAGCACTGCTCTTTGGTTCTCCCGGCGGTCTGAGTAGTGGAGAGGAGTTCAAGCGCGGGTCGAAAGCCAGAGAGGCCGAACTCTCTGTGGGGGTTACAGGGCCGGCGCAAGCGAAGTTGACGCGGCGAAGCCTGTATACTTTCGGTTAACCTAGTCGGTTCTCGGCCCGTTCGGCGCGTGTGGGCTTTGTACACAGCTCCGCGAGGGAGGCGGGCGAGGAATGAATCGAGCTTCGGATCACATCGGAATGGCGGCACTCGATGGCTCTGTCGCCCTTGCGCTGACGATCAGCGCCATCACGTTTTCTCACCACTCCTTCGCCGGGTTCACCAACCTCGGCTCTCAGAGGATCAGCTTCATTGATGCCGTTTTTGGTCTTACGTTTGTTGTTCTGTGGCAGTACTGTTTTTCGGTCCTGAACCTTTATGACAGGTTCGCAACACTCCCGAGCAGAATGTCTGCAATTCTTAAGGGCGTGTTGACCATGGTGACCCCGGTGATCATTCATCTGGCGGTGTATCACCGGCAACTCGTCGACACGCGCACCATTCTATATGTTTTTGTGGTCCTGTTTGGCTACGAAGTGGATCGGATCACGCTGCGAGATTTTGTACTCGATTTCATCTCGGCACGGAATCCGCAGACCATCCTCATCATTGGGAGCGGTCGCCGAGCAGCCAAGGCGTGGCGGGAGATCAGAACGCGCTATCACTCCTCGACCAAGGTTCTTGGCTTTGTGGACGATCGCGGTACCGACCAAATGGCACCGGACATAGCCGCCCGTTATGTGGGCCGGCTTGATGATCTGCGCGATCTGCTGCTCACCCATGCCGTGGACATCTTCCTGATCGCCATGCCCATGCAATCGACCTATCCGATGATGCAGCGAGCTGTAACGATCGCCGAAGAAGTAGGAATTCGAGTGATCTACCTGAACGATATTTACGCGACCAAGTGGCGGCCCGAGCAGCCCAATCGACAGCTCTTCCAGGAGGTGTTTCCGGCTCACGAACACTACGTCCTGCGACTTGCGGTGAAAAGGCTCGTGGACATCGTTGTAGCGTCGATTCTCTTGATTGTTCTATCTCCGCTCCTGCTTTGTGTTGTAGTAGCCGTAAAGCTGACCAGCAGCGGCCCGGCGTTCTTTTGCCAGGAGCGATTCGGTTATAAACGGCGCCGCTTTCAGATGATCAAATTCCGCAGTATGGTTCAGGATGCGGAAGCACGGATGGCGGAACTGGAGAGCCGGAACGAAGCGGTCGGACCGATCTTCAAGATGAAGCTGGATCCCAGGGTGACGCCACTGGGCCGCATCCTCAGATCAACCTCGATCGACGAACTCCCACAACTGTGGAATGTGCTCAGAGGTGATATGTCCCTGGTAGGCCCACGTCCCATGAGTCTCAGAGATGTCTCTCTGTTCAGCGAATCGACGCTGATGCGGCGCTTCAGCGTGAAACCGGGCATCACCGGACTTTGGCAGGTGAATGGAAGGAGCAGTGTCGGTTTTGACGAATGGGTCGCGCTGGACACACGATACATCGAAGACTGGTCCCTGCTGCTCGACCTGAAGATCATGGCGCGAACCGTGTCTGCAGTACTCAAGCGTTCGGGGGCTGTATGAGGCAGGCTACCGGTGCAGCGCCGGTTGGGGCCATGACAGGCACCTTATGAAGATAGCGGTGGTTCATGACTACTTTACTCAGTTGGGCGGAGCTGAAAAAGTTGCTGAGGAGCTCTACAAGATGCTTCCCTCGGCGGACTTGTACGCCACTGTCGCTCTGAGAGACAAGATGCCGGAGAGTATCCGCGATGTGCCAGTCCGGACCTCATGGATGCAGCATCTGCCGCAGATGAGAAGATTCTACCGAATGTACTTCCCCCTGTACCCATTTGGAGTGAGCTCTCTGGACCTTTCTCAGTACGAACTTGTTGTATCCAGCTCCTCGGGATACGTAAAAGGCGTCCGGGTCGCTCCGGACGCGATCCATGTCTGCTACTGCCATACCCCGATGCGGTGGGTCTGGAGTTTCGACAGTTATTCGTCCCGGGAGTCGTTCGGGCAGGGCATCCGAGCTTTGCTGCCGACCGTGATTCGGCGCCTGCGCGCGTGGGATGAGGCGGCGGCCAGACAGCCGGATCATTTCGTGGCGAACTCCCGCATGATCGCAGCACGAATTCTCCGTGCGTATGGCCGACACGCCGAGGTGATTGCGCCTCCCATCGACATCCGGCGTTTTTCGATGACCGACGTTCATGAGGACTACTACATCGTTCTGGCAAGGCTGGTGGCTTACAAGAGAATCGACCTGGCGGTAGAAGCCTGCACCCGTTTGGGGCGAAGGCTGATCGTCATTGGGTCCGGCACCGCGCAGGAAAGCCTGGCTCGGAGCGCCGGTCCCACGGTAAAGTTCGTCGGCAGAATTTCGGACGAAGAGGTGGAACGTTATGTCTCGTCCTGCCGTGCCTTGCTCTTCCCCGGCGAAGAAGATTTTGGCATGGCGCCTATCGAAGTGGCGGCAGCGGGACGTCCTACGATCGCGTATGGCCAGGGCGGAGCGCTGGAGACGATTATCGAGGACGAAACCGGCCTATTCTTTCGGGAGCAGAGCGCTGATTCGCTGATGGATGCGATCCTCCGTTTTGAGCAGCAGACGTGGAATCCACGTGTCATTCGTGCACACGCGGAAGGCTTCAGCACGGAATCGTTCCAGCAGAAGTTTCTCTCCTTCCTCCGGCGAGTAGGCGCCGATATCTAAACGTTGCCGCGAGTACCCGCGAGTCGCGGCACCGGGTTCTCATTGCTCGGGATGAGCCGTTCCTGTACTTCGGCCGCGGAGACGAGTTGTGCGGATTGCCTCTTGAGCCTTGGCAGGCTGAACGCGATCAGTGGCGGCAGCTCCGGGTGATCTTAGGGCGGTGTTCTGTCGCAGCAGACGGCAAGCACGTTCTCATCCAGCTCGCAAGCCCTTCGGCGCGTCCTGGGCTTCGCTCGCTCCTCTAGTGGGCCGGGTGCAATGCTGGTGCCGATCAGCGGGACGAACCCGCGAAGCAGTCACCGCAGGATGTGCCGTATTCTTCTCGTTATGGAATATCGGTCGGGAAGCCAGATTCGGGAAGATTTTTTGCGGTTTTTTGAAGGGCGTCTCTCTGCCGCTGGCGCGGGGCACCGTCGCGTGCACTCGTCGTCGCTGGTTCCGGCGAACGACCCGACCCTCCTGTTTACCAACGCGGGCATGAATCAGTTTAAAGATGTCTTTCTGGGCGCGGAGCAACGGGCGTATACGCGCGCGGCCAGCTCGCAGAAGTGCGTGCGCGCCGGCGGCAAGCATAACGATCTCGAAAACGTGGGCTTCACGCGGCGCCACCATACCTTCTTCGAGATGCTGGGGAACTTCTCGTTCGGCGACTACTTCAAGAAGGACGCGATCGCGTACGCGTGGGAGCTGCTGACGTCGGAAAAGTGGTTCGGCATCGATCCGGCCAAACTCTACGTCACCATCTTCGAGGGCGACGCAAACGTCCCGCGCGATGCGGAGGCGTATCAGCTTTGGCTCGATGTGGGAGTTCCAGCCGAGCGCATCTTCGAGCTTGGGGCAAAGGACAACTTCTGGGCGATGGGCGATACCGGCCCCTGCGGGCCTTGTTCGGAGATTTACTACGATCTCGGCGTGGAGGCTTCAGAGACCGGCGCGGATGTGCCGTTTGGCCAGGACGACCAGAGGTACATGGAGATATGGAACCTGGTGTTCATGCAGTTCGACCGGGCAAGCGATGGGACGCTCAGCCCACTGCCGAAGCCGAGCATCGATACCGGCATGGGGTTGGAGCGGATCGCTTGCGTGCTGCAGGGAGTGCTCTCGAACTACCAGACGGATTTGTTTTTGCCCTTGATTGGAAAGGCTGCGGAGCTCACGGGATTTCGAGAGTTTGGAGTTGAGAGTTCTTCTGTTGAGAGTTTGAAGCAGGTCGCGGGCAGCGATGAGAAGGGTGCGGCTTCGCTGCGCATTATCGCGGACCATGCGCGGGCGGCTACGTTCCTCATCTCGGATGGCGTGTTGCCGGCGAACGAAGGGCGTGGGTATGTGCTGCGGAAAATCCTGCGACGCGGAATACGGCACGGACGGCTGCTGGGGCAGGAGAAGCCGTTCATGCACGAGATGGTCTTCGCGGTGCGGGATGACATGAAGGTCGCTTATCCGGAGCTGGTGGAGACTGCAGAGCGTGTGGCGAAGGTTGTGCTGGCGGAGGAAGAGCAGTTTGCACGAGTTTTGGAGGCCGGAACGCGGAAGCTTGACGAGGCATTCCAAATCAGTGAGCTTCATGAGTCTGTAGAAGAAGTAAGGAGTGGCCTCCTGGACGGCGCCATCGCATTCCGACTCTACGAAACATACGGACTGCCGCTGGACTTCATGGTCGATGCAGCCCGAGATGCCGGACTCGGTTTCGACGCAGGTGGCTTCGAGAGGGCGAAGCGCGAAGAACAAGAGCGCGCCCGCGCATCCTGGAAAGGCGGCTCGCAGAAGTCGGCTTCGCCGGTCTATCGCGAGCTGCCGAAGACGGAGTTTGAGGGATATTCGGCGCTTCGCGTCGATGGCGCGCTGGTGCTGGCGCTCGTGAAGGACGGCGTCGGCGTGCAGGCGTTGCAGCCCGGCGAAGCAGGCGAGGCGGTCCTCGACGCCACCAGCTTCTATGCGGATTCCGGTGGCCAGGTGGGCGATGTGGGCTGGCTCTACGCGGCCGATCACCAGACCGTGCTGGCTGAGGTGAAGGGCTGCACGAAGCCGGTGCAAGGCGTCTTCGCGCATAAGGTGGTGGCGAAGCAGCCGATTACGGTCGGCGAAACCGTGGATACGGTCGTCGACGGCACCGTGCGCGCGGCGACCATGCGCAATCACACCGGCACGCACCTGCTGCACGCGGCGCTGCGCGAGGTGCTGGGCAAGCATGTGAAGCAGGCGGGGTCGCTGGTGAACCAGTCGCGGTTGCGCTTCGATTTCTCCCACTTCGCCGGCGTGGCGGAGCCGGAGTTGCGCGAGGTGGAGACGATCGTCAACCAGCAGGTGCTCGCCAATACGCCGGTCCAAACCATGGTCGACGTCCCCATTGACGTGGCCGTGAACGACTATGGCGCGATGGCGCTGTTTGGCGAAAAGTACGGTGACAAGGTGCGCGTCGTGAAAATCGGCGACTTCTCGACCGAGCTGTGCGGCGGCACGCACACCCAGGCGACGGGCGAGATCGGCCTGATCAAGATCGTCGGGGAATCTTCAGTAGCAAGTGGCGTGCGGCGCGTCGAGGCCATCTCCGGCACCAGCTCGCTCGAGGAGTTTCGGCATGACTTTGCCGTAGCACGCATCGTCCCGGGCGGCGAGGCCGCGCTGCGCGCGAAGCTGGCGGCCGACGAGGAAGAGATCAAGAAGCTGCGGCGCGAACTCGACGCGCTGCGCCTGAAGGCCGCGACAGCTTCGGTTGCGGATGCTGGCGCGTTGGCGGTCGAAGTGAAGGGGGTAAAGGTGCTGGCGCAGCGCGTCGACGGTGTCGACAAGGCGCAGATGCGGGAGCTCGTCGATCAGCTTCGCGGCAAGCTGGGTTCGGGCGTGGTGGTGCTGGGCGCGGCGCACGAAGGCAAGGTGGCGTTGATCGTCGGCGTCACCAAGGACCTGACGCCGCGGGTGCAGGCAGGCAAGATCGTCGCAACGCTGGCTGGTTTTGTCGGCGGCAAGGGAGGTGGCCGGCCCGATCTGGCCGAGGCTGGCGGCAACATTGTCGGAGCGTTGGACGACGCACTGGGGAAGGCCGTGGAAGTGGTTGGAGGTTTGCTGGCGTAGGAATTCTCCGATGCTTCGGCCTCGCCGATGCCCACGTCTCACGCAGGACAAACCAGAGATGAATAGCCCCCCGGCTCGCTGAGTTTACGAACATCTCCCGCAACTTTCGTGGGGGTGTTCGGGTTGGTGCGGGTGAGTGTTTCCTCGGCGGCGGGAGCGCGGCGAACTTAAACTGGGTGGTGTGATGGGGTTCGTTTCAGTATTTTCCAGGTTTCCGCGGAGTGGGATCTGGCGCGGCGCGGGCTGCGCTGGGTTGGTGTGTCTGGCGGCAGGTGCGGGTGGAGTTGCGGGTGCGGAGAGTCGATCCGAGACGGAGAATCAGGCAAGACTGAAGCGGGTCGCGGCGATGTCCTCGTGGGACGAGGCGTTCCGGGCGCGGGTGCGGTTTGAGGCCGCGCCGGCCGGAACGCATACCCGGGCCGGTTATACGCGCGTGATGGACGGCTTTCGCGCGATCTACCATGAAGCCCCGCGGGATGTGCATGCCGCCGACGCCGTGGACGCGGTAGCCGAGCTGCTGGCCGAGCAAGGGCGTGAGCTGAACGACGCCGGCAGCCTGCGCAACGCGATGGGGCAGTACGAATTTCTGCGGACGCAGTATCCGGGCAGCAGCATGCGCACGATGGCGCTGCTCGAAGAAGGCCGGATCGCCGCGCAGGATCTGCAGGATGAGCGGCTGGCGCGCGAGAAGTTTCGCCAGCTTCTACAGGAAGCTCCGCGGAGTGAGGCGGCGGCGGAGGCACGCATCGAGCTGGCCGGGCTGGGTGGCTCGGGCGGAGAGCCCAGGGCTGGGAACGAGCTTCGGGGAACTTCCGATGAACGCCGCCCGGCGGCCATTGTCTCGCAGCCGGCGGCGCAGGGAATGGCGCTCACCGAGTCCAATGCGCTTGCGGTCGAGGCGGAGGAGTCGCGAGCGAGGGCGGCGCGGGTCGATGGCTCCGTGGTCGGGGATGTGCGGCAGCCCTCGTCAAGGCCCAGCGAGAGCCCCGTGCCGGCGCCTCCGGGTGCAGTGCCTGCGCTTGTGACACCCGCGACGACGGCGGGGTTTGGGGCCGTTGAGAGGACGGGCCAGCATGCTGTCGCGGGTGCCAGGCCGGTGCGGCTCGCGCAGGTGACCGGGATCCGACATTGGTCGACGGCGACGTATACGCGCGTGGCGATCGACCTGGGGGACGAGGTGACGTTCGAGGCCGCGAGGGTGCCGAACCCGGACCGCATTTACTTCGATCTGCACGGCGCGCGGCTGGGCGCGGAGTTGGTGGGGAAGAGCTTCAGCGTTACAGATGATGGATTCCTGAAGCGCATTCGCGCCGCGCAGCAGTCGCCGGAGGTGACGCGCGTGGTGCTGGACGTCAATGACGTGAGCGAGTATTCGGCCTTCCTGCTGCCAAACCCATACCGGTTGATCATCGACATCCACGGCGGCAGGGGTCAGGGCCGGGGGGCCGGGGATCAGGCGGTTGTGGCTGCGGCTGCTCCCTTGACGGAAGCGCCGGTGGCGCCGGCGGACCCGGTGCGGGCGAGCGTCGCGGCGAATCGGTCCGGGCTGCCGGCGACGGCGCCCACCGACGCCGGGCAGGCGGTGCGGCCGAACTCAAACCTGGACGCTGTTGGAAGCGAAGCCGGCCGCGCTCTGCCCGATGCCCAGGTCTCGGATGCGAAACACGAGGCACCGGGCCCGGTGGACGGCCGGACGGCTGCGGCATCGGTCCTGAGACCCGTGCCCAATACCGTGGCGGTCAAGGCTCCCGCCACGCAGGTAGAAGTAGCCGCGGTGAGCAATGCCCCGGGCAGGGTTGAGGCGACATCGTCGCCTACCTCGAAGCCGATCGCGGTAGGCGTGCCGACCGTGAAGGATGTGACCCTGGGATCAAGCTCCGCTTCGGCCGTCAACCCGAGCCGGCGCATGGGTAGGCGTACGGCGAAGACCGCGGAGACGCCACTGGCATCGGAAGCGTCTCCAGCGAAGGCTGCCGACAAGACGGCCGACGGTGAGACCAGCATGATTCGTGCGCTCGGCCTGAAGATCAACCGGATCGTCATCGACGCGGGACATGGCGGCCACGATTCGGGAACGCTGGGCGCGGACGGCATCGAGGAGAAGGATGTGGTGCTCGATGTCGCCCTGCGAGTCGGCCAGCTGCTGCACGACCGGCTGGGTGCGGAGATTATCTACACGCGTTCGGACGACACGTTTATTCCGCTGGAGACGCGGACGGCGATCGCCAACAAGGCGCAGGCGGACCTGTTTCTGTCCATTCACGCGAACAGTTCTCCCGACCCGACAGCCCGCGGCGTCGAGACGTACTACCTGAACTTCACCTCGGACCCCACGGCGCTCGATGTGGCGGCGCGTGAGAACGCGGTCAGCGGCCAGTCGGTGCACCAGTTGAGCGATCTGGTAAAGAAGATCGCGCTGAAGGACAAGATCGAGGAGTCACGCGAGTTCGCCGCCGACGTCGAGGGCTCACTCTACGCGGGTCTGGCGAAGGGCAATGCCGGGCTGAAGGACCGTGGAGTCAAGAAGGCTCCGTTTGTGGTGCTGATTGGGGCGAACATGCCGTCTATCCTGGCGGAGATCTCGTTTGTGACCAATCCACGCGACGCCGCGGAGTTGCGTCAGCCGGCCTATCGCGAACGGGTGGCGGAGAGCCTTTTTGCCGGGGTCGCCAAGTACGAGAGCGGACTGGCAGGGGTCAAGCCGGCAGCGCCCGTGATTCGTGCATCGGTGCGCTGAAGGGCGGCGGCGTTTAGACTGGTGAGCTGAGGCCAGCCTCCGCGCCCTCCTGCCCTTGGCTGTTCTTTGTTGTACGGGAACAAACGGAACGCGGACGGTGTCTGCTTACGGTAGGGGCGCAGTGCCCGTCTCACCTGGATGATCTTGATGAAGCAATGGGTTTGCGGGTGGGCGCTGTGCGTGGGTTTGCTTCCGCTTCCGGGAGCGTGGGCGCAGACGCCGACCGCGACGCTGATTGAGCCTCCGGCTCCTCTGCTACCCACCAGCGACCGGCTGGTCGTGGATGACGCAGCGGCGGCTGTGCCGCCCGAGACCCCCGAAATGACCGCGGTGCTGGCCGAAGATGGACTCAAGCGCACCGAGACTCGGGCAGTGAAGAGCGGCGGAGCGGCGGCTGGATGGGTGAGGGCGTATCAATTTGGCGATGCCACGGGGGCGTTCTCTGCCTATACCTACTTCCGCCAGGGCGGCCGGCCAAGCCCGGTGTGGCTGGGCAGCATCTCGGAGACCAGGCTACCGGGCGACGAACTGGTGCTGCTGAGCGGAGTGAGCGTCCTCCGGGCGCACCTGAAGGATTCGCCCGAGGCAGTTACGGCGCTGCTTTCCAGGATCCAGATCGGCCTGCCGAAGGTGGGCGGACCCCGAGGTCTGTCACCGCTGCTGCCGACCCTGTTCCCGAAGCAGGGTCTGGACGCAGCCAGCATCCGCTATGCGCTGGGACCAGCCGCGTATCAGCAGATGGGGGGTCTGCTGCCGGCCGAGATCCTGGGCTGGGACAAGAGCGCGGAGGTGGCTACGGCAACCTACAGCGGCAAGGCAGGACACGGCACGCTGACCCTGTTCATGTATCCGACGCCGCAGATTGCAGGCGAACGCGGGCGAGCGATGGAACAGGCGATCAACCAGCGCGGCCAGGCGGCATTCGGCACCGTGAGATTGAAGCGCCTCGGTCCACTGGTCGAGATGACCGCGGGTGACTTCACGCCGCAGCAGGCACTGACGCTGGTCGAGGCCGTGCATTTGAACGACGAGATTACCTTCGACAAGCGGATGCCGCTTGAGTTTCACGCTGAGATCCGCAAGACTTACACGCTGTTGCAGTCCATCGCGGCGTTCGTGGGGCTGGGCATTCTTGCCGCGCTGGTGCTGGGAGTGTTTCTGGGTGGGGCACGGGCCGGTATCCGGGTGCTCCAGGGTAAGCCCGCGGCCAGCGAACCGGAGTTCCTAACCATTGATCTGCGCGGCCGTCCCCTGCCGCTCAAGCCTCTGCATGCGACTGAGCAGGAGGGAGAACGGGGCTGAAGCCGCACAGATGTTGCATAGGCCGCGGTGCATTAAGCGGTGTAATCCGTCTGCTTTGAACCATTTGGACGGGATAAAGAACCTCAGTAGGCGAATAGATGGCGGAGGTGCGCCGGCATCGACGCATCTTGAGGTCTTCTAAGCGCCTCTTACTGTGGATGTTGCAACGCAGATGTTTTCACCTTGACACTGCGGAAGGGCACTCATAAGATTTCGCCAGAAAGTTCTGATGGCTTTGCCTCCGTTGGAACTATTCTCCCAACAAGAAGAGGCTGCCCTGTTGCCGGGCAGCCTCTTCGTTCTTTCGGATGGCAGCATCTTTGCCGTGGCGGCTCGGATAACGATAGAATGAGACGGCAGGCCGATGTAGCTCAGTTGGTAGAGCAACTGATTCGTAATCAGTAGGTCAGCGGTTCAACTCCGCTCATCGGCTCCAAACTCCCTTCGGTAGTACCCCTATCATCAGCTATTTAGCTAAGTCTGCCTGCACGGAAGATGTGGCCAGCCTGTCGCGAATCCGGGTTTCAACCGGGCTCGTTTGGTCACATTTTGGGCACAGTCAAGCTTGCGGGTATCTGGATGGACGTTCCCCCTTGCCGAACCATGTTTGGTACGGGATATCCACGTGTTTCTTGAGTTTCTGCGGGTCTGGGCCTTGATTGCGGCTTGCCGGCGGCGGATACTCCCAGCAGAGCATGGCGTGCCCTGCATGATGCTCCAACGAGAGTAGCCCGACGGCGTACCCCCGAGATACCCCCGTGACCCGATACACACGTCAAGACGTTCTGCGCATCCTGCATCTGAAGAGTCCGCAACTGGTGGCCTGGGAGCGGGAGGGTCTCATCCCTGCACTGCGCGAAGGCGAAACCTACACCTTTGAGCACCTCTCGCGACTGCGCACGCTGCGCGAAGTACGGCACCGCCGCGTCTCTGCCCGCAGCATCCGGCGCCAGGTGGAGGCAATGCAGAAGGTCTCCGGCATGCGGAACGCGCTGGTGGAGTCGAGCGCCATGCGCCGCGGCGATCGCCTGGTCTTCCGCCATGGCGGCGCGCTGGTCGACCCGCAGACCAACCAGCTGGCCTTCGACTTTGCCCTGGGCGATGGCCGCCAGCTGCAGGTCGCCTGCGGGGGCAGGTTCGCGGCCGTCGACGCCGCGCAGGTGCAGCAGCGCTTTATACGGGCGGTGCAGCTCGAGGAGGGCGCGGCCACCTTGAACGAGGCAATGGCCGAGTATGAGGCGATCCTGCTGGAGAAGCCGGATCATGCGCCCGCCTGTATCAACCTCGGCACCATTTATTACAACCAGCGGGACTTTACCCGGGCCGAGGAGTTTTACCGCCGCGCCACGGATGCGGACCCTGAGTACGCGCTGGCTTTCTTCGATCTGGGGAATGTGCTTGACGAGATGCAGCGGCTGGACGAGGCCATCGAGGCGTACACCCATGCGATTACGCTGGTGCCGCAGTACGCCGACGCGCATTACAACCTGGCGCTGGCCTACGAACGACAGGGAGAGCGGCGCAGGGCGCTCCGGCACTGGACGGCATACGGCCGGCTGGATGCTGTGGGCCCGTGGGCGGCGCATGCCAAAGGCCAGGCGCGCAAGATCCTGGCCATGGAGAAGCTGCGCATCGTGTGCCGGGATGGGCGGAAGGTGCCGGCTTAATCGTCACGCCACCCCTCCCCTGCGATTGTTGCGCAAATTCCTCAAAGCAGTGCACTTCGGGGTGGTTACGAACGTGGTTTATACGGCTGGAAGACTGCACCATTTCTGGGCATGCCCTTATTGCCGCTGGTTGGGTGCAGCTAGACTGACGGGATGGGACCGCAGATACGATTGCGCGCAGATGGCGTGACACCGGCGGGGCCGACGGTCTGGGCGCAGGTGGTGAAGGGCGGGGCGTTCCGGCTGGACGCGGCGGCGCTGCTGCGGCGGAACGCCGAGGAGTATGGCGACCTGGTGTTCTTCAAGGCGCTGGGAAGGCCGGTGCTGCAGTTCAACCATCCCGAGCTGGTGCAGGAGATGCTGGTGCGCGATGCGCCGCATCATCACCGCAACCTGGTGATGCAGAAGTCGAAGGCGGTGCTGGGGGAAGGCCTGCTGACCAGTGAGGAGCCGCTGCATATGCGGCAGCGGCGGCTGGCGGCACCGGCATTTCACCGGCAGCGGATCGCGACCTACGGGGCGGTGATCGCCCGGTATACGGTGGCGATGACGGGCGAATGGAAGCCGGGCGCAGTCTTCGATGTGCGCAGCGAGATGCTGCTGCTGGCTCTGCGAATCGTGGCCAAGACGCTGTTCGACTCGAAGTTTGATGACGAGGTGTATGCGATTGCGGCTGCAGTGGACTCGTTCCAGGGTTTTCTGCCGCTGGCGTTTCTGCCCTTCCCGGAGCTGATCCAAGCGACGGCGATCCCGGCCATGCGCCGGATACGGCGCAGTCGCGAGCTGCTGGATGCGCTGATCTACCGCATGATCGCGGAGCGGCGGGCGGACCCGGGAGACCGCGGTGACCTGCTTTCGATGCTGCTGGGCAGCGTTGATGAAGAAGGTGGCCGAATGTCGGACGCGCAGGTGCGGGACGAGTGCCTGACCATCCTGCTGGCCGGACATGAGACTACGGCGAACGCGTTGAGCTTCGCAGCCTGGCTGCTGGCGGGAGATCCCGAGGTGCAGGAGCGGCTGGGGCAGGAGTGCTCCGAGACCTTGGGCGGCCGGGTGCCGGAGGCGGCGGATTATGCGCGGCTGGGGCTGGCGGAGCGGGTGTTTGCGGAGGCGCTGCGGCTGTATCCGCCGGTGTGGGTGACGGCGCGCACGGCGGCAGAGGCCTATGAGCACCGCGGGTTCGAAATCCGGAAGGGCACGATCCTGGTCGCGCCGCAGTTCGCTGTGCAGCGCGATGCGCGGTGGTGGCCGGAGCCGGACCGGTTCGACCCGGACCGGTTTACGCCGGAGGCAAAGGCAGGACGGCCGAAGTTCGCGTACTTTCCTTTTGGCGCGGGCAGCCGGCAGTGCATTGGCGAAGGGCTGGCGTGGATGGAGGGGACACTGGCGCTGGCGGCGATCGCGCAGGGATGGAAGTTCGAGCGGGTGAGTGGGGAGCGCGAGACGATGCGGGTGGATCCGTCGGTCTCGCTGCGTCCGAAGGGGCCGTTGAGGCTGCGGGTGGAGCGGCGCTGAAGCCGGGCCCGGGCGCGAAATGGAGATCCGGATCGGGCTCGTGCGGGGTAGGGAGCGCTGCCGGCGGGCAGGAAAAAGGAGTATCAAGCCAGCTTCCGATATGAGATACACTGTGCTTGTTGAGCAGGCCAATCACGCCCGTCCTGGCCCAACTCCCCTTGGGAAATGCGTGCTTTGCTGCGAAGCGAATCCAGCTGACAGGTAAATTTCATGCCTCTGAAGACTTCGAACCATTCCACTGAACGAGTCGAGAACTCATTCAAGCATCTGGCTTCCGCTGCGCAGGCGTTGAGCGGCGCCTCGGACGATCTGGGGAAGGTGATTCGTCACCTGGACTCCTCGCTGAAGAAGCTTGGGTTGGGGATTACGGTGTGGGTCCAGGTGAGCGGAAGCTCCGATGAGACGCAGTACTGGAGCAATGAGCTTGGATACGCGAAGGTGGATGGGAAGTGGGGCGTGGCGCTGCGCGAGATCACCGGCTTCCACATGGATAAGGATGACGAGTCGACGGAGGTGTGGGCGTTCAACGATGCGCCGCGGGCGCTGAAGACCGAAGCGGTGGACAAGATTCCGGACCTGCTGGAGAAGATGCTGCAGCAGACCGAGGAGACAACCAAGGAGCTGAAGGCGAAGATCGAGCAGGCGTCGGAGCTGGCATTCGTGGTTTCGGGATTGGTTCCGAATTCACCGAAGGAGGCTCCGCAGAGCTGGCATCGTCCGGGTCTGGAGGCGAGTTCCGGGCTTCACTCCGGCAAGCGTGAATCAGAAGGTGAGGGACAGGGTGGGGACAAGCCCGCAGCGGAGCGCTTTCGGGAGACGACCGAGAACGTCGCTCCCGGCACACGGTCGCTTCCTCCCCTTCCCGCGGAACGAGCGGTATAATCAGGGCCTCCTATGGGGGGCGTTGTACGAACCGTATCTGGCTTCTGCAAAGACCATCCCCGTCGCCGAGAAGCTAATTCAGGTTCCGGAGTCAGGCCGGGAGCCTGCAGAAGGGAGTTTTATGTCACGCCAGACCGATGCCCCGTACATTCCCTCGTCTGAGCCGACGATTCTTCCGCCTGAGCGTGCCCTCCCGGACCCTGCGATGTGGGAGCCGCGCGAGCGGTGGGAGCCGTTTCTGAAGACGATCGGGGCGGAGCTTGTGCCGGAGTTTGAGTGGAAGGCCCAAACCGGCACCATCCAGACCTACGAGCATCGCAAGACCTTCCGCTATATCCATATCGAAGGTGAAACGGGAATCTTCTACGATCAGCGATACAACGTGATCACTCAGGAGGCGGCACTCGCCCACGCCATGCCTCCGGTGGCTGCCGTGGTGGAAGAGCCAGGCCGGGCGGCGAAAGCGGAGAGCGTCGCGGCGACCGCGGAACCGGCGTCGAGCGGAGTCGCGGATGTGGGGCTGGATTCGTTTTTGCGAACACAGACGATGGAGAACGCAGCCCAGGACGATTTGGCTGCGAACGAGCTGCGCCGGATGACCCCGAGACACTGGTCGAAGGGGATCTCGAAGGCGTTTGCGATGGTTCGGCAGGGTTTGTTCCAGACGCGGAGTCGCGATCTCCAGGGTGTCGCTGAGGGGGTACGGTTCGGCGAACCCGGACGCGAGCACCAGGAACCCAGCCTCGCGACGTTTCTGCGGAGAAGTACCAAGCTGGAACGCTGAGGCTGGGCGCGAGTTCGCGCCTGGCTGTCCGGCTTTCATCGGTTGACTCTGACGCGAGGAATCGCCTCTGCTCCCAGATTGCGACGTACAAATGCGGGATGCATCGCGGATGATGGTCGATTTTCATGGGGAAATCTGTGGTGCCTTCGAGCGTTGCGGGAGAAGGCAGGGCGACAAAGCAATGAATACTCACTCATAATGTTTTCGGTTGTGAACGGGGGTTTGCTTTGGGTGCGGGTCAGGTGGATTTGCCGCGGGCTTTGACGCAGTTGAGCGAAGACGAAGTGATGTTTCAGGGGTCGGTGCGGGAGTTTGCGGCAGACCGGATCGCGCCCCTGGTGCGACAGATGGATGAGGCGCAGGCGTTCGACGGCGGACTACTCAAGCAGCTCTTTGAACTTGGCCTGATGGGGATCGAGATCGCCGAGGAGTATGGGGGGGCGGGGGGAACGTTCTTCGAGGCGATCCTGGCGGTAGAGGCCATCTCCTCGGTCGACCCCAGCGTTGGCGTGCTGGTCGACGTGCAGAACACACTGTGCATCAACGCGCTCAATCGGTGGGCTTCCGCGGAGCAGAAGTGGCGCTGGCTGCCGCGGCTGGCGGAGGATACGGTCGGCGCCTATGCGCTGAGCGAGGCGGGTTCCGGCTCGGATGCGTTCGCGCTCGAGACACGGGCCACGAAGAGAGTCTCGGACCATGGCCATGACTATGTGCTGAATGGGCAGAAGCTCTGGATTACGAACGCCAAGGAAGCCGGGTTGTTTATCGTCTTTGCGACTGTTGACCGGGCGGCCGGTTACAAGGGGATCACGGCTTTTGTGGTGGAGCAGGGCACGCCGGGATTTGCGCTGGGCAAGAAGGAAGACAAGCTTGGCATCCGCGCGTCGAGCACCTGCGAGCTGGTCTTCACCGACTGCGTGGTACCCGCGGCGAATGTGCTTGGCGACGTGGGTAAGGGCTATAAGATCGCCATCGAGACGCTGAACGAGGGGCGCATCGGCATCGGCGCGCAGATGCTGGGCCTCGCGCAGGGAGCGTGGGGGCATGCGGCGAAGTGGGCGAAAGAGCGCAGGCAGTTCGGCAAGGCGCTGATCGAATTCCAGGCCATGCAGTTTCAACTTGCACAGATGGCGACCGAGATTGAGGTGGCGCGACTCGCGGTCTACAACGCGGCGCGCTTGAAGGATAACGGAAGCGAGTTCCTGAAGGAGGCGGCCATGTGCAAGTACGTTGCCTCCGAGGTCGCGGAGAAGGTCGCAAGCCTGGCGGTCGAGGTGTTTGGCGGATCCGGCTTCGTCAAGGATTACCCCGTTGAAAAGCTCTACCGTGACGCCAAGATCGGCAAGATCTACGAAGGGACCAGCTTCATGCAGCTCGCGACGATCGGCAAACTGCTGCTGGACGTGAGGTAGCGAATCGAGGCAATGTGAACCCTCAGGCCCCGGTTGCGCATCTGCCACTGTGGGGGATTTCTACACCGGATGGTCGAGGCGAGCGAGCAAGAGGAAGCACAGCAGCAAGAGGCAACGCAGTTTGATGGGGTGGATGCGCACGGCGGGGCGAAGGCCCCGCTTCCTTTTCTGGGGCTGGCATGCGCTGTGGGTGTCTCGTCGATCTACTTCAACCAGCCTCTGCTGTCGGAGATGGCGCACAGCTTCGGCTCGACGGCGGCGAAGGTGGGCCTGATCGCCGTGGCGACGCAGGTGGGCTACGCGCTGGGCATGCTGTGCTTCGTTCCGCTGGGCGATGTGCTGGAGCGGCGTGGGCTGACCATGAAGATGTACTTCGCGGTCTCGCTGGCGCTGCTGCTGGCCGCTCTTGCGCCAACGTTGTGGACGCTGGTGGCGGCGAGCGTACTGGTGGGGCTGTTCGCGTCGGTCACGCACATCGTGCTGCCGATTGCGCCGGACCTGGTCTCGGATGCGCAACGCGGGCGCGCGATCGGGATCGTCATGACCGGGCTCCTGCTCGGCATCCTGCTGGCGCGGACATTTGCCGGATGGGTGAGCAGGATCCACGGCTGGCGCTGGGTGTTCGCGGTCGCAGCCCTCATCAATCTGTCGTTTGTGCCGCTGCTGCGCCGCAGGATGCCGCTGCTGGAACCCCGGCAGGATCTGCGCTACGCGGAGGCGATGCGTTCCTTGTGGACGCTTTGGAAGACGCAGCCGCTGCTACGTGAGTCGGCGGTATTGGGCGCGCTGGTGTTCGCGTCGTTCAGCTGCTTCTGGACCACGCTGGCCTTCCTGTTGGAAGCTCACTATGGCCTGGGCGCAGGGGTGGCGGGCACGTTTGGGGTCGTCGGCGCGGCGGGCGCGCTCGTCGCGGCGATCGCGGGCCGGATGGCGGATAGGCACGGCTCGCGCTGGGTCGCGGGACTGGGATTGTCCATTCTGGTGGGTTCGTACCTGCTGCTGTGGGGCGTGGTGGCGATGAACGCTGGCATCTGGCTGCACATCGCAGGCCTAGTGGCTGGAGTGGTCATCCTGGATGTGGGTGCGCAGATGACGCAGGTGGCCAATCAGACGCGCATCTTCGGGCTGGTGTCCTCGGCTCGCAGCCGGCTGAACACCGTCTATATGGTGATGTACTTCACCGGCGCGGCGATCGGTTCATGGCTTTCGAGCCTGGCCTGGGCGCGCTTTGGATGGAATGGCGTCTCCGGCCTGGCGCTGGGCTTGATGGGTCTGGCCTGGCTGCGCCACGCAACCGGGCAGCGTGGCGTGACGGCGCGCTCTGCAGAGCGCACCGAAGTTGAAATGTGCGTGGAAGCGTAGGTTGGTAGGCGAGGCAGGGATCGAACCTGCAACCCCGAGCTTAGAAGGCTCGTGCTCTATCCAATTGAGCTACTCGCCCACGAAAGGCTAGGATTATTGTAGCGGGTGGGTGGACCTGTCAGCAGGCAGTCAGCTCGCCGCAAAGTCTTTGCTGCGAAGAAGGGTGACCATCGCGACGAGGGCCACAGACCAGTTCTCATAGGCATGAGGTGCGTCTGTGCCGACGGCTTTGACATAGAGCGTGACCGCAAAGCCTTCCTGGGGGCCTTCGAGATCGACCACCGCGGGGCGCAGAATGGCTTCGAGGGCGGCATAGGGAGCGTCGATGGCGGCGGCGAAGCGGGTGAGGCGCACCAGGCGCTGCTCCTGCTGCGGGGCGGAGACGAAGAGTGCGCGCTCACGCCACAGGATATCGATATAGCTAGCAAAACCGTGAGTTGCCTGTTCGGGTGCGAGGTCAAGGTGCAGCTGCAGCGAGGCGAGTTCGTCGTCTGCCAGCGGCCAGGCGTCGCACTTGGCGGTGAAGACGGGAGAACGCGCGGCATTGAGCGCGCGGAGCGCCTGTAGCAGGGGCGGATTCTGCTCAGCCTCGGGGATGTGATCGAGGTCGTAGGGGTTCTGCCGGAGGTCGACGAAAGCTGCCATGCCAGGCTCAGGCGTCCAGGGGACGACGAGCACGACATCGTCGGTGGAGCACTCCGCGGACCAGTCTGCGAGCATTCGTCGATTATCTCAGGAAGCAGTACGACAAGGGCTGGCCCGGCCTGATGCGGGCGGGCGAAGCTTGCGGCTGTCGCGCGCCATCAGGTGTTCGATCGCAGGAAGGCGAGCAGCGTGGACTCGGCCCAGTAGCCGTCGTCGCCGGCCGTGGGCACCGCTTTGGCGAGGAAGGCGCAGTGGCCCCCATGGGCGGGTTCGATGAGGTTGATGCCGGGGTTCAGAGCGATTTGCGCCCGGCTCTCGGCGGAGATGCGGACAAAGGGATCGTCGAGCGCGTGGAGGATGAGCGTGGGCACGGCGATGCTGCACAGGACGCGGGCGGCAGCGGCGCGAAAGTAGTAGTCCTGGGCGCTGCGAAAGCCGGAGTAGAAGGCGGTGATGCGGTCGTCGAAATCGATGAGCGAGTGCAGATCCCTGGCGCGGGAGGGGTCGTACAGCGTGGGAAACAGGCTTGCTTTGCGTTCGAAGCGCCGGGTGAGCGCGCGCAGGAAGCGCAGTTCGTACAGGCGATTGATGGGCTGGTGCAGAGCTTCGGCGGAGGGACCGAGATCGAGCGCAGGAGAGACAGCAGTGACCGCAAGCAGGCGCGAGTCGGAGCTGCCCAGTTCGCCGGCGAGCTTCAGCACGAGATTGCCACCCATGGAATAGCCGCAGAGCGCGAAACGGTGCAGGTGGTATCGCACGGCGAAGGCGTTGAGTACGGCGGCGACATCGCCTGAGAGGCCGGAGTGGTAGAGCGTCGGCGAGAGCGCTTCAGTGCCGCCGCAGTTGCGCATGTTCATGCGGACGACGTTGTAACCGGCGCGCCACATCTTGCTGGAGTTGCCGAGGACGTACTGCGAGCTGGATGAGCCTTCGAGGCCGTGCAGGACGATGACGGTAAGGCGCTCGGTGCGAACCTGCTGGGGCTGCCAGTGGCAGAGACAGAGGACCTGGCTGGCGATCTGAGATCCGGTTGCGGGTGCGACCTCCACCAGCTCGGACACCGGCTCCGGCAGAGCAACGGCAGCCTGGCGCTTGAGGAAGTTGCCGGCGATCGTCTGGACGTGGCCGTTCGAGAGCCAGGGACGAGGGTGGAAGGGCGGCGGCGAGAACAGGGTCACAGCGCAGCGCTCCGACGTGCCGCTCTTAAGAAGGCGCTGGCGTTCAGCGCACCGGTGGGCTCGTCCTCGTGCTTGAAGTAGACGTAGACATCGCGATCTTTCGCCAGCAGGGCGAAGCGCTCGGCGAAAGCCGCGATTTGACGCGCTTTGTACCCGCCGGGATGACGCAGGCGAAAGCTGGTGTGGGTGGAGGTGGTGTGGACCTCGGGTGACTCGAGCACGTCCGATTCCGCGATGCAGAGCGCTGCGTTGCTGCCCCGCAGGAGGTCGAAGACCTCCGTGGTAAACCAGCCGGGGTGACGGAACTCGAAGGCGAGCGGTGGACCATCCCGGAAGGGCGCGACGGCAAGGAAATCGCGCAGGCGGTCCGGATCCGGCTTGAAGTTGGGTGGAAGTTGGAAGAGGACGAGCCCGAGCTTGCCGGCCGACCGCACGGGAGCGATGGACGCGAGAAATTCCACGAGATGCTGTTCGCAATCACGCAAGCGCGCAAAGTGGGTGATGCGTTGGGGCGCCTTGAAGGAGAATCGGAAGCCGGCGGGGGTCTGCGCCAGCCAATCGGATACGATGGCGGACGTGGGCAGCTTGGTGAAGGTGTAATTCACTTCAACCGAGTTCAGTTGAGTAGCGTAGAAGCTGAGGAATTTCTTCGTCGAGACCTGGGGAGGGTAGAAACCGGGCTTCCAGGTTGGATAAGCCAAGCCGGAGGTTCCGGCGAAGAGGCGTGCAGGCGTCGCGGTGGTTTTGCGGGGCACGAGCCTCTGAGAGGGGGGAGAGAATTGGGGCGGCTAGTGGGTTTCGAACCCACGACATCCGCTGCCACAGAGCGGCGTTCTGCCACTGAACTATAGCCGCCGTATTCGCTACAGTATAGCGCAGCATGGCGGCAGATTGCATCTAGAGAGTATGGCGATCACGGCGAAACCCGAAATCCTCCGGCCGCGTGCGCGGCGGACAGGGTCTGCTTTCTCGAATGAGAATCTGGATCTGCTTTCGCATTTGCTGGATGACTTCATTCGTATCCCAGGAACGCCGATCCGTTTTGGACTGGACGGGATCGTAGGCTTTTTGCCGGGTGTCGGGGACATTCTGGGCGGTCTGGCTTCTTGCATCATCGTGATTGCCGCGTGGGCTCGCGGGGTGCCAAGGGTGACGATCGCCCGCATGGTGCTGAATGTGGCGATCGAGATGGCGGTGGGTTCGCTGCCCATCATCGGCAACCTGTTCGATATCGGCTGGAGAGCGAATCGGCGGAACTACAAGCTGCTGGCGGAGTCGCTGGACCTGCCGCAGCGGCACACCGGCTCAAGCTGGCTGTTTATCGCCGGGGTCTGTGCGCTGCTGGCGCTGTTGCTGACGATCCCCATGCTGCTGGCGGCATGGCTGCTGCTGGAACTGAAACGCGCAGTGGGCTGGTAGGCATGCGTGCGGTCAGGATTTTTGCGGCAAGTGGGTTATTCTTGAACAAGTCGGGGCGTAGCGCAGTCTGGTAGCGCATCTGGTTTGGGACCAGAGGGTCGGGGGTTCGAATCCCTCCGCCCCGACCATTGAATCAGCACCGGCATACAGCTGCTGCAACCGCTTATTGAGGTTCTTCCCATGCGCTGCTGGCGTCGATGGCGGCCAGCGCGGCGCCGGGAAGTCGCAGCGTTGGGGTTCGCTCCGGGGCGTGGGCCGCTTCGAAGTCGCGGATTGCCTGCACCAGATTGCCGGCGGGGATGGGACGAATGATGTAGAAGCCCTGAGCCTCATCGCACTGGGCCTGGGTGACGTAACTGAGTTGCCCTGCAGTTTCGACGCCTTCCGCTACTGTGCGCACGCCCAGGGCGCGCGCGAAGGCAACGATGCCATCGAGCACGCGGGCGTGGCCGCGATGCTGCACGAAAGACTGGTCGATCTTGATGCAGTCGATGGGAAAGCGGTACAGGTAGTTCATGTTGGAGTACCCAATCCCGAAGTCATCGACGGCGATACGCACCCCGCGCCGGCGAAGTTGAGCGAGGTTCTGCTGGGTGGTGGAGCAATCGCGGACCAGGGTGCGTTCGGTCACCTCAAGATCCAGGCAGGAGTAATCAACGCCGGACTTCGACAGTGCCCCATCGATGGTGCGGAGAAGGTTGCTCTGCTCCAGTTCCAGGGGAGAGATGTTGACCGCGAGCCGGAGGTCGGTGCGCAGGCTTCGCTGGAAGACGATGATCTGCTTGCAAGCTTCACCGAAGACCCAGGCTCCAATCAGCGGCGTCAGCCCTTTTTCTTCGGCGAGATGGATGAAGTGGGCGGGGGTGAGCAGGCGGTTTTCGCAGCGCCAGCGCAGCAGCGCCTCGACCCCGGCGATGCGCGATCCACGCAGGTCGAGAATGGGCTGATAGAAGAGTTCCAACTCGCCGTTGCGAACGGCGTCGGCGAAAGTCTGTGCATCCACCTGGCGTTCGCGACCGACGTTTCGGGTTGCACGCTCGGTCTTTGCGGCTGCCGAGGCGCCCGCCTGGCGAGCCAGTAACGGCTTCCGCTCCGCCTTCCTGCGTTCGAGGCGTGGTTTGGCGGGACGGCTGGAGAGCTGCTGCCGATACCAGCTGACGGTCTTATAAAGACCTTCGGCAAAGGAGACGGCGGGCTGGAACCCCAAGGCTGCGTGGACCGCCTCAAGCGACGCCAGCGAGCGCAGCGGCTCACCGGGCCGAGCCTGGGCAAAGCGCGGCTCGCCCGTGTACCCGATCATGCTGGCAACGGACTCAAAGGCCAGCCGGATGGTATGAGCCCGTCCGCTGCCGACGTTGAAGACCTTTCCGGCGACCGTCTCGCGGGGAGCCCGGAGCGCCAGGAGGTTAGCCTGTACGACGTCGGAGATATAGACGAAGTCGCGGGTCTGGGTGCCGTCGCCATAGAGGATTGGGCCACCCTGATCGGTGCCGAACATCTTTGCGGCAAACTGGGCGATGGCTCCCGCGGGCGGGGCGCCGGCCGCCGTTCGCGGACCGAAGACATTGAAGTAGCGCAGGGAGACAGTCTCGATGCCGCTGAACTCGAATGCGTTGGCGAGGTATTGCTCACAGCTGAGCTTCTGCGTGGCGTAGGGCGAGAGCGGATTCGTGGCGGCCGTTTCCACGATGGGGCAGTCGGCCTGATCGCCGTAGACTGCGGCGGAGGATGCAAAGACGATCCGTCGCACGCCGGCATTCTGAGCAGCCGAGATGAGGTGGAGGGTGCCTTCCAGATTGACCCCGGAGGTTCCGATAGGATCGTCGATGGATCGCTGGACCGAATCAATGGCTGCCTGATGGAGGATGAAGTCAACGTCCTTGCAGGCGACTTCGAGCGCACCCGGGTTGCGCAGGTCCGCGTACAGAAATTCAATCGCGTTTTCGATGCCGGCGAGGGCGGCCAATGAGCCGGACGAGAGATTGTCGATGCCGCGAACCGTCTCGCCGCGGCCAACCAGCTCGCGAGCCAGCCAGGAACCGACGAAACCAGCAACTCCCGTGATGAGATACCGAGCCATGAGAGGATTCCTTGGGGCCGAGACTATGTGCTGGCGGCGCGTACCGTCAGCGAATGGGGGGAGATCGAGGCTCGTTCCCGCACGAGGCCGATGGGGAACTTGCCACGTGCTCGAAACGCGTCCGATGTGATGCCCTGAAAGGTTTATACCCTGATACAGGTGCATTTTCGGCAGGAAATGCCGTCCTCGTCCTGCCACTTTTGGAGGATCGGGAGCTAACACTTCGGTACTTTTGTCTTTCATATCAACGAGATATGTGGATTATCCCGGACGCGCGCACCGCCTTGGACGACCATCGACAAGCCTCGCCGGAGACCCGCGCAGGGAGACTTATACTTTGATGGGATCAATCTAGTTCGTCTGGGGGACGATGCGGAAGTCTTCCTGCTCTTCCGGCTGCGGACAATCCCAGCCGCCCGGCGGGGCTACCTGCTGGTCCACTTGCGACGGACCCCAGGTGTGTATGTCGTAAGGATAGACCGGGGTCTCCGCCTTCAAGACCGGATCCACGATCCGCCATGCCTCCTCGACGTAGTCCTGCCGGGCGAAGAGCGTAGGGTCACCGGCGATGGCGTCGGACAGGACCCGCTCATACGCTTCCATCTCGCCGGGTTTGGGTCTGCGGCTGGCGATCATTTCAACGGCATCCTGGCGGCTATCGTCCAGGTCAGAGGTAACGGCTACCGCCAGGGCGATGGTCATCTCGGGCGAGATGCGGAAGCGCACATAATTCTGAGGGACGTGGGGACCCCCGTGGCCGGTTGCCGGCGGCCGCTTCAGGCGAGCCATCACCTCGGTGCAGGTGACGGGCATGTACTTTCCGGCACGAATGTAAAAGGGGACGCCATCCCAGCGCCACGAGTTGACATACAAACGCAGCGCGGCGAAGGTCTCAGTCCTGGAGTTGGGCGCAACCCCTTTTTCGTCCAGGTAACCCTTGAACTGCCCGCGAACCAGATCTTCGGGCTTGATGGGAGGGATGGCCTTGAGCACCTTCACCTTCTCGTCGCGCATGGACTCAGAATCGTCCCGGGCCGGGCACTCCATGGCGATGTTGCACATGAGCTGGAAGATGTGGTTCTGGATGACATCGCGAATGGCGCCGGTGGAGTCGTAGAACGCACCGCGACCCTGGATGCCGAAGTCTTCCGCCATCGTGACTTGAATCGACTCTACGTACTCGCGGCACCAGATAGGCTCAAGCACCGAGTTCGAAAAGCGAAAGGCCACCATGTTGTGCACCGGACCCTTGGCCAGGTAATGGTCGATGCGAAAAATGGCGGATTCCGGAAACGCGGACAGCAGGATCCGGTCCAGCTCCTGCGCGCTGGCGAGGTCGTCACCGAACGGCTTTTCGACGATCATGCGCGCGTTCTTGGCCGAGCCGGATTGCACCAGCTGTTCCACCACCTTGCCGAAGAGCGCGGGTGGAATGGCGAGGTAGTGTGCCGGGCATTTCGCGTCGCCAAGTTCCTTGCGCACCGCGGCAAAGGTGGCGGAATCGGTATAGTCGCCGTCAACATAGCGCAGCAGCGAAGACAGTTTTGCCCATGCTTCGGGGTTGAGGCCGCCGTGCTTCTGGAGCGAATCCTGCGCCCGCGCCTTGAGCTGGTCAAGATTCCATCCCGCCTTGGCCACGCCGATCACCGGAACATTGAGGGTGCCGCGCTTGATCATGGACTGGAGCGCGGGAAAGATCTTCTTGTAGGCAAGGTCGCCGGTGGCGCCGAAAAAGACCAGTGCATCCGAGTGGTTCCTGTTCATGGGCGCTCCGTCGCGTTCCGGTCCCTGTGGGCAGATACGGACAGTTCCGCGCGCTCCGTTGCTGGCAGCGCGCGGTGAGTCCGCAGGGCAGTTTACTTGGCCGGCTTTTCGAGGTGGCCGCCGAAGGCGAAGCGCATGGCGGAGAGCACCTTGTTGGAGTAATCGGCCTCGCCGCGGGAGCTGAAGCGGGCAAAGAGCGAGGCCGAGATGACCGGCGCGGGCACGCCGGAATCGACCGCCGCCAGCACGGTCCAGCGGCCTTCACCGGAATCGGACACGCGGCCGGCGAAGCCGTCCAGATCGGGACTTTTCAGATAGGCGCTGGCGGTCAGGTCGAGCAGCCAGGACGCGACCACGCTGCCGCGGCGCCAGACTTCCGCCACCTTGCCCACGTCGATGTCGTATTTGAAATG
>CAJCHN010000051.1 GCA_903970285.1 Rhodanobacteraceae bacterium | reverse complement strand
CAGCTGGAGATCACGCTGCACACGCCGGTGGCGATGGAGAAGGGTCTGCGCTTCGCCATTCGCGAGGGCGGGCGCACGGTGGGCGCGGGCACTATTTCGGAGATCATCAAGTAGCCCGTCGCGGACGGCGAACGATGCGCTTCGCGCATGGTTCAACTCCATGCAGCAGGCAAGGCGGCGAGCTTCGGCTCGCCGCCTTTGCGTTTTTGGTGGGAGTAGAATCTCCGCATGGCGACCCCGGCGCAGATCGATCTGATGGACGAGGGTGTGTTGGCTGGACTGCCTATGCCGCTTACGTTCCGGCCCGCCGTTCGCATGACCGACCACGAATTAATCGCGTTCTCGCGGCGCAACCGGCCGTACCAGATCGAACGAAATGCCAAAGGGGAACTCGAGATTATGTCACCTGTCGGCATGGATGGTGCTCGCTGGGAAGCGTTTGTCATCGGTAAGCTGGACCTTTGGGCGGAGGAGCATGGCGGCGTGGTCTTCAGCTCGAACGGAGGCGTGACGCTGGCGGACGGCTCGGTGCGCAGCGCGGATGCCGCGTGGATCTCGGATGCGCGGTGGAATGCGTTGAGCGCCGACGATCAAGCCAGGTTTTCACCTCTTTGTCCTGACTTCCTGATCGAAATTTTGTCGGTCAATGATATGAGGTCGCGGCTCGAAGCCAAGATGCAGATGTGGATGGAGAATGGGGCTAAGCTTGCCTGGATGATCGATTCCTATGCGGAGACGGTGAGCATCTATCGCGCCGACGGGACGGTTGAGGTGCTGGAACGGCCGGACTTTGTCGAGGCGGGCGAGCCGATTCCGGGCTTTCGTCTAAATCTCGCGGCCATGTGGCAGCGGTAGACTGGCTGAGGAGAGTGGCACTTCGGGCCCGATGATGATCGCTCTGCATGGCTGGACTTTGGGAGAACAAGGCACATGCTCCTTTTGTTCATCGCATTTTCCCTTTAGCCGAGCCCCCGGAAGTCATGTCTGTGGGTGAGCCAGATTCCATCAGCGTTAGCCTCCGAGGGGAGCGTCATCGGGCAGGTCACAGACTCTTCAGGTGCCATCATTCCACCTATAGCATTTCCCTCCGTTTTCGTGGATAATGGTGGAGGCAGAGTGTGGCCTGACCGCTCTGCATTCCGCTCCACATCTTCAGGATTTGCCCGCAGGGGCTGCATGCCCTGCGTCGCGGCGTGTCAGATGAATCTCTTCTAGAATAGGAAGAACACGCTCTCGTCAGCCGAGGTGGCTGGCCACACCAGAGAGGATTTACCGCATGCGCGAGATCATTACCCTGCAGTGCCCCGAGTGCAAGAACCGGAACTACTCCACCACGAAGAATAAGAAGACGACCACCGGTCGCCTGGAGTTCTCGAAGTTCTGCAACACGTGCCGCAAGCACACGGACCACAAGGAAACGAAGTAGCAGGGACCATGGGGCTCAGGGTTCAGGGTTCAGGGATTGCGAACCCTGGAACACCGGCCCGCTCCCGAACTGGGGGAGTAAGCTCAACGGTTAAACTGTCGGTCTCCAAAACCGAACTTCTCGGTTCGAATCCGAGCTCCCCCGCCATTTTGATTTACGCTTTAAGCAGACGAGACGCAGAGCGCACGGAGTACCAGGCACCATGGCAAAGGCAATTGCGATAGCGGAACCGAATGATAATGGCCTGAGCCGGCTCAAGGCTGGTCCGGCCCGGCTCAACGACTTTCTGAAGGATGTCCGCGCCGAGATGCGGAAGGTGGTTTCGCCCTCGCGCGCCGAGGTGCAGGCGACCACCATCGTCGTGATTGTCACGGTGTTCATCTTCGCCGCGTACTTCGGCGTGGTGGATTTTCTGGTTGGCCATGCGATGGACCTGCTATTCAAGCATCTGGCGAAGTAACTCGACCGAGGATTTGGGCAGCGCCACAAGGCGTTGCGAGAAGGCAAGGAAATGGCGGCAGAAGAATTGAAGACGGAGCAGGTTCCGCCAGAAGTGGGCGGCGATGGAGCCATCCCCGACGGCGAGCACCTCGCTCCGCCGGCGAATGAGAATTTCAAGTGGTACATCATTCACGCCTACTCGGGCTTCGAGCGCAAGGTCAAGGAGTCGTTGGAGAGCCGGATCCGCGCTTACAACCTTGAGAACAAGATAGGACGCATCGAGATTCCGCTCGAGCCGACCACAGAACTGCGGAATGGCAAAAAAGTCACCATTGACCGCGTTTTTCTGCCCGGCTATGTCTTCGTCGAGATGGACCTCGACAACGACTTGTGGCACGTGATCAAGAACACGCCCCGGGTCACGGGATTCCTGGGCACGGGCGACTCTCCGGTAGCGCTCAGCGACAATGAAGTTGCGAGCATGTTGAACCGCGCCGACGTGACCAAGGACAAGCCCGCCATGAAGGTGAAGTTCGACAAGGGCGAGCAGGTCCGCATCAACGAGGGTCCGTTCGCCAACTTCAACGGCGCCGTGGACGATGTGAACGAGGAGAAGCAGACTCTGAAGGTCATGGTCAGCATCTTCGGACGTCCGACGCCGGTTGAGATCGAGTTTTCGAAGGTTGAAAAGCTGGTCGATTAGCCGTCGATCTGTTGCTTCAAAGAGATTGGTTGCTGCGCCGCCCGGCTCGCAATGTGCACGAGTGACGGGGCTTCTCGGAGCGGAAACCGAATGCAACTGAGGTACAAAATTCCGCGCGAGGCCCAGGTCAAGGCCTGGGGTCTCCGCTAGAAGCTCAAAGAGGATCGCACCATGGCACCAAAGAAGATCAATGGATATGTCAAGCTCCAGGTGATGGCCGGCAAGGCAACCCCCGCACCGCCCATCGGCCCGGCGCTCGGTCAAGCGCAGGTCAACATCATGGAGTTCTGCAAGCAGTTCAACGACCGTACCAAGGATCCGTCGATGGCCGGCCTGACGATTCCCGTCGTCATCACCGTCTTCGCCGATCGCACCTTCTCGTTCGTCACCAAGACTCCACCCGCAGCCGTCCTGCTGAAGAAAGCCGCCGGCATCGAGAAGGGTTCGGGCACGCCGAACAAGGAAAAGAAGGGCAAAGTCACCGAGAAGCAGATCATCGAGATCGCGACCCAGAAGATGCCGGACCTCAACTCGACCACCGTTGAGGCGGCGGCCCGCAGCATCCGCGGCACTGCCCGGTCCATGGGCATCGAGATCACAGCATAATCATCGCCATCGTGCGAGAGAGGGGCAGAGTCTTCGGGCTCTGCCTTTCTCTTTTGGCTCTCAGGCGAAGAGCGCCTGCTGCGCGGGAGCAGCCGAATGGGCGGACGCCCTTGGAGCCGGACCTGCATCCCGGGTGAGCAGCGCGTCGGTCGAGCGGGCGGCGAGACCGTGGCGACGGCAGGCCAGGCGCACCCGCGCAGCCAATCGCTCCCGGTCGGCGCGGCTGAGGAAGTCGTCTGAGCTGAAGCGGGTCTGGTAGTCGTCCAGCAGATGCGGGAAGTGCTCCCGAACGAAGCTCAGGAAGGTCGGGCGGGAGCACGATTTGAGGAAGAGCGGCTCCGCGGCAAAGAAGCTTGCGCGAGCCTCTGCGGCGCGCGAAGCCATCGCTTCCAGTGCCGCGGCGGTGTCGGTGATGCCGGGCAGCAAGGGCGAACAGAGAATCCCTGCAATCAGTCCAGCTTCGCGAAGCCGGCGAACCGCCGAGAAGCGCAGGTCTGGACGCGGCGCGCGCGGCTCCAGCAGTCGCGCGAGAGCAGTGTCGGGCGTGGTGATCGTCAGGTGCAGCACCAGCGTATTGCGCCGGGCAATCTGCGTCAGAAGGTCAATGTCGCGCTCGATCAGCTTCGACTTGGTGACGATTCCCAGGCGCAGACCCTGCTGACGGGCAAAGACCTCCAGCAAAGAACGCGTGATGCCGGCAGTCCGCTCGATTGGCTGGTAAGGATCGGTGGCGGTGCCGAGAGCGATCTCATTGGCAGGATCATGGTGGCGGAGCTCCTGTTCGAGCAGCCAGGCAGCGTTCTCCTTCAGGAAGATCAGCCGTTCAAACAGCGCCGGATCCTTATACGACGGAGAGTTCTTCGGTCCGAGAAACTCATGGGTGTAGCGCGCATAACAGTATCGACAGGCGAACTCGCAACCGCGGTACGGATTGATGGAGGATGCGAGCGAGAGCCGGCGCCGGGACGTGGTCTTGTTCAGCACGGAGCGGACCTCCAATGCGCGGAACTCGATGCCGTGCCCGTCGGCGACGTGTGTTGCCTCAGCCGCCATGCGGGCGAGCCCGGTCGACACGGGCTGCAGGATGGGAAAGAGTGTAGATGCTGAGCTCATCGCAATTTCGCCCTTTCTTCGCTTTCAGAAAGCCTATTCCCACGCACTCAGCGCGTCAAGCCGATTTCTCGAGATGTAGGTGAAGCTCAGGCGCTCACGGCGGGTCACCTTTCCTTCGCGAGCCGTTCGTTAGGCGCACGCCGGCTCCTGCAGCGGTCCGGCGTCGGCAGCCAGCAGAAGGCAATCAATGCATGCACGAACGGCCTCATGCGGTGACCGATCCCCGTGATCTGCAATTGACAGGCCGACGTTGAAGCGAAGCGCTGATTTACACTCAGTTCAAACTACCCACTGCCCAGGAGCGTACGCATTGGCCCGATTTACCGGACTGCTTGGACTTCTTGTGTTTCTGGGGCTTGCCTACGCGTTGTCTACCAATCGTCGGGCGATCCGCTGGCGCACCGTGGCCTGGGGCCTTGGACTGCAGATCCTGTTCGCCTTCCTGGTGATCAAGTGGGGCACCGGGCAAGCCATTCTGCACAATGTGTCGCAGGTAATCACGTCGCTGCTGGGGCACTCGGCGGATGGTTCGTCGCTGGTCTTCGGACCCCTGGGCACGCCTGGCGATCCGCTCGCCGTGCTCGCCTTCGCCGTGCTGCCGACCATTATCTTCGTCTCCGCTTTCTTCGCCATCATGTATCACATCGGGCTCATGCAGATCATCATCCGCTGGGTCAGCTGGATTATGCAGCGGACCATGGGAACCTCGGGCGCCGAGAGCACCAACGTCGCCGCCAGCATCTTCATGGGTCAGACCGAAGCGCCGCTCACCATACGGCCGTTTCTCGCCGGCGCGACCCGCTCCGAGCTGATGACGATCATGACCTCCGGCATGGCGCACGTCTCCGGTGGCATCATGGCCGCGTATATCAGCTTCGGCATCAACGCACAGGACCTGCTCTCGGCCGTCATCATGACCGCGCCGGGTACGATTCTCGTCGCGAAGATGCTGGTGCCCGAGACCGAGGTGCCGGCCACTGCAGGCACCGTCCACATGCCGCCCAACGAGGAGCATAAGAACGAGAACTTCATTGCGGCCGTCGCTCGCGGCACCATCGACGGCGGTCAGTTGGCGTTCAACGTCGCGATCATGCTCATCAGCTTCGTTGCGCTGGTGGGTTTGTTCAACGCCATCATGCTCGGCATTTCGGACTTCGCGTGGACCATTCACATGCCCGGCACCAACCACGGCATTCCCTTCCCGCACTCGCTCAACGCCATCCTGGGCGTGATCGGCGCGCCCGTCGCCTGGCTCATCGGCATTCCCTGGCACGATGCCAAGACCATTGGTAACCTGCTCGGAACCCGCACCATGATCAACGAGTTTGTCGCCTTCACCGATCTCGGACTGATCAAGAAAACCTTGCCGTCGCGTACATTTTCCATCGCCACCTTCGCCTTATGCGGCTTCGCCAACGTCGGCTCCATCGGCATGCAGATCGGCGGCATCGGGGCGCTCGTGCCCAATCGGCGCAACGACCTGGCGCAACTCGGCGTGCGGGCGATGCTCGCCGGCACCATGGCCAACCTGATGTCGGCAGCCATCGTCTCCATGCTGCTGCGGTAGATGCGAAGCTGCCATGACATTCGTCACTTCCGCGATCATGTGTGACCGCGCATAATACCTCGATGCTGCGTCGCATCGTCGGCTTTGTTTTCACCGTGATCCTCGTCTTGTTCCTCGCTGGCTACGGCATCCTCCGCTGGGAAGACCATGATCGCCACCCTGCGCTCCAGCTCCCCGTCGGCACCCTGGCTATTCGCGACGCAAAAGTCTACGTCTCACCCGACGACCCCCCGCTCGAGCACACCTCGATCCTCATCCGCAACGGCCGCATCGCTGCCGTCGGTCCCGATATCAACATCCCCGCTAGAACTGAGACCCTCCCGTGCCATCGCTGCATCGTTACCGCAGGTTTCTGGAACAGCCACGTCCACTTTACCGAACGCCATTGGGCGGGCGCCGCCTTCAAACCTGCCTCCGCGCTCGAATCCTATCTCAAGACCATGCTCACCAGCCGCGGCTTCACCACTGTTGTGGACGTCGGCTCGAACCCCTACGACACGGTCTCGCTCCGCCGCCGCATCGAAACCAACGAGCTGCTTGGCCCATATATCTACTCGGCCCTGGCAGCCCAATATCCGCCGCATGGCATACCCTTCTATCTCCGCGACACACTCCCCAAGCCACTCCAACTGCTGATGCCGCAACCCGGCAACCCGGCCGAAGCGGCTGCCGACGAAGAGGCCAACATCGCCCGCGGGGCCGACGTCCTCAAGCTCTTCACCGGCTCTTACGTCGAGCACAACGAAGTCAAGCCTATGCCACTGGCCAACGCGGAGGCCGCCGTCCAGGTCGCCCACGCCCACGGCCAGCTGGCCTTCGCCCATCCTTCCAACCTGGCCGGTGTCCTCATCGCACGCGACTCCGGCGTTGACGTTCTCGCCCACGCCGCCGACGACACCGAGGGCGTCACCCCGCAGATCCTTCAATCTCTCATCGATCACCACATGGCCATGGTCCCCACCCTCAAGATGTTCCGTACGACGGTCACGACAAATCCTGCTTACCTGATGCCCATCTACGCCGAAGTCCAGCAGTTCCACTCCTTGGGAGGTGAGCTCCTCTTTGGCACCGACGTTGGTTACATGACCGACTACACCACCCAGGACGAGTTCGACGCCTTACGCCAGTCAGGGCTGAACGCGATGGACATTCTGCGCATGCTCACCACCGCTCCCGCCGCGCGCTTCCACGTGGAGGCGGACAAGGGCCGCGTCGCTCCCGGCCAGCTTGCAGACCTCGTCCTCCTGGGTTCCGATCCAGCCGGGAACGTGCTGAATTTTAGCGATGTCCTCCTGACCTTGCGGAGCGGTAGAATTCTCTACCGAAAGCCCTGAACCTTGTCATGATGTCGCCTGAAGACTTCCGCCGCATCGCGCTTTCGTTCCCGGGCGCCGAGGAAGGTTCACACATGGGCGCGGTGGACTTCCGGGTCGGTGGCCGTATCTTCGCCACACTCGCATCGGTGAAGCTCGGCTATGGCAACCTGATGCTGACGCCCGCGCTCCAGGCGGACTTCTGTGGCGAACGTCCGGACGTCTTCCTGCCCATCCACGGAGGCTGGGGGCACATGGGCATGACCCACATCCGCCTCGCCAACGCCGACGAGGATACCCTTGCCGGCGCCTTGCACACCGCATGGAAACGCCGCATCCAACTCAACCAGGCGGCTTCCGGAAAGAAAGCCAGACCGCGCCCAACCTGATCGCCGAGACTTGCGTCATGCGTCTACTCTGTCTTCTGCTGGCCGTCCTGTCATCCATCGCACTCGCACAGGACGCGCCACCACTGGCCTCGCTCAAAGATAAGAGCCGCGTGCTTCTGGTCTTCGCTGCCTCCGGCCGATCGCCAGCTTTCGAGCAGCAGATCGACATCCTGGAAAAGGCTTCGGCAGACATAAAGGAGCGCGATCTGGTGATCATCCCGATCCTCGCCAGTGCGGGCGAGCCCACCAGCGCGGATACGCTCCGCACCGCCCATCTGCAAGGCGCCTCCGTGACCGAACAACTCGCGCTTCGCCACCGCTTCCACGTCGCGCCCGGAGAGTTCGCCTTGATCCTGATCGGAAAAGACGGCGGCGAGAAGCTGCGCCAGCATACGCCCATCACCGCTCAAAAGCTCAACCAGGTGATCGACGCCATGCCCATGCGGAAGGAAGAGATGCGCCGCCGGCAATAGCCACCTATGATGGCAGCATGCCTGGTGATTTCAGCCTCTACGACCGCGCGCAAGCCGCCGCGGCCCACATCCGCTCGCTCACCCCACATACGCCGCGTGTCGGCATCATCCTCGGCTCCGGGCTCGGCGGCTTCGGCGTGCAGGTTCAAGACCGCACCACCATCCCCTACGCGTCGATTCCGCACTTCCCGCAGTCGACCGTCGAAGGCCACCACGGCAATCTCATCCTGGGCACGGTTGCGAGCGTTCCCGTGGCCGTCATGCAGGGGCGCGTGCATGCCTACGAAGGCTACTCCATGGCGGAGGTCACTTTCCCCACGCGTGTGCTCGGCCTGCTCGGCTGCCGCACGCTGATCGTCACCAACGCTGCCGGCGGCATCAATCCGGCCTACCAGCCGGGTTCGCTGGTGGTCCTCACCGACCACATCAACCTGACCGGAACCAACGCCGCCCTCGGCCCCAACGAGCCGCGCTTCGCCCTCGCTCCCGGCTCTGGGCTGCGCTTCTTCGATATGAGCACCGCCTACTCGCCTGCATTGCGCAGCATCGCGCATCAGCAGGCGGCCGCCTGCGGCTTCGCGCTCGAAGAAGGCGTCTATCTCGCGGTGCTCGGGCCATCGTTCGAAACGCCCGCCGAGATCCGCGCTTTCCGCACTCTCGGCGCCGACCTGGTCGGCATGTCGACCGTCCATGAGGTCATCGTCGCCCGCCACATGGGCCTGAACGTCCTGGGCTTGTCGCTGGTCACGAACTACGCCGCCGGCGTCACACCCGACCTCATCCACCACGACGACGTCATGGAGATCGGCCGTCAGGCCGAGGCGCGATTTACCGCGCTCATCCAGGCCATCCTACCCGAGTGCGACTTCATCTGATCGCGACCGGATGCTCTCGTGACCGGTGTCGGGAATGAACGGGCGCCGCGCTGGAAAATCAACTTGACGCTCGATCTCCGTCGCGCCGGAGATCTTCTCGTACAGCTCGCAGACAGCGTCACGGGAATTCCGCGCCAGTTCAAACCGATCGTTCCCCGAAACCGCCTCCGCGCCAAACTTCACCCGCACGCTCAGCCCGCGCAGCCCCAACGCCTTGAAGAGGTGCGGCCCAAATTCCGCGTCACCCACAAAGCACACGTGCTCAGAGACGCTCGCCCCCACGTTGCCTGGATGGAGCTCATACGCGAGCGCCACCGCCTTCACCGGAACGTGGTCATGCACGATCGAATTGAACAATCCGCGACGAAACGGAAGTACCGTCTCCCCGCTCGACGTAGTTCCTTCCGGATAGAAGAGCACGGGCAGGCCGCTTGCGAACGCCTCCGCCATCATGCCGTTCACTTCCGCGTGGGTCTGCGTCTGTCCGCCCTTCACGTCGGCCCGCTGCACGTAGACGGTGCCCGCCTGCGCTGTAATCCAGCCCAGCAGCGGCCAGCGCTTCACCTCGGCCTTCGAGACCATCACGAACGGCCGCGTTGCCGACATCACAAGAATATCCAGGTAGCTCAGGTGATTTGAAACCACGGCCAGCGCACCCGCGCCAGCCTCCGGCAACGGGCCTTCGACGCTGCACGCAAGCCCCATCGCCCGCATGATGCGCCGGCACCATGTGCTTACCCAGACGGCGCCGGCCGGCCCCACCCTCATGCCGCAGAACGTCTTACGTGCCTGACCATCGACCACCGCGGCCAGCAGCAGCGCTATGAAAACAACACTCCGATACACGGACCGAACCGTGGACAGGCCGAACCCCTCGGAGTGAATGTCCTCTTTCTTTGGAGTAGCAAATTCAGTGAATGCCGCTTCTTTCATAGGAAACCGGGTTGGCCGCGAAGCCGCCCTGAACGCTCACAGGAGATCTCCGTCAGCAGCCTTCCAGGAAGCGCGCCGCCACCCGCGGATGCAGCGTCTGCAGATCAAGCAGAGTCAGGAAGTCGATGGTTTTGAACTCCCAGTCGATCGCCGGCTCCGAACAGATTTTTGCGCCGATCGTCAGGTAAGCCCGCAGCAGCTTCGGCGGCCGCACCTCTTCACCGCTCGCGGAAATGGCATTCGGCAGCACATATCGCGGTGTCGGCACGGTCATCAATACGGGCTCCACCAGATAGTTCTTCAACGACTTGTACACCGCATGACCGAGCGCATTGTCGAGCGATGGCAGAGAGCAGCAGCCCATCATGTAGCGTCCGCCGTTGCCGATGACATAGCGTGCAATCCCGCGCCACAGCAGATGCAACACCTCGCTCGACCGGTGATCCCGGTGGATGCAGGCGCGGCCAAGTTCCACAATCTGCGAGCGCATCGCTTCATACGGCGTGAAGTCGAACTCCTGCTCGCTGTAGTAGCCAAAGTTCCGCCCCGCCACGTCGCCCATCTGCAGCCGGTACGTGCCGATGACGCTTCCGGTCTCCTTGTGCGCGACGATCAGGTGATCGCACACCGCATCATACCGATCCGTATCGTAGCCGTCGGCATATGCCGACTCCAGCCCCTCGTTCATCTCCAGGTTGAAGACCAGGAAGCGCAGCCGGTAAGCCGCGGCACGCTCCTGCTCGGTGATTGCCAGGCGGACCACATACGGTCCCGCCTCCAGCCACACGCTGCGCCTTGGAGGCAACTGACGTACATCTGCGCGCACCTCGAGCAGGACATCGACCGGATGGCTGGCTGCGGGCATCCATTGCACCTCAAATTGGTTTGCTTTCCAGTTCGAGTCTCATGGGGGATGGATAACGCTCCGTGGCGATTCAGTGAATCTTCGTTGAATCATCCGTGGTGCATGGTTGATAACGCTGCGCGCCACTCTCAGGCACTGCGCTAGCGAGCCTCAGCCAGCTCCCGCAGCCCTTCGCTCAACGCCAGCACCGCATCGCGAGCCTCCACCGCCGCCACCTTGCGGTGCAGCACGTCGCTCGAAAACTTGATCGGCCCATCCGCAAACCGCACCGTGGCATGCGCACCCTTCAGCCCGAGAAAGCGAAACACGTGCGGCCACATCGGCGTGTCGCCCCAGTAGCAGACATCGTCTTCCACCGACACATCCGGCCCGTTCTCCTCATCGAGCGAGTAGCGAAGATACGCGGCCGTCACCGGCTCATCCACGGCCATCGCCTGGGCCAGCAGTCCGGAATGGAACGGCAGCAGTTCCCTGCCATTGGTGGTCGTGCCCTCGGGAAAAAACACCACCGGCAGCCCCGCGTCAGCCGCCGCCTGAATGCTGCTCTTGGCCTTCAGCGCCGAGCCTCCCCGGCCGCGGTCAACATACACGGTGCCTGCCATCGTGGTCATCCAGCCGATCACCGGCCACTGCTCGATCTCCGCTTTGGAGCAGAAGACGCACGGACTTAGCGCCGCGAACACCACAATGTCGATATAGCTCAGATGATTCGCGATCAACGCCCCGCGCGCAGGGAAGCGTCCTTCGAGGGTCAGCTCCAGTCCCAGCCCGCGCAGCGCCGTGCTGCAGAAGCGGTGCAACCAAGCCGCGCGCGCCTGCCTGGTCTGCGGACGCGTGATCAGTAGCTCTCCACCAAATCGTACAAAATAGCCGGTCAACTTGATGCTACGCACTACCGAACGTCCCAGCCGCCAGTCCAGCCCCACGCAGAATCCCACCTTTCGCCGCTGAATCGAGTCTATCCTTAGACTGTGCGGACGCGTCGCGCCCTTCTAGACCCTTGATCCCATCCTCCATCTCGCAGCCGCTCACGTCGCAGAACCAACCCTCAATCTTTCAGCGCCGGCTCATCACGCCGGTCGTCCATCTGCTGCGCATCGGCTGCAGCCCGCGCAAGCTGGCCTGGTCGCTCGCCCTTGGCCTTGTGGTGGGGATCAATCCCCTGCTCGGTTCCACCACAGTCGCCAGCCTTGCGCTTGCGTTCCTCCTGCGGCTCAACTTGGTCGCCTCGCAGATCGCCAATCACGTCGTCTATCCGCTGCAGATCGCGCTCTTCCTGGTCTTCATCCGCACCGGCGACCTGGTCTTCCACACCGGCAGAATGCCGATCCAGGGACACACGCTTTTCCACGCGGCGCGCCATCATCCCATTGCCACAACCCGCCTGCTCTGGACCTGGGAGTGGCACGCTCTTATCGTGTGGGCGCTGCTCTCCGCAATGGTTGCGCCGCTGCTGGCCGCCATCCTCACACCGATGCTTGAACGGCTTCACCACCGCCTGCACCACGAGCCGGTCGCCGCCTGATTCCCAGGTCGCTTACTCTTCAGCCTTCTTCTTATTGCGTGCCCGCACTTTGAACCAGATCGTGCTCCCGATAAACCCGAAGGCCTCGCGAATCTGGTTCGCCAGAAAGCGCTCAAACGAGAAGTGCAGCTTCACATCGCGGTCGGTAAACAGCACAAATGTCGGCGGAGCCACTTGCGCCTGCGTCATGTAGTAGATCCGCACCCGCTTATTCATGGGCACACTTGCCCGCTGAAAATCGACCTGCTCCAGGAACTTGTTGATCTGCCCCGTGGACACGCGCTTGCGCCGCTCGCGTGCGACCAAATCCACCTTGGCGAAGACTTCGTTGATGGCCCGCGGCTTATCACCATCCGCCGGCGCAGCCGAGATGAAGAGTAACGGCGCATAGTCCAGGTACTTCAACGCATCGCGCACCTGCTGCGCGTAAATCTTCTGGTCCGCAGGCGGCTTGCCATCCGTCCGCGCGGTTGTCATCAGGTCCCACTTGTTGATCACGATGATGACCGACCGTCCGCTCTCGTGCGCATACCCGCCGATATTTGCGTCGATGCCCGTCACGCCCTCGGTCGCGTCGATCACCAGCAGGCTCACGTCGGCCGCTTCCAGGTGCTTGCGCGCCATGATCACCGACAGCTTCTCCGCCATCAGCCTGGTCTTGCCCTTGCGCCTGATCCCTGCGGTGTCGACGAAGCGGAACAGGTGCCCCTTGCGCTCAACGATCTCGTCCACCGCGTCGCGCGTCGTGCCCGCGATAGGCGAGACAATCGCCCGATCAGACTGGGTCAGCACATTCAGCAGCGTGCTCTTACCCACGTTGGGCCGCCCGATGATGGCAACCTTCGTTTCCCGCGACTCGTAGGTCCCATGCGTACGATTCTTGCGCGGAGCCGGGGATTCTTCACCCTCGTCTCCCGAGTCCTCACCGGCCTCTCCGAAATCATCCTCGCTCTCAAGCAACTCGTCGTCCGCCTGCGTCTCCTCTACCACCGGCAGCACGGCAAACACCTCATCCAGCAGATCGCCGATGCCCACGCTGTGCTCAGCCGAGATCATCGCGACGTTCTTGAACCCGAGCCGGCGGAAGTTCTCCGCTCCCGCCGCCATCTGCTCGGAGTCGATCTTGTTCACTGCCAGGAACACCGGCTTGCCGCCGCGCATCAGCAGCCGCGCCAATTCCATATCGGGCGAGGCAAGCTCGGTCCGCCCGTCCACCACCATGATGATGGCGTCCGACTCTTCCAGCGCCACCTGCGCCTGGCGAAAGATCTCGCTCGGAATCAGCGCCTCGTCGTCCGGCACGACGCCGCCCGTGTCCACCAGGCGCGCCTCGCGCCCGGCCCACTCGATCTCTCCATAGATGCGATCGCGCGTGATCCCCGGCTCATCCCCCACAATCGAACGCCGCGAATCGGTCAGACGGTTGAACAACGTGCTCTTGCCCACGTTCGGACGCCCGCAGATGGCAATCAGCGGCAGTGTCAGAGAAGCCGCATGCTCCATCGTCACCGTCTGCTGGAGCGCCAGCAACTCCGCCTCGCGCCACTGCGCCTCGTCGCTCTCCGGCTTTACAGACGTGATCCGCCGCCGCAGCCCGCCCGAACCCTTCCCTTCACGCTCCCGCGCCGCCTGCTGCTGCGAATCCGACCGAAAGCTCCGGCCCGCAGCCGGCCTCAGGCCATGCTCTGGCGCACCCAGGTTGGGTTCACCATTCATCCCGGAAACATCGGAATGAAGGGGTTCCACTTTCTTCCCCCGCGCAGGCTGATCGACTCCCGCAATCGTCCGCTTGGCCTCAAACTCTGGCGAGCGCCGCGGCACCCGCTTCTTCGCCGCCTGCTGGGCGCGCTTTGCCGCAATCTCCTTGCGCTTGCGCGGATCGACTGCTCCCGTTGTCGGCGTAGCCTTCGGCGCCTTTCCCTTGTGCGGCCGCGTACTCGCCTGCCGATGCTTCTTGCCCAGCCGCTTCGCCTGCTTCTTCGGTGCCATCAAACCATTCTCCGGACGCCAAAGACGCCACTCTTCATTATAGGGAGAAGGTCTGGCCAGCCGAAGGCGGTCCTCACCTCCAGCGCCGTTCCTTCAACTCTTCGCCAATCCTGCGCATATCATCACCCTAGTGTCCTCCGCCCCCGCCATTCCGGCTCCCACACGAGCGAAGCTCCCCAGCTTGTACGACTTCTTCTCGCCCGACGGCATCCTCTCCCGCTCCTCGCTTGCCTTCGAACACCGCAAGGGCCAGTACGAGATGGCCACTGCCGTCGAATCCGCATTGACCGGCAAGCGCCACCTCATCGTGGAAGCCGGAACGGGAACGGGCAAGACTCTCGCTTACCTCTTACCCGCACTGCGCTTCGCCCGGGAACGCCAGCAGCGCGTCATCATCTCCACCGGCACCAAAAATCTGCAGGAGCAGCTCTACTTCAAGGACGTTCCCTTCCTCGAATCCGTCCTCGGCGAACAATATGGTCCGCTCCGCGTCTGCTATATGAAAGGCCGGGCAAATTACCTCTGCAAGCACAAGCTCTACGCCCTGCGCGACTCTCCCCTGCTCTCCGGCCTTGAAGAGATTGAGCAATTCCACCACATCGCGGCCTGGGAGCCGACAACCCCGACCGGAGACCGCGCCGAACTCAGCAAGCTCCCCGAAAACTCGCCGCTCTGGTCCAAATTAGACGCTCGCACCGAAGCCTGCCTCGGTCAGACCTGCCCGGACTGGGAGACATGCTTCGTCACCGGGATGCGCCGCAAAGCGCTTGAATCCGAACTCATCATTGTCAATCATCATCTCTTCTTCGCCGACCTCAACATCAAACAGCAGCTCGCCTTGTCGGAGAATGCGCCGCAGGATGCCGGCATCCTGCCCGGCGCAGCCGCCGTCATCTTCGACGAGGCGCATGAGCTCGAAGACATCGCCTCCAACTATTTCGGCATTGGGCTCACAAACGCACGCATCGACGAGCTCACCCGCGACACCGAACTGATGCTGCGCGCCCGACAAGCCTCTTCCACTGCCGTTGAATCCGCTTGCGCCATCCTTAAGGATCGTTCCCGCATGTTCTTCGCGGCGCTGCCGGTAGAAGCCCAGCCCCTCGGCCGCATGCCCTTTGACCGCGTGCAGCGGGAGAGCTTTCTCGAGTCCGATGGAGACTCCTACCTAGGCGCCGTCAACGCGCTCAAGCGCCTCGAGTCGGAACTCGATCACATCAAGAACGTCGACGAGACCAAAGGACTCGTTAAGCGGGCCGGCGACATCCGCCAGAACCTCCGGTTCTTGCTCGAATCGGACGATCCCAACACCGTCTTCTGGATTGAACGCCGAGCTTCCTCTGGAGTGAGAAACCTCAGCCGCGCCTCGCAGCCGCACTACACCACGCAGCTGCAGGCCACGCCCATCGATGTCTCCGCGCTGCTCACCGGCTCCCTCTTCGATGCGTATCCATCGGTCATCCTCACCTCCGCCACGCTCACCGTCGCTGGCGGCTTTGAACACATCACCCGACGGCTTGGCCTCAACAGCACCCGCCAACTCGTCGTACCATCGCACTTCAACTATCCCGCCCAGGCCTTGCTCTACCTGCCGCAGCACATGCCGGACCCGCGCGAGCCGGACTTCCTGCCGCAGGCCGCGGAGAGGATGAGGCGCGTCCTCGAAATCACCTGCGGCCGTGCGTTCTGCTTGTTCACGAGCTACAGCCAGATGCGTGCCCTCTACGATCGCATGCTCGCCGAGCTGCCCTTCCCGCTGCTGCTGCAGGGCTCCGCACCGCGCCACATCCTGCTGCAGCAGTTCCGCGAGACGCCCAACGCGATCCTCTTCGCCACCTCGAGCTTCTGGCAGGGCGTCGACGTGCAGGGTGACCAGCTCTCCTGTGTCATCATCGACCGGTTGCCGTTCGCCGTTCCGTCCGACCCTGTCATCAAGGCGCGCATGGAGGCGATCGAAGCTGCCGGCGGCAAGCCTTTCTTCGATTTGCAGGTTCCCGCTGCGGTCATCACGCTGAAACAGGGCTTTGGCCGCCTTATCCGCTCTCTGTCCGACCGCGGCGTGCTGATGCTGCTCGACCCTCGCATCCAGCGGCAGCGCTACGGCAGGATCTTCCTCGAATCGCTCCCGCCCTACCGCATCACTCAGTCGATTGAGGATGTCGAGGAATTTTTCTCCTTGGAGAACTGCTGAGCTTCGGCACCGAAAGAGTCGATGCTCCACCAATGCTCCATGTTGAGAATGCGGCGAGGGCAGCACCGTCCATCGCCGAGCACCGGTGGCGGACGTGCCACGAGACGGCGTCGAGCACGAGGGCTCCCTGTACACCCACAGGAGATCTGCTCTAGTGGATTTGCACCAGCCCGGAGGTGTCGTGGTTGTGCCGCGGGGGATTGGTCTGCGGTGCGCGCCAGTGATCGATGTAGCTGACTTGGTGCACGCAGGAGATCGTGCAGTTCGGTGCGCAGCCCTTCTGCGTCAGGAACTCGCGCTTTACGTCCTCGCGGCTATAGTCGGCAATCGGCACGCCCGGGTTGCCGCGCTTCTGCGAGCAGTAATGAACCAGCCCGTTCTCGCAGATGTAGAGGTAGCGCGCCCCTGCACGGCAGCGCCAGTCGTTGGGCTGGCCGTTGGCGATCGCCTCCTGGAAATGATTAAAACGCGAGTAGCTTCGGCGGGTGAGCTTGCGCACCTTGTCCCAGACCGTTCTCTCCGCGGCGCCCAGCGGCTTCAACTGGCCCGAGCCATCGTGGATGATGCCGATGGTCGAGGAAAAGCCAAGCTCCAGCGCGCGGGTCGACACCTTGTACGCATCTTCGGGAGGCGTTCCGCCGCCCACCACGGAGTTGATGTTGACGTGGAAGTCGGCATGCTCTGCCAGCATCTTCAGCTTGGCGTCCAGAACTTTCAGGCTCTTCTTGGAGACTGCATCCGGCATCACGTTGTCGATCGAAATCTGCAGGTGGTCCAGCCCGGCGCGGTTGAGGCGCTGAATGCGCTCGGGCATCAGCAGGTAGCCGTTGGTGATCATGCCGGCGATGGCGCCAGTCTTGCGAATACGTCGGATGATGCCGTCGAGGTCCGGATGCAGCAACGGTTCGCCGCCGGAGATGGTGATCACGGAGGTGCCGAGGCGGCCGAGTTCGTCGATGCGCCGTTGCATCTCTGCCAGGGGCACCGGGTCGGAGTGGTCGTCGAACTCGTTGCAGTAGGTGCAGGCCAGGTTGCACCGGCGCATGGGTACGATGTGCGCCATGTAGGGGTGTGAGGTGGAGGCGAGCGCCGACCCGATCGAACCCAGCTCCCGCAGCTTCCGCGCCGCGCCAATCAACCGCCGTCTTGCGGTCATTCGCCGCGCCACCCTTGCTTCAGACATAGTGAAGTCCAGTATAACTGCCCGCAGCGGGTCCGGCGGTCAGAGCGAGGCGCGAGGCATCGGGTCGGCAAAGCCCGGAGGGTATTCGAGGCTGGATTTATGCTTCACGTCCGGCGTCAGGACCAGCGTTCTCTCCTGGCGGTCGTGCAGGATGACCACCGTGACCGGCCTTCCTTTGGCCTCGCGAATCATCTTCGCCCAGGCACTCATGCTGACCATAGGGCGCCCGTTGGCGCGCTCAACGACGTCGCCGGCCTTGAGCCCGGAGACCGCCGCCGGGCTGTTATCGGCCACGCTGCGCACCAGCAGACCCGCGCCCGAGGACACGCCGAAGAACTGCGCCAGCTGCGGACCGATCATCTCCAGCAGCAGCCCGGTGTAGGTGGGGCTGGTAAGCAGCGAACCGAGAAAGCTCTTGCTGTAGCGCGAGTTGGGAGCCGCTCCGGAGCCGGCGGACGTCGCGGCGCCGGCGCTTTCGTCCGCCGGCATCGCTAGCGCCGGCGCCTGGGGTCCGGGCAGGCCTGCCGGCATACCCAGATGCTGCTCCCAGACCTGGCGTTCGACCTCCGCACGATCGGCCATGGCACCCGACAGCGTCAGCACCTGGCCATCGCGGCCGATCATCAAAGCGACTGCGCGTCCGGGCGGGCAATCGTGCAGCATGCGGCGCAACTGCTCTTCCCCGTCGATTGCGACGCCGTTCATCTGCAGCACGACGTCATGCTCGCGCAGGCCCATCTTGCCGGCGGGGCCGTCGTGGTCGACCCGGATGATCTCCGCGCCATGAGTATCTTTCAGCTTGAGCTGCAGCACCTGCTCGTCGCCAACATCGCGCACATCAATGCCGAGGTAGCTCTGTGAGGTGCTGTGGACCACGCCGCGCTGTGCCCCCAAGACGCCGTGGCCGGATGCGAGCGCAGGCGCCGGCGGACCCGCCGCGAGCGCTACAAAAACACATCCTGTCCACACCCCTGCCGACCTGCTCATCGCACCCACACCCTCAGCTACCCTGCGTTTGCTCGGAGACAACTTACTGGATGGAAGAAGAACCTGCAAGCGCCTGCGTGCTGACCGTCCGAATGTACGGGTTGTCGTCGGTCGTGGAGACCGTTCGCAACACCTGACGCACGCTGGTATCGGACTGCACCGGCTCCAGCAGCGAGATGGCCCGCGTGCGCACAGTCGCATTCGGGTCCGAGAGCAGCGCCTGTAGCACGGCGTCGCGCACGCTGTCATCCTGGGTGACGTACGGCTGCAGACCTTCGAGCGCCTTGAGTCGCACCCCCGGATTCTTATCCGTCCTCAAGCTGGTGAGCAGCGCCGCGCGGATCCCGGAGCCATCCGACTCCACCTTGCACTCGTGGCCTACGCGGCATTCATCCGCCAGCAGCGCGACGGAATCCACCCTCACCACCGGCGTCGTCGCCGCCTTCATGCCGACCACCAGGAGTTGGCGGATCTGCGGATCGTCGAGCGAACCTTCGGCCATCTCGGGAACCACGCGATTGTAGCTGACCTGCACCATGTCCCCCGGCAGCTTGGTGATGCCCGAGATCGTGGAAACACCGCCGCCGTTCTGATTGGTGAGCACCAGCGCCGGACGCCGCACCGGCGCGTGCGCAACCTGGTAGCGATAGGTAAAGTTGCCGCCCAGAAAGCCGACGCCAACCAACAGCGTCGCCAGCGCGGGCGCGCCCTGAAGATGTCCCAGCCAAAGCATCGCATTGGCCTGCAGCCGGGTCAGGAAACCATGCCGGGGAATCGCATCCAGCGCCTCGTCCAGCCGCATCCGGCTCTGCGCCAGCAGGTTTGGATCGGGTTCGGCCATGGGATACAACGCCGCCAGCTCATCCATGTTGCGCAGCGCTTCCAACTCCTGGAGACACCGCTCGCAGACGGCCAGATGCTGCTCCAGCCCGATCGCGTCATGGTCCGGCAGCTCGCCGTACACCGCCAGAATGATTCGGTCGCGCGCTCCTTCACAGTTCATTGCTCTCGCCTCATACCAGCCTCGAAAATGGACCTTCTACTTCTACTTCCGGGTCTTTGCCCGGTAAGTCCGACAGAACGCGCTACCCAGTGCCTGATGCAGAGGCACTGCTCCGTGGCTCCTAAAGCCCCTTCAACTCCGCCAGGTTCAGCCGCAGCTTCCTGGTGGCGCGGAAGAGGGTATTTTTCGCGGTCTCTTCCGTCGTACTCAACATTTCGCCGATCGTCCGCAACTTCAATCCCTGGTAATGCTTCAGCTCGAAGACGGTCCGTTCGCGCGGCGTCAGCTTGTCCAGCGCGGCGGCAATCCGTTCGCCCATCACCTTGCGATCCAGTTCGCGGCCGGGGTTCGCCATCGCCCGGTCGTCAGTGATGTTGGCCATCAGGTCCATCTCGTCGCCGCCAGCGTCGAGCACGGTCGCCGGATCCTCGCGCCGCGATTTTCTCCGGCGCAGCTGATCGAGACACAGGTTGGTCACGATCCGATACACCCAGGTGTAGAACGAGCACTCGAAGCGGAAGTTCCCCAGGTGCCGGTACGCCTTGATAAAGGCCTCCTGATGGACATCCTGCGCGTCCTGCTCGTTGCCCAGCATGTGCAGCGCCAGCCGCAGCACGCTTTGATCGTAGCGCCTCACCAGCGCATCGAACGCGCTGCGATCACCCTTTTGCGCCTCGCGGATGAGGTCATCGTCCTCGACCCGCTGCTGTGCCCGCGCTTCAATCTGCGCCTGCGTCAGCTTGGCGCCTCTGGCTCCGGTTTGTACCGCCGATTTTGCCACGCGGCTTGATTCTACGCTCGCAAAGGCGCCCGATGCACTTACCCCGGACGTGGGCCGGCGCAGCGCCGCCAGCACTGGCGACAAATCGCCCTCCACGCCTAAACCGAACGACTCAGCGCCCATACTCTTCCGACTCCGGAGTCAGAAATCAACTTCTGCACAGATAGACCGCATGCAGCCGAAAAGGTTATCAAGGGCATTTCAGCAAGCAGGCGTACCGCTCCGGCGGGTATACCGGCGCTTCACTCCGCACCCGGGCTCAGGAGAACCGCACTCCTTGAGATCCTCGACGAGCGCCAACAGGAGATTCGCTCTACTGCCCTACCCACTTCAACCAAGCCGCTCCCGTTGTGGCATCCGGCAGCCATCCCTGCGCGCCGGCAGTCGAGTCCCCGGTCGCGATCGTCGACGCGGCTGTGAAGGTGCAATCCTGATAACCCGTTTCATCCCAGATTCCATTCGGCGTGCAGGTGTAGTTTGTGAAGACGCCCCCCGCCGGTGGAACGTTCGAGAACTGGTTCGAGTCGCCCAGCCGCAACCTCGTGATCGCCGCAATCCACGGCAGAATGAGAGGCTTGGTCGAAATCGCGCAGCAGTGCCCCACACCGGGTTGTACACCGCGTCCCCACGGCGCGCCCTTCTTCCAGCCTTCCGCGAAGAACATCTGGTCGCGCGACGTTCCGGCTTCGGGATCCTCATTATTGGATAGAACCAGGAAGGGAATCTCGAGCGCCGCCTGCACCGGAACCACGGAATTCATCGCCTCGGGTGCCGACGCACCCGCGTAGACGATCACGCTGATCACCCGGCTTGGCTTGAAGTTGGCTGTCGTCGCAGCCAACACGCCGGCTGCGGAGAAGCCGAACAACGCCACACCTGACTTCGACAGCTCAGCATGATTGGTCTCGGTCGCGAACTGGTCGAGCGCCGTGAACAGCGCGCGGCCTGGCCCGGCAAAGGCATTTTGCTGGATATCGGCAAATGACGCCGCATCGCACTGCCGCGGAAAGAGCAGACCGAAGTGGAGCGATCCGGCCAGCGAGCGAACGTCTGCATCTTCGAACAACTCGACGCTGTCCGCGCGATCAAAGATCACCAGCACGCCCCGCAACTTGGCCGACGGATTGGCGATATAGAGGGTGTAATCGCATCGAGCGGCAAGATTCTCGCCCGGCAGCTTGGTCACCGTCGTCTCCCAGGTCATCGGCGAACTGGAGACGGCGGGCGGCGGTGTGATGATGGGCGGAGGATCACCCAGTGTCCCATTCAGCGTCGGGCTGGCAGCGCCGTTCGCCGCCACCGAGATGGTTGAGCATCCCGTAGCGAAAGCCGCGAGAGCCAGACTGCATACCGACCACAGCACAAACCGCACGAACCGCATACAAAAGTTCCTTGGGGAGAAAGAGGGACTGCTTGCACTCTAGCATTCGGCCCGCGCGATGCAAAGGCCGAAGGCTGGGTTGGTCGCCTGTCGCCTATCATCCACATCTGTGGCTGCTTTCTCGCCGGATGGCGAAAAGTTTAGACTGGCGAAATGTCTCTGTTCCCGACCGAAACCCGTGCGGCTCGCCCCGCTTTCCCCGCCACCTGGATTCACGCGCACTGCGACGGCGGCTCGCGCGGCAACCCCGGGCCGGCTGGTTTTGGCGCGCTCATCACCGACACCCATGGCGCGACGCTCGCCGAGCTCTCCGAATATCTCGGCATCCGCACCAATAACTTCGCCGAGTACTCCGGGCTGCTCGCGGTGCTCGACTGGGCGCTGAAGAACGGCCATACCCGGCTGAAGGTCGTCTCCGACTCTGAACTGATGGTGAAGCAGATCCAGGGCAAGTACAAGGTCAACTCACCCGATCTGAAGCCCTTGTGGCAGGAGGCGCGCAACCGCATCGCAAGGCTGGATGCGTTTGAGATCAGTCATGCCCTGCGGCACAAGAACAAGGAAGCGGATGCGCTCGCCAACCAGGCCATGGATCGCGGCATGGGACGTGGCGGCGGAGGTGTCACCGTCGACTCGCTGCCACTGCGTCCGAAGATCGCGGCGAATCCAGTTTCGGCAGCGGCCGGGGGAATGTCTTCAGCGACTTCACCTCAGGCATCCCGTCCGGCAGCGCCCCAGATGCTTCGCGGCTTTACCAAAGACGGGGCGGTCCACCTGCTCGGCGGAGCCACGCTGCCGGACGGCATCTTCGTCAAGGTCATCCGCGAGTGAGACTGCCCGAAAAGGCTTCAACATCCCGCCTTGGAGAGAATGATTTGTCCTTAAGGTTCAGACGGACTCCTACTTCGCCAGCTCCGCCTTCAGGATGTCGCTGACCATCTTGCCGTCCGCGCGCAATCCGCTGGCCAGAATGCGCTGCTGCACGACCCGCATGGCCGGACCGATGTCCTTCGGTCCGGGCTTCTTGCCGTCGGCATCCTTGGTGAGGTGGGCAATCGCCCCATGCACCACCGCGCGCACCTCATCTTCGCTCGCCGACTGCGGCAGATAGCCCTCAATCATTCCGATTTCGAGTCTCTCCTTGTCGGCCAACTCGGGCCGTCCGCCCTTGGTAAACGACTCCACCGACTCGCGCCGCTGCTTGATCAGCGTCGTTAGAATCTGCGCCTCCTCATGGTCGCTGAGGGGCTCGCGCTTGTCGATCTCCTTCGACTTCAACGCCGACTTCACCATGCGCAGGGTGGTCAGCGTGTGCTCGTCCTTGGCCTTCATCGCGGTAACAATGTCGCGGCCGATGCGGGCGGAGATCGATACCGGCCTGGCTCCCGTCTCGGCGCTTACTCCTCCGCTGTTCAACTCCTGCTCACTCATGGCAAACCCTCCACAACATCTTAGACGCCCCGTCGAGCGCCGGCGCGTGGCCGGCTGGGCGGAGCCTGTGCCGCCCTCTCGATACAATGACGGAATGATCCGCAAAACCCGCCTCTTTACGCCTGGACCGACTCCCCTGCTCCCCGCCGCTCAGTTTGCCATGGCCGCCGCCGACATCCACCACCGCACGGCGGAGTTCCGCGCCCTCTACACCCGCGTCCTGACGCAATTGAAGCAGTTCGTCGGCACCGAGACCGGCGACATCATCATCCTTTCATCGTCGGGCACCGGCGCCATGGAGGCCGCGGTCTCGAACCTGACCTCGCCCGGCGATCGCGTGCTGGTGCTGACGGCAGGCAAGTTCGGTGAACGCTGGGCCTCCCTGGGCAAGGCGTTCGGGTGTGCGGTCGATGTGGTCGAAGCCCCCTACGGCCAGACGTTCTCGCTCGACCAGGTGAAGGCCGCACTGAAGCTGGAGACCCGCGCGGTCTTCCTGCAGGCGACTGAAACCTCGACCGGCGTGCGCCACTGCGTGCCTGCCATCGCCAGGCTGCTGAAGGATACGGAATCGGAGGCGCTGCTGGTGGTCGACGCCATTACCGGCCTCGGCACCACGCATCTCGATATGGACGGCTGGGGAATTGACGTGCTCATCGGCGGCTCGCAGAAGGCGGTGATGATTCCGCCGGGGCTGTCGTATCTCGCCGTCAGCCCGCGCGCCTGGGACCGCATGGAGGCCACCTACAATCCGCGCTACTACTTCGACCTGCGCAAGGAACGTAAGAACGCGCGCGCGGGCGAATCCGCTTATACTCCGCCGGTTTCGCTCGTCGCGGGTCTGGATGCGGCATTGGCCTGGATCGCCGCGCAGTCCGCAACCGCTGAGAACCCCGCGGGAGACATCGTCGCCGGCCGGCGCAAGCTGGTCGACAACGCCGAAACCATCGCCGCCATGACCCGCGCCGCAGTGCTCGCCCTCGGCTGCACCCTGTTCGCGCCGAACGCTCCCTCGGCGGCGGCGACCGCCGTGCTTCCGCCCGCCGGTGTCGACTCCGGACTGTTCGTCAAGGAACTGAAGGCCCGTTTCGGCGCCATCATCACCAACGGCCAGGGCGAGATGAAGGGACAGATCTTCCGTATCGCCCACCTCGGCTTCTTCGACTACATGGACACCATCGCGCTGATCGGCGCGCTCGAGCAGGTCGTCGTGAAGAGCCTGCCCCAGCTCGGCATCTCGTTCGGCGCCGGCTTGATCGCCGCACAGAAGGTCTTCGCCGAAAGCTCGCATCCCCGGGCCGAGGAACGCCCGTGCATCTGCGGCCGCACCCAAGCCTGCTGCTCGCTGCTGGATGCCGAAGCACAGTAACGGATCGCTTGAATCGATGCCGCAACTCTCACCAACCCGTCCTGAAGAACATGACGAGGCGCGTCGGCGCGAGCGGCGCAGCCAGCTTCGAGGATTGCTTGTGCTGGCTGCGCTGGTGCTGCTTTGGATCCTCTACCGCGCCGACCGCCATGCGCTCTTCCATGCCGGATGGTGGCGGCCCTGATGAGTCGCCGGCCATTCCCGCATTGAGGTTTACCGCCCAGCCGCCTGGCGCCCGACGATCTCGACAGACTCTCCGCTGGCGAATCCCACCGGCGCGCCCGTATGCGTCAGCTTGCCCGTCGAGTCCGACCAGTGCAGCTTGGTGATGGATGACTTGCCCTGCTCGTACGCATAGGTCTTGCCATCGTCGGTATACAGGTCGAAGTCGCCATCCGCGCCGGGATAGACCTTCAACTTCGCGATCTTCTGCACCTCGTTGGTGCTTTCGACCGCGGTGCCGAACGGCAGAATCGACCCCGCCCTCACAAACAACGGGATGGTATCGATCGGAGCATTGACCGCGATGCTTTGCCCGCCGCGCACCCGCTCGTTCGTCCAGAAGTTGTACCAGTCCCTATCCGCCGGCAGGTAGACCTGGCGCGAGGTCATCCCCTGGTCGGTCACCGGGGCCACCAGCAGCGACGGGCCGAACATGTACTCGTCGCTGATGTCGGCCACCTTCGGATCTGCGTTCGGACCGGTGCCGAAGTCCATGAACAGGCCGCGCATGAAGGGCGCGCCGGTGACGTTGCTAAAATGGCCCAGCGAATAGATGTAGGGCATCAGCTCGTAGCGCAGGCGGAGATACTTTTCGAGGATCGGCTCGGCCTGCTTGCCGTAGCTCCAGACCTCATTCTGCGGCCGGCTGCCGTGGGTGCGGAAGTTCGGCTGAAACGCTCCATACTCGAACCAGCGCACGTAGAGCTCGGGATAGTCGTCGTAATGACCCACCTCGTCGCGGGCATCGGAAGGATCGATCAGCACCGGCCGCTCCGGCTTGTGGTAACCCGGCAAGTACTGCCAGCCGCCGATATCCGTGCTCCAGTACGGCATGCCCGACGCCGCAAAGTTGATGCCCGTCGGCACCTGCCGCTTCAACGTGTCCCAGTTTCCACTGATGTCGGACGACCAGAAAATGGTCCCGTTCCGCTGCGCGCCCAGGTACGAGTCCCGCGCCAGGATCAACGCGCGCTCCGGCATGTCTTTGCGCATACCGTTGTAGAACGCCGCCGTGTGATACAGCGGATAGACGTTGAAGAACTCTGTCCCCGGCCCTACATGGAAGTAGCTTCCATTCGGCGGCAGGTCGGGTTCTGTCTCATCCGCCCAGAACGCATCGAAGCCTTTGCTGACGTAGTTCTCGTTGATCCGGTCCCAGTACCATCTCGCCGCGTCCGGGTTGGTCGTATCGATGTCCGCACCCGCGCGGTCGTAGGGCAGGCCATTGGTCGGCGTGCCATCGGCCAGATGCTCGAACCAGCCATTTTTCAGCACCGTCGCATAGTAGCGGTCCTCGGGCACAAACCGCGGCCACACACTGATCATGGTGTGGAAGCCCATCGCGTGCAGCTGCTTGTTCATCGCGGTTGGGTCCGGCCACTTCGCCGGATCCATGTCCATCTCACCCATCTTCGTGTAGGTGAACCAATCCACCACCAGGTCGTCGATGGGCAGATGCCGGTCGCGATAGCCCTTCGCCACCGCCATCAACTCCGCCTGCGAGCTGTAGCGTTGCTTGCACTGAATATACCCGTACGCCGACTTCGGCAGCATCTGCACGGTGCCGGTCAGCAGCCGGTAGCCCTCGTAAATCTCGTCGTATGTCTTGCCCGCGATCACAAAGAAGGAGACGCGCTGCCCCACCTGCGAATCCCAGTGCACGGAGTCGTTGAAGCCGAACGATACCGTTGTCTTTGAAGGGTTATCCCAGACCAGGCCGTAGCCTTTGTTGGTCACCACGAACGGAACGCACACGCTCTGCCCGCTGGGAGCGTTGTAGTCGTGCTCGCAGTGGATGACATGTCCGCGCCGATCGAGGAAGCCCTCCTGGTTCTGGCCCAAGCCGTAATAATGCTCATCCTTCGGCGAGGCGAAGCTCGCGCCCACCTCGTAGAACGGATCGTCCGTGGGCCGGCGATCGAGCAGCACATCGTGGTTGCCGTCTTTATAGTTCGGCACCGACATCTGCCAGCCCTGCATCTGCACCAGGCTTTCACCCCCGGGCGTGTTGATGGAGATGCCGACGCCCGGCGTCGAGCCGCCGAAGAACTTCGCGATATCCGCCGACGTCCCGCTCGGCACCCAGGGCCGGCCCTGCGGCGACACGGTCACGACCATGCGCGACGAGGAAAGATGATCGCCATGCTCGTCCGCGTTCGCCTGCCATCCCGCAGTGTCCGGTTTGGCGATAAAACCAGGGCCAGGCGCAGCCGTGGCCGCAGCCTTGTTCAGGCTGATGGTGACTCGCACGATGTTCGGCGCATACGGCTCAACCACCACCGTGGCCACGCCCGTTCGCTCCTGCGCGAATCCGCGCTCGAGCGTCAGTACCTGCGCGGCCGCCGGCATCATCCCTGCCGCCACACCTAGTCCAGCCACAACCAACAGCAATCTCCGCACATCCAGCATTCCGTTCTCCTCGAATCCCTACTGCGAAATCTCCAGCGTCGCGCTCACCGGTAGCTTGTCCGATGAGCCGCCCACCAGCACCTGTACCTGGTCCGGCTCCAGCACCCACGCCTTCGCCGCCTCATCCCAGTAGCGCAGGTCCTTCGCCGCCAGAGGCAGCGCAACCGTCTGCAGCTCGCCTGCTCTCAGGTGAACCCGTGTAAAGCCCTTCAGCTCCTGTCTGGCGCGCTCCACCTTCGAGCCCACATGCCGTACATACATCTGCACCACCTCGTCGCCATCCCGCCGGCCAGTATTGCGCACGTCTACCCGCACCGTCACCGTACCGCTGCCCGCCAGCTTCGGTTCGCTCAGCTTGATGTGCGAGTACTCGAACGTGGTGTAACTCAGCCCGTAGCCGAACGCATAGAGCGGCGCCTGCCTCGCATACATATAGGTCCGCCCGTCGCGGATGTTGTAGTCCATCATCGGCGGCAGATCCGCCATGTCCCTGACCCAGGTCTGCGTCAGCCGTCCCGCCGGGTTGTACGCGCCGAACAACACGTCCGCCAGCCCGTCGCCCTGCTCCTGGCTGTTGTGCGTCATCTCCACGATCGCGGGCACGTTCTGCTGCGTCCAATTGGTCGTGAACGGAAAGCTCGTCTGCAGCACGACTACCGTCTTCGAGTTCGCCGCATACACCGCCTTTGCGATCTCCTCCTGGGCGAGCGTCATGCTCTTGCGGTCGATCGCTTCCTTTCCGTCGCTCGGCAGCGGACACTTGTTCCACCCCGCTCCGCACGTTGGGTTGTTGCCGATCACCACAACCGCAACGTCCGCGCTCTTCGCCAGCGCCGCTGCGGTTGCAAGATCGCTGCCGTCGGCATACGTTACCTGAACGCCGGTGCCGGCAGCCGAGCGAATTCCAGCCAGCGGCGTAACCGTGTACGGCGGGGTGCCGCTGTACCAGTCCAGCTCCACCATGTCCGCCAGCGGCCCGATCACGGCAATGCTCTTCAACTGCTTCGCATCGAGCGGCAGAACGGGAGCCCGCATTGGAACCTTCGCATTCGCGGGCAATCCCGTAGCCAAGGCAACCGGCTCGTTCTTCAGCAGCACGATCGATTCATCAGTCGCCTTGCGCGCCAGCGCATGCGGCTCCGGCTTCATCCACGGGTCCAGTCCGCCATCGTTAAAACCGATCGTTGCCTGGGATACCATCGGGTTCGGGTCCAGCATGCCCAGCTTGATCATGACGCGAAACACCCCGCGCAGGTTGCGATCCAGGTCCGCTTCCGTCAGCAGATTCTGCGCGAGCGCGTCCTTCATGCCTTGACGGTAGTTATCCAGAAACTGGTTGATGCCTGCCTTCACCGCCGCCGCCGTCGCATGCGCCAGATCCGGATACACATGACTCGCCTTCACCATGTTGGTGAGCGCGCCCGCATCGGTGCAGATAATTCCGTCGAAGCCCCAGTCCTTCATCACCACGTCGCGCAGCACCGGATTCGCGGTCATCGGGACCTTGTTCCACGAGTTGTAACTGGTCATGAACGCATTCGCGTGCGCATTCTCGATCGCCATGCGGAAGGGAACCGAATAGTACTCGTGGAAGAGCCGCGTGTCGAAGTCTGAGGACGAACTGTCGCGTCCGTCTTCGTTGCTGTTAGCCAGAAAATGCTTGAGCAGCGAGGAAGTCGTCCAATACTTGCCGTCGCCCTGCAGCCCGCGCGCAAAAGCAGCCGCCAGCGTCCCCACCAGGAAAGGATCCTCGCCATACGACTCCTCGCTGCGCCCCCAACGCGGATCACGGCTCAGATCGCTGTTGGGCGCCCGCACCACCAGGCCCCCACGGTGATATTTGCCGAACGCATAGCGTACCTCGTAAGCCTCCTGCGCCGCCGCCTGCCGCAGCAACTCCGGATCCCAGGTCTGCCCCAGACCACGCGACTGCGGAAACGTCGTCGTCGGGATGACCGTCTCGTTGCGCCCTCCCTCCCAGTGCCCCGGACCGCCCAGCGCCAGGCCGTGCAGCCCCTCGACATGCCCGGTGCCCACCACGCCCAGGCGCGGCACCGTTGGATTGGTGGAGAACGCATCGATCTTCTCATCGAGCGTCATCTTGCGCAGCAGGTCGTCGATGCGCGACTCCACGGCCGCCCTGGGATCGGCATAAACAGCCGGACCGGACGGAGGCAGAGGATAGGTTTGGGCAAAGGCCGGGGACGCGATCAGACAGAGGACTAAACCGATTTTTTTCATGGGCAAACTGGCTCACTGGAACTCTAACCGCTCACCCCGGAAGTTGTACAGGCGAAGCTGTGGCCGGGGGTGAAGCCGCTTCAAGCGAGCCACCGCGCTGACGTCCTACGTGGTGCGTCACCGGCCACCGTCACGTCCTAACCGACCCGGTACAACGTAGAACGTGCAACGTACATGCGCCCTGCCCGCCCCTGTACCCTGAACACAGACCCATGCACCCGCTGATCGCACTCTTTGGCGCCACCGCCTCCGGCAAGACCGCGCTTGCGCTCGCCCTCGCGCAACACTTCCAGGCCGAAGTCCTCTCCTGCGACTCGGTCGCCGTCTACCGCCGCATGGAAGTCGGCACGGCCAAGCCCACGCCCGCCGAGCGCCAGCTGGTTCCGCATCACCTGCTCGACCTCTACGACCCCGACCAGGCCTGCACGGCGGGCGACTACGCGCGACTCGCACGTGCCACGCTTGCCGACCTTGCCCAGCGGAACGCCCTGCCCCTCCTCGCCGGCGGCACCGGCCTCTACGCCCGCGCCCTGCTCGACGGCCTCTCTCCCACTCCGGCACGAGACCCCGAACTACGCAGCCTGCTGCGCGCTCGAGCCGGGAAACGCGGACCCGCCCATCTGCACCGCACGCTTACCCGGCTGGACGCCGGCGCAGCCCCACGCATCCACCCCAACGATGTTCCCAAGGTGATCCGCGCCATTGAGGCGACGCTCACAGCGAAGCAGCCGATCTCGTCGCAATGGCAGGCCGGGCGCCTTGCCCTTCAGGGCTATCGCGTGCTCCGCCTGACGCTCGCTCCACCCCGCGCCGAACTCTACGCGCGCATCAACGCTCGCGCTGCTGCAATGTTTGCACGCGGCCTGGTCGAGGAAACCCACGCGCTGATCGAGCAGTTCGGCCCGGACTGCCGGGCGTTTCAATCGCTGGGCTATGCCGAAGCCGCGGCGGCTCTGCGCGGTGAACTCACCGAAGCGGAAGCCATCGCCAGAGCCCAGCAGGGCCATCGCAACTACGCCAAGCGCCAGGCCACCTGGTTCCGTCGCGAAGCCGAGCTGCACCCCACGCACATCCTCCACGGCCCCGGCGACTCACCCGCCGTCCAGGCCGAGGCAATCCAGCTCGTGACTCGGCACCTGGACGCCGCCCTCCACGGCGACCGAAGGTGAAAGAAGAAAAGGTTTAACATAGCTCCATGTCGACTGTCGCCGCTCGCCCACAACTCGCCCACCTCACCGCCGTCCTCGACGAACTGAAGCAGCGCGGAACCTTCTTCCGCCTGCGCGAGCTCGAAGACATCCAGGGCCCGGTCTGCACCTACGACGGCAAGAAAGTCATCAACCTCGCCAGCAACAACTATCTCGGCCTGTGTAATCACCCCAGGCTCGAAGAAGCTGCTATCCGCGCCATCAGGGATCACGGCGTCGGCTCCGGCGCCGTACGCACCATCGCCGGCACCATGCGCATCCACATGGAGCTCGAAGAGAAGATCGCCCGCTTCAAGAATGTCGAAGCCTGCGTCGTCTTCCAGTCCGGCTTCACCGCCAACGCCGGCACGGTATCGTCCATCCTCGGCAAGGAAGACTTCATCCTGTCGGACGAACTCAACCACGCCAGCATCATCGACGGCGCGCGTCTCTCGAAAGCCAAGATCAAGGTCTTCCGCCACAAAGACGTCGCACACTGCGAAGAGCTCCTGAAGGAAGTCGAGAACGAACCCGGCAAGAAGCTCATCATCACCGACGGCGTGTTCTCGATGGACGGCGACATCGGCCCGGTCGGCGAACTCGCCGCGCTCGCGGAAAAATATGGCGCCATCATGATGGTCGACGACGCCCACGCCTCAGGCGTGTTGGGCAGGAACGGACGGGGAAGCGTCGACCACTTCAACGCGCATGGCAAAGTCGATGTGCAGGTCGGCACCCTCTCCAAGGCGATCGGAGCGCTCGGCGGCTATGTCTGCGGCTCCCGCGACCTCATCGACTTCCTCTATCACCGCGCGCGGCCGTTCCTGTTCTCCACCTCGCATCCGCCATCGGTCGCCGCCACCTGCATCGCCGCCTTCGACATCCTCGAAGACGAACCCGAGCGCATCGAACGGCTCTGGACGAACACCCGCTACTTCAAGCAGCAACTCGAATCCGCCGGCTTCGACATCGGCGGCCGCTCTACTCCCGCATCCGAGACACCGATCATTCCCGTCATCCTCGGCGACGGCCGCAAGACGATGGAGTTCTCCCGCGAGCTGTTCGCCCAGGGCCTGATGGCCACCGGCATTGCCTTTCCCACGGTTCCCGAAGGCAAGGCCCGCATCCGCACCATCATGACCAGCGAACACACCCGCGAGCAGCTCAATCAAGCCCTCGAAATCCTGACCACCACCGCCAAACGGATGGCCATCCTCTAAACAGCGCGAAGAGATCAAGCGTGCACCGCGCCGGCCCGGCGCACGGGCGCGGTGCTGTTGCCTGCCTTACCAAATCCGCCGCACCTCAAATCCATCCAGCTCCGCATCCTTGCTGATAACCGGCACATCCAGCGCTAACGCCTGAGCGACCATCCGGTCAAACGGATCTCCACGCTTGCCGATCAGCCGACCCGAGCGAAGCGCCACGTCGGGCTCAATGGACAACAGGATGTATCCGGCTCACTTGGGAAGCTCCATGAATCCCTGCTCGAAGCGCATAGCCGAAGGAAGCTTTCCCAACCTCACCTTGGTCGAAATCTCCCACGCCGTTGCCGCTGACACGAGTATGGTCGTGGATCGATCCAACATCTCCGTGCCGGTGCTATACCAGCCAACCGATCTTAGCTGACCATCTCCACCAGCTTCCCCACCGTCTTCCAGTTCCGCGCCGTGCTCACCGTCTTCAACTTCGAATCGAAGTACGCGTTCGTCAGCTTGGTCCGCGCCATCCCATTCGGCAGATGCAGAAACACCTCGCGCCCCTTCACCACAAAGCTATCGCCCAGCGACCGCTCCGAATCGAGCCC
>CAJCHN010000050.1 GCA_903970285.1 Rhodanobacteraceae bacterium | reverse complement strand
TAGAGTCCTGACTGAGGAATACCCATTTCGGGGGTGGAGTGGTGCAGGAGCTTTGACTGTGAATATTCTAGAAATAAGCAAGTTTCGGGATGAAATCAGCAGGCCCTGACTCCAAGGCTTCGAGAGTCCCAGAACATTGTCCCGGAAAGCCCGAGACAGTCTCGGAACTCAGCTCATCTCTACAGCTACTGCCTTGCACTAGTGGGTGTCGGGAGCCCTCGGGCGCAACGCCGTTCTCCTGGCAACTCCGCCGCCGGTGTTTCCGGTCCCTGTGAATTCGGGGGCTGAATCGGCCGGATTGGACGAAACCCGCTCCGCTCAGCCAAGATGGACCGCGCGGACTCTTCATCCGCCGGAGAACGCATGAACAAGCTCTACCCCGATGCCGCGGCCGCCCTCGGTGACGTCGTCCGCGATGGCAACCTGCTCGCCATCGGCGGCTTCGGTCTCTGCGGCATTCCCGAAAAGCTGATTGAAGCGCTCCGCGACACCGGCGTTCGCGACCTCACCATCGCCAGCAACAACGCCGGCGTCGACGGCTGGGGGCTCGGCCTGCTGCTCGAAACCCGCCAAATCCGCAAGATGATCTCGAGCTACGTCGGCGAAAACGCCGAGTTCGAGCGCCAATATCTGCACGGCGAGCTTGAGGTCGAGTTTGCGCCGCAGGGCACGCTAGCCGAACGGATGCGCGCCGGCGGCGCCGGCATCCCCGCCTTTTATACCCGCACCGGCGTCGGCACCGTCGTCGCCGAGGGCAAGGAGCACAAGGTCTTCGACGGCGAAACCTACCTGCTCGAGCGCGGCATCCGCGCCGATCTCGCACTGGTCAAAGCCTGGAAGGCCGATCTCCACGGCAACCTGGTCTACCGCCGTACCGCACGCAACTTCAACCCGCTCGCCGCCACCTGTGGCCGCATCACCGTCGCCGAAGCTGAAGTCATCGTCCAGCCCGGCGAACTCGACCCCGACCAGATCCACACGCCGGGCATCTTCGTGCAGCGAGTGGTCCACAACCCGGCACCGGCGCGACGCATCGAGCGCCGGACAACAAGGAAAGAGGACAATGCCGATCGCATAGGAAAGAAGGACGATGCACCGTTGCAAGCAAACCGATGATGCACTTCACTGAGGCCGGTCGCCCTTCGGGCTGAAAGCACGACTTATGCCAGCCTGGAGCATCGCCCCACGGAGCGTGCCAACCAAGAACTGACGGCTGAATGCCGACTTGATCGCGCGCCGCGAACGATCGGAACGCAGCAAGACGAGAGGAACGGAGAAGAATTCCAGCCATGCCATGGAGCCGCCTTCAGATGGCCGCACGCGCCGCCGCCGAACTTCGCGACGGCTTCTACGTCAATCTTGGCATCGGGATGCCGACGCTGGTCGCCAGCTTCATCCCCGACGCGAGCACGGTCATTCTCCAGTCCGAGAACGGCCTGCTGGGGATGGGTCCGTTCCCGCTCGATTCCGAAGTGGACGCGGACCTGATCAACGCCGGCAAGGAGACGGTCACGCTGCTCCCGGGTGCCTCCACCTTCTCGAGCGCGGACTCCTTCGCCATGATTCGCGGCGGCCACATCGACCTCGCCATCCTGGGCGCCATGCAGGTCTCCGAGCACGGCGACCTGGCCAACTGGATGATCCCCGGCAAGCGCGTCAAGGGCATGGGCGGTGCCATGGATTTGGTGGCCGGCGTCCGCCAGGTGCTGGTCCTGATGGAGCACGTCGCGCAGGATGGCAGCCCCAAACTCCTGCGCCAGTGCACCCTGCCGCTCACCGGCGCCGGCGTCGTCAACCGCGTCATTACCGACCTCTGCGTGCTTGACGTCACGTCATCCGGCTTTGCAGTCGTAGAAACCGCCCCCGGCGTCAGCGAATTCGAGCTGAAGGAAAAGACCGCCGCCCCGCTGCGCTGGTAGCCCGGCCACTCTCCCGGAAACAAGTGCGTGCCCTGAAAATGGTGCATGGCGAACAGTCTTCGTGTACCTTCTTGTTCCACCCATAACTTCAACGGATGGAAGAATATACGCAACTATCGCAGGGGGAGGGTGGATCACCTCCCAGAATCTCCAATTCATCGAACTTGAAGCTGCAGGCCTTCCGCCGTAAGCGTTTAGGCCAGATCGGCATCCAACCGATATGCGTGGATTCAGGCTGCCTGCACCCGCGCCCGCCAGAACGGCTGAAATGAACGGACGACAGCGCCACCTCAACCCCAGGAGATGCACCCGGCGATGCCTCACCAAACCGCTCTCGCTTCCCCGGCCAGCTTCGTCGTCGAGCGTCCCGCCCACAGCGCGGCCGCTCGCAACCCCGGCAACTACTATCTGCCCATGGATGTCAGCAGCCGCTTTGGCGTTCGCCTGCGGCAGCTGCGCCGCGAACGAAATCTGACCCAGCTGCGCATGGCCGTCGATTTCGGCATCGACCGCTCGTTTATCTCGGATGTCGAACGCGGCCGTAAGTCCATCTCGCTGCCCATGCTTGAAGTCATTGCCCTGGGCCTAAAGATGACACTCTCAGAGCTGCTCCGCGATCTGTAGCCCGCTGGCGTCACTCTTCGAGCGTATACGGCAGCACGAAGCGCCCGATCTGCAGCACGCTGCGTTCGGCCGGCGGCCAGATCTTGACCGGCAGCACCGGCAGCGGCTGCGCCGGAAGCCGCGCCAGCACGACGCCGCGATCGACGCCCGTCTCCGCCACATAGAAGTGGACCAGCAGGCCATCGGGAGCGCGCGTCCAGCCGATCACATACGCGCCCGGCGAGAGCAGCAGGTCCGGCCCCATGCGCACCGGCGCCTGCACCAGCAGGTAATGCGAGTACTTGCCGTTGGCCGAATAGCCGGCGGTAATCAGCACCACGGCCGCCACGACCCGCCCCCGCCCATCAATCACCCCGGTCGCTGACGGCATCTCTGTCTCGATACGCTCCTTTTCGACCTGCGCCCGGTCCGGCAGAACGGCCTGCAGCTCTGCGGGCGTGGCCGTCCGCCAGGATCGTCGGGCGGCCGTACCTCCGGTTTGCGGCAGCAGTCCGCACAGAAGCAGGACGGTGACGGAGACGCTCATCAGTAGATTCATCGATGACTCACCAGGCCGCGCTGGATGGCCACGGTGGCCGCGTGGGTGCGGTCAGCCACCCCGAGCTTGCCCAGCAGGCTGTTGATGTGGGTCTTCACGGTGGCCTCGGAGATGAAGAGATCCGCTGAGATTTCCTTGTTGGCGCGGCCCGCCACAATCCGTTCCAGCACGCTCAGCTCGCGGGCGGTCAGTTCCTGCCCGCTCACGCGCTCGGCCAGCTTCTCCGCCACCGCCGCCGGAATGTGCAGACGGCCCTTGTGGACGGCATGGATGGTGGTGACCAGCTCTTCAAGCGGCATGCCCTTCAGCAGGTAGGCGCGCGCTCCCGCCTGCAGCGCGCGGTAGATGTCTTCGTCACCGTCGTAGGTGGTGAGGACGATCACCCGCGCCTGCGGAAACTCGCCGCGGATTCGCCGGATCGCCTCAACGCCGCCCAGCTTCGGCAGTTGCAGGTCCATCAGGGTGACGTCCGGCTGCAGGCGGCGGAACATCTCCTGGGCGGCCACGCCGTCACCCACCGCACCCACAACTTCCAGGCCGTCGGTCGCCGAAAGCAGTGCCACCAGCCCCTGCCGCACCACCTGGTGATCCTCCACCAGCATCAGTCGAATCGGTTCTGCCATACGCTCCCTCAAGCTTGTGCCATCGGCACCCGTAGTGTAACTTTTGTGCCGTGGCCGGGCTGGCTGGCGATCTCCAGCGCAGCGTCGATGATCGCGGCGCGTTCTCCCATGCCCACCAGGCCGTAGTGGCCCGGCTTCTCGGCGACCTCGGCCACTTCGAACCCCACACCATCATCCTCGATAGCGAGCATCAGCGTATCACTGGAGTAGTGGAGTTCCACCAGGACCTTCCCGGCGCGTGCATGGTGGAGCACATTCGTGAGCGCCTCCTGGGCGATACGCAGAATCTCGCGTTCGAGGGATGGATCGAGCGCGCAGTAGGCTCCGCCGACGGTGACGCGAGGCTTGAGCGCGCCAAAGTCCTCCCGCGCGGCGAGTCGGCTCAACCGCGTTGGCAGGCTGTCCTGGGAGCGGTTGGCGCGCAGCTCCCAGATGCTGCGACGCGCCTCCTCCAGGCCGGCGGTGACCAGTTGCCGGGTCCGCTTCACCTGCTCGAGCGCGGGAGCGACCTTGCCGCGCTCGAGCATCTGGGCGACCACGTCAAGTTGCAGCGAGGTGCCGACAAAGTCCTGGGTCAGGGTGTCGTGGATTTCGCGCGCCATGCGGTTGCGTTCTGCCAGCACCGCATCGAACTCGCGGCGGAGACGGCGCAGCCGCAGCAGATAGAGCCCGAGCAGGAGCAGCCCGCACAGCAGAACCAAGAGGACCAGAAACCACCAGCGCCGATAGTAGGGCGGCACGATGTGAAAGCTGACGGAAGCGCCGGTCTGGTTCCAGGCGCCATCCCCGTTGACCGCCTGCACCACGAAGGTATACGCGCCCGGTGGCAGATTGGTGTAGGTTGCCGACCGGCGGGTGCCGGCGTCGGTCCAGGCCGGGTCGAAGCCCAGCAGCCGCACGCGGTAGTGGACCTCGGCAGGCGCGAGGAAGCTGAGGCCGGCATACTCCAGCGTGATCCGGGAGTGGCCAAAGGGGATACTGATCTGGTTTCCTGCCGCAGGGACCGTGAAGTCATCCACCTGGACCCTCTCCAGTACGACAGGCGGCGGCACCAGGTCGCGAGGCACATGCCGGGTATCGACCACGCCGACTCCGCGCCGTGTGGAGAACCACATCTCTCCGTCGTGTGCAAGCACACCCGCGGGCGAACCCTGGGCGACGACTTCGTCGTTCGGGAGGCCGTCGGCGCGCCCGTAGCGCGCGGCGATCTGCCCGAGTGGGCAGCCACCCTCGGCCACGCAGGCGCGCAGCCGAGACTCCGCGACGCGAAGCACTCCACTCGCCATGCGAATCCACAGGTAACCCTCGTGGTCGGTCGTAAGCCCTTCGATGACGGCGTCCGGAGCGAGGCTTGCGGAAAGACGAAGTTGCTGGCCATCGAAAGACTGCAGCCCGTGGTCGCGGGTCGCGACCCAGAGGTTGCCGTTGGAGCCCGGCGCGATGGAGGTGGCAATGCGGGCGTTGAAGTTGAGTACCGCGCCGCCCTCCGGGACGTAGGAGAGTCCTCCCGAAGTAGCCGCCCACGCCGCATGGGGCAGGGGAAGCAGCGCCCCGACCATCTCGCCCTCGAGTCCATCCTGCACGGTCCAGGTGCGGTCCACCTTGCCGCCGCGCAGCCGTGCGAGCCCGTGCTGAGTTCCCACCCAGACGCTTCCGTCCGCAGTGGATGCGATCACGCGGATGAAGTCGTCGGGGAGGCCGTCGCCGGTAGTGATGCGGGTCACCGATCCGGCTGCCGTCACCAGGTTGAGACCGTCCGGGGTTCCGGCCCACATGGAGCCGGCCAGACCGGGCGCCAGACAGAGGATCACGGAGCTGGTAAGCCCCTTAGTCTGTGCGGAGACCCGTGCGGGACTGCCCTGCAAGCGGAGCAGACCGTCATCACGGGTGCCAAACCACATGGCTCCGTCAAATGCCTGGGCGACGCTGGTGACGGAGACGCCGGCGATCGCGGGCTCCGTGCGGAACTTGAGCCGGCGCAGGACATGAAGTCCGGAGGTTTCGGTTCCGATCCAATGATCGCCTTCGGAATCCTCGAAGAGCGCGAGTACGGAGTCGCCCTTGAGCGAGGCGATCTCCTGCGGCTGGCGCTGATCGTCATGCAGCACCACAAGCCCGCCGCGGGTACCCACCCAAGCCAAGCCGCTGCGATCGATGAGGACGGCCTGCACCGGTCCGGGGAGTTCCCGCCTCGCCCGCCATTCCATGGATTTGCCGAGTCGCGCGAGGCGAACGGCCGCCGGGGACCAATTCCATCCGTCCCGCAGCGGAGTTTCGGGCGCCTGCGTCGATGCCATATGGGATACGAGGCGCTGATCCTGCCACTGCTCGACTTCTTCGGTTGTTTCGACCTTGATGGCGTGGCCGCGTTCCGGGCTAGCCGTAATGGACAGGACTGCCGCTGCGGACGATCCGGGCACCCGTTTGAAGCCTGCGGCGGAACCGACCAGAAGCCCGCGGGCGGTTCCGATCCAGAGTGCGCCGGCAGAGTCGACGGCCAGGCAGCAGACATCGTCGCTGGTGAAGGCGGCGTCTGTGCTGTGATCGAAGACGCGAAAGCTGATTCCGTCAAACCGCGCCAGGCCGGCCTCGGTGGCGATCCACAAGAAGCCGTCGGGCGTCTGGGTGATGGCGTGGACGCTGGTCTGCGGCAGGCCCTCTTCGGTCGACCAGGATTGATGGGCGAGGTAGCGCAGGTCCTGCGCAGAAGTGCGGGCGGAGGTGAGCAGGAGAAGAATCAGGCAAAAGACGCCGGGACCGGCCAGCAACATCGCCGGGCAGCCGCGGCGATTCCACCTCTCCATTCCGCTCTCTCCCGGCAAATCGCTCGCACTCAGCATAAACCAGAGAGCGCGCAACCTCCGGGCCGACGGCACACGATGGATGGTCTTTGCCGCGGAAGCGCATCCTCAGCGTGCACCTCCGGCATGCACACGTTCGAGATCTCCGCAAGAATTCTTCTCCTGGGTTAGGCGGCCAACTCCGCCAGGCGGCGGGGAGCAAGGATCTGGAACGAAGCTCCACGAACCGAGAGCAGCTTTTCCTTTTGAAAGCGGCTGAGTGTCCTGGTCACCGTTTCGCGAGACATCCCGGCAAGATTGCCAAGGTCTTCGTGGGTGAGCGCCATGATGAATCGTCCCTGCTGATTCCCGCAGGCTGCGGCTTCTGCCCATTCCAGAAGCACGGTAGCAAGTCTGCCCGCAGCGGAGGTTGAGAGGGCGAGACGCCGCGCGCCGAAGAACGCCGATTTGTACTCCTCCGAGAGCGACTTGGCGGCATGCATACTCGCCTCACCATGCCGCTCCAGAAAGCTCAGCAAGTCTTCGCGCCGCACCTTCTTAATGACGGTGGGCATGATGGTCTCCGCCGTCACCTCGAAGACGCTGCCCGATATCACCGCTCCCAGTCCGAGCACATCGCCGGGCATGGAAATCTTCAGGATCAGTGTTCGACCATCTTTAGAGCTGCAGGAGAGCTTCACCTGCCCCGTGCAGAGGACCAGCGCGCTGTCCGCCTCCTCCGCCTCGCGGAAGAGCACCGCGCCCTTGGGGACTTCGACTCGAGTTCCTATCCTGTCGAACTCCTGGAGGGCGGACTCGGTCAGGTTGCAGAACGAGCGCAGCGTTCTGAACTGACACTTCGCGCATTCGCGGGGCACCGTACGAACGAAATCAGCCGGCATAGCACCCTCCGTCCCGATGACCAGACCACCAGCCCGACGGCACCCGAATAGAGGAGATCCAATCAGGTTCATAGGGCTGTATCCGGACAATTCTGCCAACCATCATACGCACGTGCGCACGCTGGGGTGTGACGGCCGTCACATCTTCCAACCCGGCTCAGGTTGTAAACTGCGCGCCGAGATCAGCCCGCCAGCGGGTTCTGGCGCGGTCTGGGAGCGGCGCTTCGACCGAGCACGGGTTGCTGAGGGCGCGGGCTACAGTGTTGCCGATTGCGTCTGCGTCGGGCTGGACTGACTGTTGTTGGTCTGGGTTGGCGTGTTGAGCTCGGCAGGTACAGCGACAGCCTCCTGCGGTCCGGAGGACGAAAGCAGAATCTTGTTGCCCTCGGCGTCGATCTCATTCGACTCCACATAAAAGTGGGTGAGGTGAGCGGCGCCGAAGCTGGTGGTAATGGCAACATCGGCTGCGTCGCGTCCTGTCGCCATCAGGATTCGTCCCAGGCGACGGTAGTTGTGGCGGGCGTCGAGGTCGATCCACTTGCCGTCGAGGAAGACCTGGTACCACGCGCTGAAGTCGCCGGGGCCGCTGTAAGGCCGGCGAATATCCCCGATATAGCCGGTTACATAACGGGCGGGGATGTTCTGGCACCTGGTAAGCGTGATGGCGAGATGCTGAAAGTCGCGGCAGACTCCGACGCGCTCGGTCAGGACATCCATGGCCGTCTTGGTGGGGCGTGCGGCGTTGTAGTTGAAGGTGACCTTATCGTGCACCCAGTCGCGAATGGCAATCGCGCGCTGCCAGCCGGCGGGGCAGGAGCCGAACAGGTCCTGGGCAATGGCGCCGAACTGGTCGACCTGGCAGTAACGGCTGGGCAGAAGGAACTGCAATACGTCCGAGGGAAGGTCGTCGATTGCGGCCTGCTGAGCGTCCGGGTAGACCGGGTCCGCATCCGGGTCGGCGTCGATCACGTTCCTGCCTGAGAGCCAGAGGTATCCAGCGGGGGCGATAAAGCGGGTGCAGCGGTTGCCGAAGACATCCAGGTAGTCTCGGGACGGCACGACCGACTTCGTATAGTTGGTGGACGCCGGGCTGTGGTTGAACGGGTCGTCGAGGGATTCGATCAGGAGCTGGCCTCCCGAGCGCACCAGCGGCTCGACCGAGGGGTGCAGATGAAGCATCGCGACGATCGCAGTGGGTGCGGGGAGACGAAACTGAATGTCAAACTCAGAAAGAATGAGCAAACGAGGACTCCTATATCAATATGAGATGGCTCAATCGCCGGCGCGAGTCCTCAGTTTAGCTCGGCTGCCCCCGATGAGGGCGATTCTGGCTCCCCATGGTGTGCATGTCGCATGTCCGGACGCAGAATGGAAGCACCTTTGACGAACCGTATAGCATGAAGTATCCATGGGCATTCAACTCGAACTGCATCATCGAACGGCGTATCGCTACGACAGGGCGGTCACGCTTGGTCCGCAGGTCGTCCAGTTGCGCCCGGCCCCGCACTGTAAGACGCCGGTCCTCGACTACACGTTGACGCTTACACCGGCCGACCACATTCTGCACTGGCAGTTCGATCCCCTGGGCAATCACCTGGCGCGCGTGGTCTTTCCGCACAAGACCTCCGAATTGATCGTCGACGTGAAGCTGGTCGCGGACATGACGCCCATCAACCCGTTCGCGTTCTTTCTGGACCCCGGCTTTGAAACCTATCCGTTTCAATACCCGGCGGAGCTGGCGCACAATCTCGAACCGTATCGCTCGCTGGAACCGGAAGGACCGGAGCTCAGAGCATTCTTGAGCGAGATCCCGGCGACCACCCAAAATACGGTCACGTTCGTGGGGAACGTGACCGCGCGGGTGCGCGATCGGGTGGGCTATGTGACGCGGTTGGAGCACGGGGTGCAATCGTGCGAGCAGACGCTGGGAGAACGGACAGGGTCCTGCCGCGATTCGGCGTGGCTGCTGGTCCAGGCCTTTCGATGGTTGGGGCTGGCGGCGCGCTTTGTTTCGGGATACCTGATCCAGCTGGCTGCCGAGCAGCCGCCGCCGGATGCGAACGCGTCGGGACCGAAGGTGGACTCAGCCGATCTGCATGCGTGGGCCGAGGTCTTTCTGCCGGGCGCCGGTTGGATTGGAATCGACCCGACCTCCGGCCTGTTTACCGCCGAAGGACACATTCCGCTGGTATGCACGCCCAGCCCGTCGCAGGCAGCGCCAATCTGGGGGACGGTTGAATCCGCAAAGGTGGATTTCAGCTTCAGCCTTTCGGTCCGGCGTCTGAACGAACCGCCCAGCCTGGCCAAACCGTTTAGCGACGAGCAGTGGGCGCGGGTGCGGGAGGTGGCGCATGCGGTCGATCGCAAGCTGATGGAGCAGGATGTCCGCCTGACCATGGGGGGCGAGCCGACCTTTGTGGGCATCGACGAGCCGGAGAGCCCGCAATGGAACCTGGAGGCGCTGGGCCCGATCAAGCGAACCCGCGCCCTGGTCCTGATCCGGCGGCTGCGCGAGCGGACCGCGCCGGGCGGGTTGCTGCACTTCGGCCAGGGAAAGTGGTATCCGGGTGAGCCCCTGCCGCGTTGGGCGTTCCAGTGCATCTCCCGCGTGGATGGAGTTCCGATCTGGGAAGACGCAGATCTGATCGCACGGGAGGATCTGGAGACCAGCTTCGGCCCCGCCAACAGTCTTCGCTTCCTCGAAGCCCTGGCGCGACGCCTGCAGGTCACGGAACAGAACATCCTCGCGGCGTTCGAACCTGGGGAGGAGACCGGCGAAGCGAAGCTACCAGCCGGGTACATCCTTCCGCTGCGCAGGCGTCAGCCCGCGGGACGACTGGTATGGTCGAGCCAACTGTGGTTTGATCGTCCGCAGCGGCTCACACTCTTTCCGGGCGATTCACCCATCGGCTATCGCGTCCCCGCCGACCTGGTGCCGTTTGTCGCGCCCGAGGAACTGACTTACGAGATGGATGGAGAGGCTGGACTGGCCACTCTGCCGGCGTGGCCGGCGCGGCGGCCGGAGTTGTTCGGCATCGCTCCTGACGCTGATCCCTTGCCTCCGCTGTCGAGTACAGCCGACACCGCGCCCGAGCTGGTCCGTCCGACGCTGTGCGTTCAGGCGGTCGCAGGCCGTCTCCACGTCTTCTTGCCCTATACGGCCGTGGTGGCGGATTACCTTGACCTGGTCGCCGCCGTGGAAGACACCTGCCGCTACCTAGGCGTTCCGGTGTGGCTGGAGGGCTACACGCCGCCCCACGATCCTCGCCTCAACTCCTACGGGCTGACACCCGATCCCGGCGTGCTGGAAGTGAATCTACCGCCCACGTCGAACTGGGACGATCTCGAAGAGCTCAACGCCATCCTGCATGAAGAGGCTCACGCAAACCGCCTGATCGCAGGCAAATTTGCGTACGATGGCAGCCATCTCACTACCGGCGGAGGAAGCCACATCGTGCTGGGCTCGAAGTCAGTCATGGAGAGCCCCGTGTTGCGCCGCCCCGATCTGCTGCGCAGCATGGTAACGTTCTGGCAACGGCACCCATCGCTGTCGTATCTATTTTCCGGCATGTACGTGGGACCGACGAGCCAGTACCCGCGCGTCGACGAAGCCCGAGTGGATGCTCTCTACGAGCTAGAGGTCGCGTTCAGCCAATTGCACGGTGGCGAGTGTCCGCCTCATATCCTGGATGGCCTGTTCCGCAATCTGCTGGTGGATGTCACCGGCAACACGCATCGGGCGGAGTTCTGCATCGACAAGATGTATCCGCCTGAAGGCCAGGGTTTGCGCCTGGGACTGCTGGAGCTGCGCGCGTTCGAGATGCCTCCACACTTCCGCATGGGGCTGGTGGAGATGCTGCTGGTCCGGGCGCTGGTCAGCATCTTCTGGGAGCGCCCGTACATCCAGGACCTGGTGCGTTGGGAGAGTACCTTGCACGACCGCTTCATGCTGCCGCACTTCGTTCACGACGACTTCAGGAGAGTCCTGCATTTTCTGCGTTCGGCAGGTCTGGCGTTTGAGGACGACTGGTTCCGGACTCACCTCGAGTTCCGCTTCCCGAAGATCGGCTCCATCTCGGCCGAGGGTGTCGAGCTCGAGCTTCGCCAGGCGCTTGAACCCTGGAACGTGCTGGCAGAAGAGACAAACTCGGGCCGCACCGGACGCAGTGTGGACTCGTCGCTTGAACGCATGCAGTTGAAGGTGACGGGGCTGACCACGGGCTCCCGCTTCGTGGTCGCATGCAACGGACGGCGCGTGCCGCTGATGCCGACCGACATGGAGGGCGAAGCGGTGGCGGGTGTGCGTTATCGCGCACGCCGGCTGTCGGCCGCGCTACACCCCACCATTCCCGTTCATACGCCGCTGGTTTTCGACCTGATCGATACGTGGAAGAACCGCTCTGTCTCTCGCTGCACGTACTTTGCCGGCCCTCCGGATGGGACCGTGCACACGACCCGGCCACGCGACGCCGAGGAGGCCAGGGCGCGCCGGCTGCAGCGCTTCCAGGTCTCCGAACCTCCATCCGAGCCTATGCCCGCACCTCCGGAAGAGAGGAATCCGATCTTTCCCATGACGCTCGACCTGCGCTTCCCTGCCCCGGGTGCCGCACCCGGTGTCACGCGTCCGGAGCCGATGCCTTGATCGGCGACCTCTACCAGTCCGCCCTGCGTTACGGCGACACCTACGACGAGTCGTCGGCGGATGGCGTTCGCCCGCGATCGCACTGGGAGCCCCTGATGGAGTCGCTCCACACCCTGGGCACCGAGGAACTTGGCCGGCGCTGGGCACTGGCGGAGCGGCGCATCCGCGAAAATGGCATCACCTACAACATCTACGGCGACCCTCTGGGGGCCAACCGCCCGTGGCGAACAGATGTCGTCCCGCTGCTGATCCTGGAGAAGGAGTGGAGCTTCATTGAGGCAGGCATCATTCAGCGTGCGGAACTGCTCAGCCGCCTGCTCGAAGATCTCTATGGCGATCAGACCCTGTTGAAGGAAGGTCGCTTTCCCGCTGCGTTGTTATTCGGCAACCCTGCGTTTCTGCGTCCCCTGGTCGGCGTACAGGTGCCGAAACACAGCCATCTGCACATGGTCGCGGTCGATCTTGCACGGTCTCCCGATGGCCAGTGGTGGGTGCTCGCCGACCGCACGCAGGCTCCCTCCGGCAGCGGATATGCGCTTGAAAACCGCACTATTGTCTCCGATCTCCTGCCCGAACTCTTTCGCACCGCAAATGTTCGGCGCCTGGCTCCGTTCTTCCGGGCACAACGCGAGGCGCTGATCGCCATGGCACGCTGTGAGAATCCGCGCATTGTGCTGCACACGCCCGGACCCCACAACGAGACCTACTTCGAGCATTCGTTCCTGGCCAAGTATCTCAACTTTACCTTGGTGGTGGGCGCGGATATGACCGTGCGCGACCGCCGCGTTTACCTGAAGACGGTCAGCGGACTGGAACAGGTGGACGTGATCCTGCGCCGCGTGGACGACGGCTTCTGCGATCCCCTGGAACTGCGCGGCGACTCACTGCTCGGGGTACCGGGGCTGGTGGACGCGATCGTCGCCGGCAATGTGACGGTGGCGAATGCGCTGGGAAGCGGATTGATTGAATCCGCGGCCATCATGCCGTTCCTGCCCGGTCTGTCGCGGCACCTGCTGGGCGAAGAGCTGAAGCTGCCCTCGGTCGCGACCTGGTGGTGCGGGCAGCCACGTGCGCTGGATTGGGTGTTGAACCACCTGGACTCCGTTGTTGTGAAGCCGGCGTTTCCCTCGCGCGGCATGGAGCCGGTCTTCGGATCGGAGCTGCCCGAACATAAGAAGACCGAGTTGATCGAGCGCCTGCTTGCCTTCCCCTACGAATATGTGGCCCAGGAGCAGGTGGCGCTCTCAACCGCCCCCGTCTGGGAGGACAGCCGACTGAAGCCGCGCAGCATGGTGCTGCGCACCTACGCGCTCAATACGCCGACTGGCTGGGTTGCGCTGCCGGGCGGCCTGGTGCGCGTCTCCGAGGCGAACGGCACGGTCGTTTCCATGCAGCGCGGTGGCCACAGCAAGGATGCGTGGGTGCTGTCCGATCGGCCGGTGGACACGTTCAGCATGCTGCGCCCGGTCACCGAGCCGCTGGAGCTGCGGCGCGCTTCGCTGATCGTTCCCAGCGGCGTAGCCGACAACACCTTCTGGCTTGGCCGCTACGTGGAGCGCGCCGAGAACATGGCGCGCATTCTGCGTTCCATGGTTCCCAGGGTCCGGCACGCGGAAGAGCCGGAGCTTGCCAGCCTGCTCAGTCTCCACAGCAGTCTGGGCTCGCGGCAAAGCAAGCTGCCGAAGAGCAAACGCTCCCGCGTATCCTTCGCCGCTCTCGAAAAGGAAGTTCTCTCCATGCTGACGGACACGGAGCGATGGGACAGCCTGCCCAGTACGCTGGCCGAAGTGAGCCGCGTCGGAGGCAATGTGCGCGAGCGCCTTTCGGCGGACATGATGCTGCTCATCGGACAGATGCGCACGTGTATGGAGCGCGACCAACGTGTCGCCCTGCCGGAGTACTCGGTGATGCTGACAGAATGCCTGGGGCTGCTTTCGGCTTTTTCGGGAATGGAACGCGAAAACCTCATCCGCGGCACGGGTTGGGTCTTCATGAGCCTGGGCCGGAGGCTGGAACGGGCGATCTATGTCACCCGTCAACTCCGCGTCATTACCAGACCACTTACGGCGGATAACTGGCGCTATCTCGAATACCTGCTCGAGGTGGCGGACAGTTCCGTCACCTATCGTTCGCGCTATTACACCACGCTGCAACCGCTCGCCGTGATGGACGTGCTGATGCTCGATGAGACGAATCCGCGTTCGCTCGAATTTCAGCTCGACCATCTGGTCGATCTCTCAAAAAAACTGCCCCGGCACGACCCCTCGGATATGAAGACGATGCAGCATGCGCTGGACCGATTGCGCGCGATCGATCTGCAGGCCATACTCTACCCCGCGCCGGACAAGCCGGACCGCCGGGATGCTGGAGTGCGGCGGCTGGACCGCTACCTTGCCGATCTCGAAAATCTGCTGCCCTCGTGGTCCAACAATCTTTCCAGCCGCTACTTCAGCCATGCGCGAACTCTGCCCATCACCATGGGACAATGACGCTGGGCATGCTTTACAAAATCAGCCACCGGACCACGTACAGGTATGGCTCTGCGGTCTCCGTCGGGAACCATGTAGCCTGCCTGAAGCCGCGCTCCTATCAGGAGAACAGGCTCGTCCAGAACAAGCTTCGGATCTCACCGGCTCCTGTGACGCTCACCGAGCGGACGGACTATTTCGGTAATGTGCTGTGGTTCTTCACCGTGCAGGAGCCGCACCAGGAACTCGTGGTCGAGTCACAGAGCGAGGTACTGCGTACCAGCGCTCCTCCCGTGAATAGCGGGGCCTTCCTGCCGTGGGAAGAGTCCACCCTGCCGCTGGTCGAGGACCATACGCCCCAGGGTTTGGACGCGTACCAGTATCAGTTCGAATCGCCGCGCATCCGAATCCATGCGGACTTTGCGTCGTACGCCCGGCAATCCTTTACCCCGGGCCGTCCGATGCTGGAGGCATTGCTCGAACTCACGTCGCGCATCCATCAGGACTTCCGCTTCGACTCCCGCGTCACCACCGTCCGCACCACGACAGAGGAGGTCTTCAAGAAGCGCGGAGGCGTTTGCCAGGACTTCGCTCATGTACAGATTGCCTGCCTGCGGTCGATCCATCTTGCCGCGCGCTATGTCAGCGGCTATCTGCGGACTTACCCGCCGCCGGGCAAGCCTCGCGCGATCGGAGCCGACGCGTCGCATGCCTGGGTGTCGGCCTACTGCCGCGGCGCTGGCTGGCTCGACATGGATCCAACCAATGACGTGGCTCCGACTGATGGTCACGTGACCGTTGCCTGGGGCCGCGACTACGGCGACGTGAGCCCGCTGCGAGGGCTCATCCTGGGTGGAGGAAGCCACAAACTCCACGTCGAAGTGGACATGGAGCCGCTAGCCAAGGCTACCCTGTAGAGCTTCTTCGGCCACTGCAAATCGAGTGGCCGTACCACAAGCAGGTAGAAGCTGACGGCGGGCAGAGGATGGCAGCGTTCACTCGTACCGGAGTGCCTCGATCGGATCGAGCCGCGCCGCCTGCAGCGCCGGGATCATCCCGCTCACCAGCCCCACCACACCCAGGATCACCACCGCCACCACCACACTCTCAGGCGAGATCAGCAGCTGGATATCCGCGTCCTGCGCGTTCGAGGCCAGGGCGCTGTAAAACGTGATCCGCCCCACCGCCAGGCTCACACCGTACGCGAGCGCAATGCCCAGTCCGCCGCCCACGCCGGTAATCACCAGCGCCTCCAGCAGAAACTGCAGCAGGATATGCCGCCGGCGTGCTCCCAGGGCCTTCTCCACGCCGATCTCCCGCGTCCGCTGCTGCACGCTCACCAGCATGATGTTCATCAGCCCGATGCCCGCAATGCCCAGCGTCAGCGTCCCGATAAATGCCAGCAGGATCGACAGACACAGCGAGATCAGCCGGAACTGCGCCAGCTGCTCCATGATGTTCGCTACAAAGATCGCCCGCTTATCCGTCACGCGAAAGCTGTGCGCCGCCGCCAAGGTCTTGCGCGCCGCATCCTCGGTCACCTTGAAGTCCCCGTTGTAGCTGAACCAGATCCCGTCCAGGTACTTGGTGTCCTTCAGGTCGCTCATGGTCGAAAAGGGCACGGACACGCCGCGATTGATGTCGTCGTCGCCCTCCTGCATCTTCGCCTTCTCCACCCCGATCACCTCGAAGCTCACACCGTTCAACCGCACCGGCTGCCCGATCGCATACAGCCCGCCAAACAGCTTCGTCTTGGCCTCGCTACCCAGCACGCACACATGCGCCCGCGTGGTCACGTCCGCCTCGGTCAGACCGCGACCCTCGGCAATATCCTTCTTCTGGATCGTCTGCAACTCCGGCGTAATCCCATCCACGCTCCAGTTAAACTGGTGCAGATCATTCGAAACCGCGGCCGTCTTCGACACGTCCGGCGCCACCAGCAGCACTCCCGGCACCATCTCCTGGATGCGCTCCACATCATCCATGGTGAGCCGTACTTTCACGCCGGCCTTATCTCCGCCTGCCTGCTCGCTCGTCGTTCCCGGAAAGATGCCAATCTCGTTGGTCCCGAACTGCGCGAAGATCGCCTCGCACGCATGCCCGAACCCGGCCCCGTAGGCCAGCAGCAGCACCACCGTGGCAATCCCCCACGCCATGCCCACGATCGTAATCAGCGTGCGCCGTCCGTTATGCCGCATCGCCTCCACCGCCTGCCCCAGAATGTCCTTCAGCATCGTTCCTCCACTGCCTGCCCTGATTACTGGCTGCTGGTTTACCAGCTGCTGGCTGCCAGTTACTGGCTGCTGGCTACCAGCTATAGGCCCCTGGCTACCGGCTGCTGGCTACCGGCTCTTAGTCCCGCCAAGGTGAACCTGCAAACGTACAACCCTCACAGGAATTGGAGATCCTGCCATTGCGTCAATCCTTCCGCAATGCCTCTACCGGTTCCAGCAGTGCCGCCTGCCGCGCCGGATATACGCCCGCCAGAACCCCGCACAAGGACAGCGTTCCCACCGCAACGGCCGCCGACCAGGGCACCAGCTGCGGCGGATCGAACCCCCGCAACCCATCGCCTACCGCCGCATTCATCAGCGCCATAAAGCCCGCTGCGCCCGCAATCCCGATCAAGCCGCTCAGCCCGGTCAGAAACAAGCCCTCCACCATAAACTGCGTCATGATGTTCCGGTTGGTCGCTCCCAGCGCCTTGCGCAGCCCAATCTCCTTGGTCCTCTCCGTCACCGTCACCAGCATGATGTTGACAATGCCCACCGCCCCCAGCCCCAGCGTCACAATCCCCACGCCGCCCAGGAAGATATCCATCGCGGTAAAGATCAGCCCCACCATCTGGTTGCTCTTGATCGAGTCCCACTCGTCGAAGGCGTCGTGATTCGCCGGATCGAACCCATGCCGTTCGCCGATGATCTTGTGCACCTCCACCTTGGCCGACTCGCTCTGCTCATCGGTCGCCGGCTGGTACTGCACCGAGCTGATCGCGTTCTGCGCGATGTTCTCCCCCTGCATCGGGAACTGCTCGATCATCGTCGTCAGCGGGATATACACCCGCTGATTCATGCCATTGTCGTCGCCGTGGCCAATCTTCTGCGCCACCCCGATCACCTCGTAGCGCGCGCCGTTGATGGTGATGAACGCACCGGTCGCGTTGCGCTCTTCAAACAGCAGCTGCTTGTTCTTCTGCCCCAACACCACCACCTGCCGGCGCAGCCGCAGGTCGTCGTCGTCGAGAAACCGTCCGGCCGCGATCGGCACATTCCCGATCTGAGGAAAATTCGCCTCGACACCCCACACCGGGCCGCCCGCCGACGAAAATTCGCTCACCTGCTTGAGATCGCTCCGGCTCAGAATCGCGGTCGCATTGCGCACATGCGGCGCCTGCGTCCGGATCGCCGCCACATCCCCCACCGTCAGTTGGTACGGGTGCATTCCCTGGTGCTGGTTCCCGACCGCCGGAATCGTCCCGCCCCACATCCAGATAAAATCCGTTCCCACCGTCGCCAGAGACTTTCGCTGACCCGACCGAAACCCCTCGCCGAGTCCCACCAATAGCAGCAGCGACGCCACGCCCCACGCAATCCCGAACATGGTCAAAAACGACCGCAGCCGGTTTGACCAGATGGACGAAAACACCTGCCGCAAAATATCTCCAAAGCTTTGCACGCTCCAGATACGCTCCTCACCCGCGAAAGGTTCCCAGGCCGGCAGCCGCACTGCGCCCTTCCGCGTTGAGCGTTGGACGTTCAAAGTCGGGAAATCCTGAACGTCCCCGGGCGCTTGGGTGTCCCATGTCTCCCAGGGCTGGGGCGGATGCCGCTTGAAGGACGGCCTTCCTGTACAACGCACCATGGAGTCATGGGGTTGCAGCAGCCGACCGGCGCAACAAAAAACATCGCCGGTCCGGCCCGGCTCATCTCACACCAGGCGCTACGGCCGCGAGCACCAAGGAGAAGCATCATGCGAATTTTCGTCACCGGAGCCACAGGATTCATCGGCTCAGCCCTCATCCCGCAGTTGCTCGACGGCGGCCACGAGGTGCTGGGGCTCACGCGCTCCGAGGAAGGCGCCCGCGCGCTCGAAGCCGCCGGCGCCCAGGTCCAGCATGGCACGATCGAGAATCTGGACAGCCTGCGCGCTGGAGCAGCCGCCTCGGACGGCGTCATCCACCTCGCCTTCAATCACGATTTCTCCCAGTTCCAGAAGAGCGCCGAGAACGACCGCAAGGCCATCGAGGCCATTGGCGAGGTGCTGGTGGGCTCCAACCGTCCTCTTGTGATCACTTCTGGCACCGCCCTCGCCACCATGCCCGATCGTCAACCCGTCACCGAGGACGGCGGCGTCGTCATCGAGGAGCACCCGCGCGCAGCCTCGGAGCAGGCGGCCAAGGCTGTTGCCGCGCGCGGCGTCAACACCACCATCGTGCGACTCCCACAGGTGCACGACACGCGCAAGCAGGGGCTGGTGACCTACCTGGTGGCACTCGCCCGCGAGAAGGGCGTCTCCGCCTACGTCGGAGACGGCTGCAATCGCTGGCCAGCGGCGCACGTCTCAAGCGTGGCGCAGCTGTATCGGCTGGCATTGGAAAAGGCCCAGCCGGGCGCCATCTACCACGCGGTCGACGAGAAAGGCGTCCCCTTGAAGGCGATTGCCGAGGCGCTCGGCCGCGGCCTGGAGCTGCCTGTCGTCAGCCTTCCCCCCGATCAGGCCGAGGCGCACTTCGGTTTTCTCGGCCTCTTCGCCGGCCACGATCTCGCCGCATCGAGCGCGCTTACCCGCCAGCGGCTGGGCTGGACCCCATCCG
>CAJCHN010000049.1 GCA_903970285.1 Rhodanobacteraceae bacterium | reverse complement strand
CTTCGGCCACATCATCCCGCCCCCGCCAGTCACCTACTCGTGCTCGGCTTCGCCGCAGACGGTCTTCCCTGGCGATCCTGTGACCGTAACCGGCACGGCACTGAACTTGAATCCCAAGAAGACCGCGACCTATACCTGGAGCTCAACGGGTGGCGTCGTCTCCGGAACCACCGCCACGGCGACGGTCGACACCAAGACCGCGCAACCGGGAACCTACTCGGTCAAGGGCCACGTCTCCGAAGGTGCGAAGCCCGGCGAGATGGCGGACTGCTCGGCTGACTTTACGGTGAAGGCATTTGAGCCGCCCACTATCGGTTGCTCGGCAAATCCGTCGACCGTCAATCCTGGCGATTCCTCAACCATCACCGCCAACGGGGTGAGCCCGCAGAATCGTCCGCTGACCTATAGCTACACCGCCTCTGCTGGAACCATCAGCGGGTCGACGAATACTGCAACCCTTTCCACCACAGGCGCTGCTCCCGGAACGATCACCGTTACCTGCAACACGGTGGACGACAAGGGCCAGACCGCCTCGCAGCAGACGACCGTCACGGTCGTAGAAGCGGCCAAGCCGCCGGCTCCGCAGTCACAGAGCCTGTGCTCGATCAGCTTCGATCGCGACACCAAGCGGCCGACCCGCGTGGACAACGAGGGCAAGGCCTGCCTCGATGACCTCGCACTGAACCTGCAGCGCTCGACGGATGCCACTCTCGACCTGGTCGGAAACGCGGCTAGCGGGGAGAAGGAAGGTCCGAAGAAGGCGGCAGAGCGTGCTGTCAACACCAAGGACTACCTGGTGAAGGAGAAGGGCATTGATGGATCGCGCATCAAGGTCTTCACCGGCACCGACGATGCGAAGACGGTCACCTCCACCCTGGTCCCGACTGGCGCATCTCCGGTCACCGCAACTCCGGTAGACGAGAGTGCAGTGATGGCCCAGCCGCGGACGCCGCTGGCTGCAGCTAAGCACCACAAGAAACACCACAAGAAGACCAGCTAACTTCTGGTTGGGTCTTGGTACTCGAAGGCTGGACGGGCTTCTGCCCGTCCAGCCTTCGCCTTTTGGGGAACCTGTGATGATCTTTCGGCGTGGAGAGACAGCAAACTCAGCGGGTTGTGCGTCAAACTTCACATATCATGGAGTTTGGGGTATTCTCTTGACCGTTTCGCGGACGCTGACTCGTAAGTGGATGTCGATTGCATTCTGTCTCTGCTTCCTCTGGGCGGTGCCCTCGTTTGCGGTCAACTGGCTCCCCTTCGGTCCGGACGGAGGCGATGCGAGGCGCATCGTCCAGGATCCTCGCGACCACGCGCATCTGTACCTCGGTACCGTCAATGGATGGATCTACGAGTCGCATGATGCCGGCGCGAGTTGGCACCGCCTGGCACGAGTCGACAAGCGCGACGACCTGGTGCTGGACTCGATCGTGGTCGACGCCCGAGACCCGCGGCATTTGATCGTCGGCGCCTGGGTCATCGACAGGCCGGATGGTGGCCTTTACATCAGCTACGACGCGGGCAAGAGCTGGATTAATCAGGCGGAGATGCGGGGGCAATCGATCCGCGCGCTGCGGGCCTCGCCCACTGATCCGAAGGAACTGGTCGCCGGAACCCTGAAGGGGGTTTTTCGTTCGACTGACGGGGGAGCGCGCTGGTCGCTGATCAGCCCGCGCGACAGCACCGAGATCCACGAGGTCCAGTCGGTGGCGATCGATCCCGTCGATCCCAACATCATCTACGCCGGCACCTGGCATCTACCGTGGAAGACTACCGACGGCGGCGAACACTGGGAGAACATCAAGGACGGCATCATCGACGACTCGGACGTCTTCTCGATCATCGTCGATCCTGCCAGCCCCGCAACCGTCTACGCCAGCGCGTGCTCCGGAATTTACAAAAGCGAAGACGCCGGGCAGCTCTTTCACAAGGTGCAGGGAATTCCCTCAAGCGCCCGTCGTACCCGCGTGCTGATGCAGGATCCCAATGATCTGAACATCGTCTTTGCCGGCACCACCGAAGGCCTCTGGCGCTCGAACGACGCCGGCCACACCTGGTCGCGCACCACCGGGCCGGAGGTCGTGGTGAACGACGTGTCGATCGACCCTACGGATTCGCACCACGTACTGATCGCGACCAATCGCGGCGGCGTGCTCTCCTCGGATGACGGCGGCGACACCTTCCACACGTCGAACGCCGGCTTTTCTGCCCGGCAGATTACCGCCTTCAAGCGCGACGACAATCATCCGGGAACGATCCTGGTGGGCGTCGTCAACGACAAGGAGTGGGGCGGCGTCTTCCGCAGCACCGATGGCGGCCTCACCTGGGTGCAGCGCAGCGACGGCTTGCAGGGGCGCGATGTCTTCGCGCTCGGCCAGGCCCCCGATGGAACCTTCATCGCGGGCACCGCTCACGGCATCTTTCGCCTGGATGCGGCCACAGATACGTGGTCTAAGGTCGATGACGCGCCCGGTGCGACGCGTGTGACCGATGGTCTCCGACCGCCGGCGGTTGCGCTCTCCGGGCCATCGCCCTTGCGCCGAAATCCCGTCGTGCTGCGCCGCGCTACGCTCGTCGTCAAGTCGAATCAGCCTGCGCCCGCCTCGAGAAAAAGCGTTCCGGCTCCTCATCACAAGGCTCAAGCCCGAACTCGTCTTCAAGCTCGCCAGAAGCCTGGAACCAAGCCTGCCCTGCGCCGCGCCGTTGCTCCGGTCAAACCCGCACCGATGCCGGCAAGGCCTGCTGCTGAGGCGCTGGTTGCTCAACCACTGGCGTCCGCAACGCCCAGCGGCGAAGCTCCTCCGGCAGCCGACGCCGGGTCGGCCTTGCCGACGGAAACCGCACCGCCGGCCAGCAAGGGCTTCGACGAAGCGGTCTACGCGATCGAAACCTCGGGGCAGCGCATGCTCGCGATTACCTCGGTCGGACTGCTGACCAGCGATGACGACGGCCTCACCTGGACACTCACGGGGCCGGAGCGCAGCGCGGACTGGCGCTACCTCGCGGCGGCCAGGAACGACGTCGTCGCGGCTTCGCTGCACAGCCTTTCTTTCTCCGCCGACTCCGGCAGAACCTGGGCACCCATGCTGCTGCCCGAGGGCCTTACTCAAGTCGGCGCGGCCGCGGTCGATCCCTCCGGAGCCATCTGGGTCGGCGGCCGCGAAGGGATCTTCGTCTCGCACGATGGCGGCAACACCTGGAACACACCGAAGAATCTTTACGTCAACACCGTGAACAACATCTTCTTTGACGAAGCCTCCAGCCGCATGCTGGTCACCACCGGCGGCTACAGCAACATCATCTTTCTGGTGCAGCTGCCGGACCTGAAGGTATCGTTCCTGGACACCGGCTGGAATCTGCGCTTTGCCCGGCCCGTCGGCGATCATTTCATCGCGGCCACGCTCTACGACGGCGTGGTGATCGAGCCCCGCATGGTGCCGGCCTCGATAGCCTCAACCCCGGCCACGCGCACTGCCGCGGAAGTTGCTCCTGTGCGCGCCATGAACGCCGCGCCGAGCGAGCGATGAAGCGCAGGTTCACTTGGCCTAGAATTGGTCCATGAGTTCCCTTTCGCACGCCAGGCCGCGCCACTCGTTTCAGACCGACGATCCCGCCCTCTGGCCGGTTGCCGAGAAAGTGCGCGCCGGCGAGCGGCTCAACTTTGACGACGGCCTGGCGCTCTATCGCTCCGGCGACATCCTCGCCGTGGGCTGGCTGGCCAACAGCGTCCGCGAGCGCATGCACGGAGACATCGCCTACTTCAACGTCAATCGCCACATCAATCCGACCAACGTCTGCGTCGCGTCCTGCCGTCTCTGCGCCTTTGGACGGAAAAAAGGTGAGGCCGGTACCTACACCATGGCGCTCGAAGAAGCGTGGCGGACGGCGGCCGAGGGCATCACCGACGCCGTGACCGAGTTTCACATCGTGGGCGGGCTCCACCCCGATCTTCCGTTCGAGTACTTCCTCGATCTGGTCCGCGGATTGAAAGAGCGCTTTCCTAAGGTTCACGTCAAGGCCTTCACCATGGTCGAGGTTTCGTTCCTGGCCAAGCGCGCCAAGCTGACCATTGCCGAGACCCTGCTGAAGATGAAGGACGCCGGAGTCGACTCAATGCCGGGCGGTGGCGCCGAGATCTTTGCCGATCGAATCCGGCACATCATCTGCGATCACAAGATCGACGGCGGAGAGTGGCTTGAGACGGCGAAGCTGGCGCACCGGATGGGCTTCAAGTCCAACGCCACCATGCTCTACGGACACGTCGAATCCGATGATGACAGGGTCGACCACCTGCTGCGGCTGCGCGCCGTGCAGGATGAGACCGCCGGCTTCCAAACCTTCATCCCGCTCTCGTTTCACCCCGACCATACGGCGCTTGCGCACATTCCTAAATCCACCGGCATGCTCGACATCCGGCAGATTGCCGTGGGCCGGCTGCTGCTCGACAACTTTCCCCACATTAAGAGCTACTGGCAGATGGTGACGCCGAAGCTGGCGCAGATCTCCCTACGTTTCGGCGCCGACGACATCGACGGCACGGTGATCGAGGAGAAGATCTATCACGATGCCGGCGCCACCACGCCGCAGGGTATGCGCCGTGCTGATCTTATCCGTCTGATCACCGAAGCCGGCCGCGTTCCCTTCGAGCGCGACACCATGTACCGCGCCGTCACGCGCTCGGAAGATACCTTCACCGTCTCCGCTTAGCCCGTGTGCGACTGGATCCTGCGGGATGGCCGCGCCACTGACATCCCGGCCATGCATGCGCTGGACCTGGTGTGCTTCGACGCGCCGTTCCGCTTCGATCTGCGTGCGATGCGCCGGTTTGCCCTTCGAGTGGGAGCGATTGTAGTGGTCGCGGAGAGTCGAGGGGAACTGGCCGGATTCGTGATCGTGCACCGGGAACGGCGCCGCCTGGGCTATGTTGTTACGCTGGATGTGGCGCCGGAATTCCGGCGCAAAGGCCTGGCGCGCGCGTTGATGACGGAGGCTGAACGGCAGGCGATGGAGTCTGGGATCATGTGGCTCGGGCTGCATGTGTGGGCGGGAAATGAGGCGGCGATGGCTTTCTATGAGCGGTGTGGACTCGAGCGCGTTGAGAGAGTGGAACACTTCTATGGGGCGGGTTTCGATGCGTGGGCCTATCGGAAGCAGCTTGGTGGCTTGTAAGAAGCAAGGCTGCAAGGTTCTTGTCGCCGAGGTTTGTGTGCGGCGGAAGCGTCGCCACTGCCCCAGAGCCGCACCGAGATTGTTACGAAACCCTCAGGCGAGGCCTTGCGCAGGCTTCATCTCGGCGGGCAGCGCGAGCGCCAGAGCCTGGTGCACGGCGTCCATCAGCTCCTCGCGAGTTGCATAGGCCTGCGGATCGATGGCTCCAAGCATCTGCACCTTGGCGAGACCCGGGGTGATGGCAACGCTTCCCTTTCGCATCATCTTTTCGGTTCCCGCAATGGCGACGGGAACGATGGGCGCGCCGGTCTGCTGCGCAAGGAAGAAAGGTCCCTTCTTGAAGCTGGCCAGGCGCCCGTCCCGGGAGCGTGTGCCTTCAGGAAACACCATAATGTTCAACCCCGACTTGAGCGCCTCCGCGGCCGCCTCCACGCTCGCCTTGGCTGCTTCGCGGCGCGATCCGCGTTCGACGGGAACGAACTTCGCCATTCGCATGGCCGTTCCGAGGATGGGAATGCCCATCAGCTCTTTCTTCAGCAGCACGGAGCTGCGTCCGGGAAGGTTCGGGATGATGATCGGCGGGTCAAGGTTCGAAACGTGATTGCACATGAAGATGCAGCTCCGGCCGGGAGGAATATGCTCCTGCCCGCTGACCTGCACCTCGATGCCCGCGGCCCTGATGCCGCTTGCCGTAATCCACATGGCCACCCGGTAGAGCAGGCTGATGTCACCCACCATCAGCGTGTAGGCAATGCCGAGGATCCCGGCAAGCGGACCCAGAGTCAGGTAGACGACAAGCAATTTGAAGGTCGCGAACATCGCTCTCCAGATTACGCCAGGCTGCCGGCTGTAAGGGCCTCCGGGAGCAACGTGTAGATGCCGCCAAAGCCGCCATTCGAGAGGATGGCGACCACATCGCCGGACCGTAACTGGGGAGCCAGCTCGCGAACGATGGCGGCCGCATCCGGCCAGAGAGCTGCCGGGACGCCCTGCTGGTTGAGCTGCGCGACCACCGCTTTAGGATGCAGGCGCTCGGTCTCCGGGATGCTCTCCGACTTGAACACGTTCGCCAGCACGACCACGTCGGCGAGGGCGAGACTGTGTACCAGAGCCGCTTCGAAGACATTCCGGCGCAGGGTGTTTGATCTCGGCTCCAGCACGGCGAGCAGCCGCCGGCCGGGATAGGCCTGGCGCAAGGCGCGCAGGGTCTCCCTGATCGCTGTGGGATGATGGGCAAAGTCGTCGATGATGGTGATGCCCCGCACCTCTGCGCGAATCTCCAGGCGGCGCTTCACGCTCTTGAAGGTCGCTAAAGCCTGAACGATCGCGGCAGCTGGCACGCCCTGGCCCGCCGCCAGAGCCGCTGCGGCGGTAGCGTTCATGGCGTTGTGCTCACCGGCCATGGGTAGTGAAAGCTCTGCGAACTTGCGGCCTTCGCGGTCCAGAGTCCACTGAACGCCGCCATCTTCAAAGCGGATCTCGCGCACGCACCAGCAGGAATTCGGAGCTTTTCCGTATCGCTCCACGGCGCAGAATGCCTTTGCGACACACTCGGTTACATTCTCCGCGCCATCGAAAGCGACCAGCCGGCCACGCCTTGGAATGAGATTGACGAGGCGCTTGAATGCGGTCTTCACGGCATCGAGATTGTCGTAGATGTCGGCGTGATCGAACTCGACGTGGGTCAGAATCGCGGCGTCGGGAAAGTAGTGCATGAACTTCGGACCCTTATCGAAAAACGCCGTGTCGTACTCATCGCCTTCGAGCAGAAAGGTCTTGCCTGGACGCACCACGAAGCTGACGCCGAAGTTCTCCGCCACGCCGCCGATCAGGAAGGACGGCGCAAGTTCGGGCTGCGTGCGGCTCGCAACCTCGTAGATCCAGGCCAGCATGCTGGTGGTGGTGGTTTTGCCGTGCGTGCCTGCGACCACCAGCGACTCACGTCCTACCAGAAACTCGTCGTGCAGGATCGAGGCCATGGAGCGGAAGGGAATCTTCTCATCGAGCACAACTTCCAGCTCAGGATTGCCGCGGGAGATGGCGTTGCCGACTACGACCAGATCCGGGCGCGGCGCCAGGTTCGCCGCCGCATAAGGCTGCATCACAACGATGCCCTGATGCGCGAGCTGCTCGCTCATGGGCGGATAGGCCGCGGCATCCGAACCAGTGACATGATGTCCGATCTGCCGCAGCATGCCGGCGAGCGATGCCATGGCGGTGCCGCAGATGCCGATCAGGTGAATATGCTTCGTGTCCTTCATGCTGAGACAGAGGCCTCCAGAAAACTCAAGCGTGGTTGATCGGCGTTGCGGAGATCGAGTCGTGCCTGCACCCCGAAAGGCAAGGTGATGTTGCTTTGTTCCACATGACCGCTGCGTACTCCAATGGCGATCGGACCTGCGAAGTCACGCAGCGCGTACAGCAGCGAATCCTCGATGGCGGATGCGCCGCCTTCGCACCTGCACTGGGCCATGTCGCCGAAGACTATTCCGGTTACACACTCCAGAATGCCGGCGTGCCGCAGGTGAACCAGCATGCGATCCCACTGGTACGGCTTGACGTCGATATCTTCGAGCATCAGCACACCATGGCGCGGCCGGGCGGCCCAGGCGGTTCCCAGGGACTCGGCGAAGATGGCGAGGCAGCCGCCACTGAGCTCGCCTTCGGCCACGCCGGGCCGCAGCACACGCAGACCGCTCTCGGGACCAAGATGCCATGGGCTTGAGCTGAGGAGTGCGGCCCGCCAGCTCGCCAGATCCACACCATGTTCCTTGCTGAAATCGGCAGCCAGCATAGGCGCTTGAAAGCTTACGATCTCTGCCTCGTTGCGCAGCCAGAGATGCAGCGTCGTGAGGTCGCTGTAGCCGAGGAACGGCTTAGGGTGCGCGCGAATCAACGCGCGATCGAGCAGCGGCAAGAGCTCCGCGGAGCCCCACCCGCCGCGGGTGCAGAGCACCGCGTCGACTTCGGGATCGGCGAACGCCGCATGCAGATCGGCGGCACGCTGAGCTGGAGTTCCCGCGTAGTAAAGCGGTCCCCTGGCGAGTGCGTGCGGAAACAGCTTCGACTTGAAGCCAAGGGTTCCGAGCGTGACCCTGCCTGCGGAGACGCTCTCGGTTCGCGGCGTGCTGGCTGGCGAGACGATGCCGAAGGTTGCGCCGGGCTTGAGGGCTGCAGGCTTGAGGAGGCTCATACAGGTGCCTCGCCGGTGCAGATGATCTCGGCTGGACCGGTCAGCAGCATCGGCAGGTTCTCGGTCGGCCACGCAACTCGTTGTGCGCCTCCGGGCGCGGCGGCGGTGAGCTCTCTTGCAGCTCCGCGCAGCGCCATCGCAAAGGCGGCGGAGGCGCAGGTGCCCGTCCCGGAGGATGCGGTTGGACCACAGCCGCGCTCGTAGATGCGGAACTCTATCTCCGCAGCAGACCGGATGCGCACAAACTCCACGTTGCTGCCGTGGGGGAACAACGGGCTGGTGCTGATCTGCTCCCCCAGCGTCTGCCACGCCATGCCGTGGAAGCTGAAATCATCTGTATCTACTTCAACCACAAAATGCGGATTGCCCACGTTCACCATGGCTCCCGCAAGCTCTCCTGCGCCTGGCAGTACGATCGTGCGTGGCATGACGCGCGGTACTCCCATGCTGCTTTCAATAAGAAAGTTTGGCGTGTCTGCCTCGACCACCCGGCAGGTGCGCACGCCGCCGTGGGTACCGAACGCGACCTCGGTCAGACTCTCGCTGTGGGCCAGCCAGGCCGCGACACAACGCGTTCCGTTGCCCGAGAGCTCCGCCTCGCTTCCGTCGGAGTTGAACAGCCGCAGAAAGAAGCCGCCATCAGTTCTGCGCTCGAGGAACTCGATGCCGTCGGCGCCGATGCTGGTGTTTCGCGAACACAAGCGCCTGGCCAGCTCGGGATGGCGACGAGCAGCTGCGCTCTCTTCGAGAATGAGGAAGTCGTTGCCGCACGCATGCGCCTTCACAAACGGAATCATTTCGCTCCGTAGCTGTCTGACCGGTAGACCCGGACGCACGGTTTGCCGGTCGTGCACAGGATCGAGACTTCGGTGAGTCCCTGCGGGTGCTCTTTGATCATCTTCGAGATCGCATCGCCTTCGCTGCTGACCACCAGAACGGCCGCACGGGCCGGCGCCGTCGCGGCTGCCCGCCATCGATAGTAATCGCTGGGCCCGATGGTCTGCTTCAGCGGTACTCCGGCGGTCTGCAATGCGCCTATGTACTCGGAGTTGTCGATCAGGATCGGATCTCCCTTGGGCACCAGCGCAAGCTGCTCAACCAAAGGACCCTCGACCGCGAGCCGGCTGCGCGAGTTGACCATCGCCTCCTTCAGCACCAGCGGTATCTCGTGCAGCATGAAGAGCAGGTTGAGTGCGATCAGCATCAGGCAAACCGGCTGCAGGACTCGCGCGACGAGCGGCTGCTTCGGCTTCAGAATCCCGGCGAGCTGATAGAGCGCGAAGGCCATGAAGATGGCCAGCGCCGGCAGCAGCTCCATGCCGTAGCGCGAGTTGTAGAAAGAATGCGGATAGAGCTGAGGGATGAAGATCGGAACCGAGCCGTAGGATTCGGAGTAGACATAGAAGGGAAGCGGAAGCCACAGCAGCAAGGCGCACCTGCCGGGCAGCTCAAGCTGCGCGCGGCACAGCCTCCATGTTCCCCAAAGCGCTGCGGCGGCGACCAGCCAGCCCCACTCCCATGCCGCCGCATCGACCTGCGCGGTGCGCGCGTAGAGCATCAGCGACCATGCTGGATTGTGCCAGCCGAAGTAATGGTGCGAGCCTGGTGGGGAGGTTCTGCGATCGATCTCCCGGGGCGAGTAGGGACCGCGCATGAAGTCCAGCCAGTCGTGCCCGTATACATGGTTGTAGGCAAACCAGGCGGTGGGGCCGACAGCGGTCAAAAATGTAAAAGTAACAAACCCCGCGGCGTATCGACGAAACGCCCGGCGCCGCCACATCTGCCATGTCATGACGCACCACACGGCAGCAGCTAGGATCCAGCCGTCGTAGCGCGTCATCACCGCCGCCAGATTCAGCAGGCCGAGCAGGACCAGGTGGTTTGTAACTGCCTTGGTCTCCTCCGCGTCCAGGTGCTCCAGCAGCTCGCAGAGTACGAGCACAATCCACACCAGCAGCGCCAGGAAGAGCGGCTCACTCATCGCAGTCGTCGAGAGATACAGCAGGTTGGCGTTCAGCCCGAAGAATCCCGCGGCGACGAATGCCCACTGGGTCGGCATCGCTCGCCGCGCTAGACGATACACGCCCACCACGGCGAACACGAAGCAGACCAGCGAAGGCCATGCGCCGGCCATACCGTCCTGCCACCACTCCATCTTCCACACGAAAGGAAGCATGAGCAGGTGCGGCAGCGGCAGCCATGGACTGCCGAGCTGCACCAGGCCGGGCGCGGTATTGTCGACGATGCGGCGCGCTATCCCCAGGTGCGCGACCGCGTCGCCGTACAGCATCATGTAGCCCTGCCGGGCAGAGACGGCGAGCGCGAGAAACCCGGCGGTCAGCGCCATCAACGCGACCGGCAGTGTCTCCTGCCGGTTGGCGGGGTAGACCGCGTCGGGGTCCGCCGCGCGCGGGTCGAGAAAGCGTCTTGGATTCCCGCCCACGAGCAAGGGCTGCCGCCCTGCGCCGCGCCCCGCCATGCGCCTCCGTGTACTCACGCCGGCTGGTGCTCCAGGTGCGAGATCTCTTTGAAGATCTCGAAGCGCTCTTCAATCTCTGAGCGTGTCAGACGAGCGGTGCGGTCGGTGCCGAAGCGCTCGCAGGCAAACGATCCCATCACGCCGCCGTAGAAGAGCGCCCTGCGAAACACCGCCGGGGTGAGCTCCGGCTGCGAGGCGATGTACCCGTAGAAGCCGCCGGCGAAGCTGTCCCCCGCACCGGTGGGGTCGACCAGTTCGGCCAGAGGCAGTGTGGGCGCTCGGAATGGCCGCGAAAGCTTGTGGGCGCCGGTGAACGAGTTTTCGCCGAAGAATGCGGTCGCGCCATGTTCGCCATGCTTGATGACCAGCGACTTCGGGCCCATTGCGATAATCGCTTCGGCCGCCTTCACCAGGTTGTGCACGCCCGCCAGCATGCGGGCCTCGCCGTCATTGATCAGCAGAACATCCAGCTCCTTGAGCACTTCCGCCAACGGTGCCGCATGATCGGCGATCCAGTAGTTCATGGTATCGCCGCAAACCATCTTGACTTTAGGCATCTGCTGCCGCACCCGAAGCTGCAGCCTGGGATCGATGTTGGCAAGAAACAGGTATTCGCTGTCCTGATACTGGGCGGGAATCTTCGGCTCGAACTCTGCGAAGACATTCAGCTGCGTGTCCAGCGTTCGGGCCTCGTTCATGCTGCCCGTGTACTCACCCTTCCAGTGGAAGCTTCTTCCCGGCGCACGTTCAATGCCGCTGATATCGATGCCGCGGTTCAGGAAGATGGCCTCCTGTTCCGCGCCGAAGTCTTCACCCACGACTCCCACAATGCGCACCTTCGTGAAGTAACTGGCGGCGAGTGCAAAGTAAGTCGCCGCTCCCGCAAGTACGTTTTCCACCTTGCCATGCGGCGTCTCCACGGTATCGAACGCCACCGAACCTACGACCAGAATCGACATCCACTCTCCTCTTGCTGCATTGAAAAACTGTACTTGCGCTTACAGGTATTTGCCGATCAGCAGGCTGAGCCGCTCTTTGGCTGCCGCCGGAATGGCCTTCCTGTCCGTTAGGATGGCGTATCTAAGAGTGCCGGCATATGGGCTCGGCCCGTCGGGCAGCGCTGCCACCGCGGCCCGCACCACCTTGCCCGCATTCTCCGCATTCTGATGCAGGACGGCGACCACCTGGTCCACGGTCACGTCGTCGTGCCCTTCACGCCAGCAGTCGTAGTCCGTGACCATGGCCAGGGTCGCGTAGCTTATCTCCGCCTCGCGCGCCAGCTTCGCCTCCTGCAGGTTGGTCATGCCGATCACATCCGCACCCCAACTGCGATAGAGGTTCGATTCGGCCCGTGTAGAGAACTGCGGGCCCTCCATGCACACGTAGGTTCCACCTGGTTTTCCCACAACGCCGACCTTCGCACAGGCCTGCTCCAGGGCAGCCGCAACAACCTTGCACACGGGATCGCCAAACGCCACGTGCGCCACCACACCATCGCCAAAGAAGGTGCTGGTGCGCGCATAGGTGCGGTCGATGAACTGATCGGGAATGACGAAGTCGGTCGGCTTGTGCTCTTCCTTCAGCGACCCGACCGCCGAGGCCGAGAGTATATATTCCACGCCAAGCATCTTCATCGCGTAGATATTCGCGCGGAAGTTCAGCTCACTGGGCGCGATGCGGTGGCCTCTTCCGTGTCGAGCGAGAAACGCCACCGGACGGCCGTCGAGCTCGCCCACCATGAGTGCATCGGAAGGCGCGCCAAATGGCGTCTCGACCGCACGCTCCTGCAAACCCGCAATACCCGGCATGGCATACAGACCGCTGCCTCCGATAATGCCAATTGCTACCTTCGACACTCCATCCTCCGTTCGTTTTCCTGGCGCGCAGCATCTCCGCGAACCGTTCTGCCTGGAATCTTTTCCGCTACCGAAGCAACGGGAGAGCCGCCTTCATGATGCCGAAGCTCTCCAGACCGTCCGCCAGCCCGAGTGTAAGCTCGTGTTCCTCCGCCATCTTGACCGGTCCGGAGCTCTGCGCCGACGTGGCGCTCTCGCGCAACCGTCGCGCCATCGCCAGCGGAAAACCCTCCGAGATGAACAGGGTATCGCCCGAACGCGAGATCAGCACATCGCCCTCGCTCGAAGTGAATACCTTCTCGCGCGAGTCGGCTTCATCCACGGTTCGTTCCTGCAGCTTCTCGTACTTTCGTCCGAGCTCCGCTTCGTAGATGCGGGCAAAGCCGGTCGTTGCCTCCGCGTTCTTCCAGCGCGAGAGGTAAAAGACGCCAAGCGAGCCGGTGCTTGCCTTCTCCGCCGCCGTAGCGGCACGTCGCTGTGCCGCATAGTAGACGCCGCCATCCCACTCTGGCGAGAGCGCCTTTGCGATCTCGGGTCCGCCGAACAGGCTGGCCATGATCTGTACATCCAGCTCGCCCATGACTCCAACATCGTAGGGCTCGTACTCTGCGTCCAGCAGACCGTGAACATCGGGCATGCGCAGCACCGGCACCGGCACATGCGCCAGGTAGGCATCCGGGTGCATCACCTCGAAGCTGGAGTTGGGCGGATGATCCAGCACCCCGGCGAACGCCAGCTTCTTTCCGCCCTGCAGCCAGCCGCCGCCCTGGGTGCTGAGCGTGTGCTCGAACGTGAGGCCGTCGAGATAAGGAAATTCGAGCGAACGCTGCAGCAGCAGCGGAGCCCTGGCCATCACGGGAGAGCTGCTGGTATCCGCCACGTTATCCTTCATTCGGTCCCATGCATCCGGCGACTGCGCCAGGGTCTTGCCCGTGTCCTTCAGGCTCCAGTCGATAAAGACCAGCATGGCCTGTCCTTCGGTGACCGCCTGTCGCGCAGTCTCCAGCTCATCCACGGCGATCCGGTCGTTATCCTCGGTCACGTTCTTCGAAACGCCGTGGTAGTCGGTGTTCGACCACTTCTCCAATCCCACCCGCTGGTCCTGAAGCGCGTGCGTGAGCTCATGCGCCATCACCGGCTTCTGCTCGTCGGGTTCAATCCAGTTCAGCAGGTTTACGGTCTTGGTTCTGTCGTCATAGTAGCCGGCGATCTGCTCGGTGAGCAGGCTCAGCAGGAAGGGTCGCAGATCGAAGTCCTGCGCGAGCAGACCGAACTTCTTCAGCACAATCTCCGACCGTTGCAGGCGTTTGGCGCTCTCGTCCTCGTTGAAGTTCTTTATCAGGTACTGATTCACCTCTCCGCGCGAGACCAGCCGCCGCTTCACGTGCGGGACGCCGGGCAAACCTGTGTCCTGGCTTGCAAAGCCCATGATCTCGTCCACCGAGCGAAACAGCTCCTTGGCCTGCTCCTTCGTCATCAAAGTGGGCTTGTCGGCTGAATCAGGGGCGCTGCTGCCGGCGGCCTGCGAGTCTGCATGATCAGGGAAGCTGTAGCGCGGCGCATTGGCCTGCTCTGAACCCTGTGCGAATGCCGTGGTGAATGCCCCTGCTGCCACTGCCGCTGCGCAAACCGCCCGCCCCGCCCTCGAAAACCAGGTTCCCGTCAAAATCTGCTCCTCAACCGCACCGCTATAATCAAGTGTACTGAGAAGCTCGCCGCGACGCGCGTCATGACTGCCGAGACCATTCCCATCCAGCCCGCTTCTGCAACCGCCGCTGTCTCCGCGCTCCTGCAGGGAGCCGGCTTCGCGGCTTGTGATTCCCTCGGATTCGTCCGGGTCACCGGCGACGATCGCGTGCGCTGGCTCAACGGCATGGTCACCAATTCCATCCAGTCGCTCACCCCCGGCCAGGGCTGCTACAACTTCTTCCTCAACGCGCAGGGCCGCATCCAGGGCGATGCTACCGCTTTCCTCGCAGAATCCTCCATCCTGCTGGAGACGGGCAGCGAACGCATCCCGGCGCTGCTGGCCATGCTCGACCACTTCATCATCATGGATGACGTCGAACTGACCGGCCTCGGGCCGGCACGCGGGCTCCTCGTCGCCGGACCGAAGAGCCCGGCTATCCTCGCGCAGCTTGGCTTGCCGGCAGGGCACGCTCAGCCGCTCGGGATCATCCACACCAGGTTCGCCGATGCGCCGGTCGACTTGATCTTCGCGCATAGCCCGCTGGTTCCCCGGTTCGAGCTCTGGGCTGACGCCGCGACCATCTCAGCGCTCAGCCATTCTCTGGCCGCGGATGGAGCCGTCACGGCGGCCGCTGAAGCCTTCGAGCACCTCCGCCTGTTGGAAGGCACACCGCGCTACGGAGTCGATATCCGCGACCGCGACTTGCCCCAGGAGACGGCCCAGACCCGCGCCCTGCACTTCGCCAAGGGCTGTTATCTCGGGCAGGAGATTGTCGAACGCATTCGCAGCCGCGGCAACGTTCATCGAACCTTCACCGGCTTCCTGTTGCAGGGTTCTGTCCCCCCGTCAGGCACGCCGCTGTTTGTTCAGGATGCTCCGGACAAGCCAGTCGGTGAGCTTACCTCCGCCGCCTCCATCGAACTGCCAGGCTGCCAGGTAACGCTCGGCCTCGGCTACATCCGCCGCGAGGTGCTGGATCGCGGATCAGCCATTCAATACGCCGGCGGGACCGCCACGCCGGCAACTCTACCCTTTGCAAACCTTAACGATTGAACCATTCTTCGCGTCAGTACTCTGAATCGAGCACAGGAAAATGTCCGAAAAGCCGCTTCCCTTTGTCATCACGGATCGCCGCAAGTTCAACTCCGACGGTGAGCCCCGCGAGTCTGTAGAAACCACAGAACCTGCCTCCACGTCCTCTGCATCTGCGCAGAACGTGGTGGAGATGCCGGCTCATGCCCCCATCGCAGCGGACGAGCCGGAGTCAGCCTTGACCCCCGAAGAAGCCGGGTTGCCGGCAGACGAAAACCTTCCCGCCGCGCCCACCGAAGAGCAGATGGAGCAATCCCGGCGGGCCTACGACGCCACGGCAGACCGGATCGACACGGCCATCCGCGCGGCCAATCCCGGTGCGGACCATCCGCCCGCCCTTACGTTCGAGTCGCTTGTCCAGTCGGTCTACATGCAGGCCGTGCTGCAGCTTGGCGGCGGCGCGCAGCCGGGCGAGCAGCCCCAGATCGACCTGATGGGCGCGCGCTCCTCCATCGATATGCTAGGCATCCTGGCGGAGAAGACGCGGGGAAACCTGTCCCAGTCCGAGGACGCGATCCTGTCAAGCGCGCTCTTCGAACTCCGCCTGGCATTTCTCGAGATGACCCAGGCCCTGGCGCGATCGGCGCAACAGCGCAATCCCACCGCTCCGGGTCCGGCAGGCCCGCCGTTCGGGGGAAAACCGGGCCCGAGCATCGTCCGCTAGACCGCCCCAGTGGGTGCGCCGCAGGACACCCGCCCTCCTGGAGAGAGCCGCGCCCCAACCCTTCGCCAGAGTCACAGCCACGGGAGAGACCCACAAAACCATGCAGGCCACGCTCACCTTCCTGGGAACGGGCACCTCCATGGGCGTGCCGACGCTGGGATGCGAATGCGCCGTCTGCCGTTCCGCGGTCGCGCCTGCCGGCGCCTCTGGTGCCGATTTCAGAAACCGGCGCACCCGCCCGTCCATCCACCTGGCCTGGAATGGCCACTCGGTCTTGATCGACACCGGCCCGGACTTCCACGCGCAGGCGATTCGCGAACGCGTTACCCACGTAGACGCAGTCTTCTACACCCACCATCACGCCGATCACATCCTCGGCATGGACGACCTGCGCCCGCTTTCATTTCGCAACCCTGAACCCCTGCCGCTGTTCGCCGACGAGCCGACGGAGGCGGTTCTCCGCCGGGTCTTCCAATACACCTTCCGCAGCGAAGACCGCTATCCCACCAGCGCCCGCGTCCGGATCTTCCCCCTGCCGGCTGGAGCGGGCGCTGAGGTCACGCTCTTCGGCGCCGTGTTTCAGCGGATCCCGGTCATTCACGGACGCGAGAGCATCACCGGCTACCGCTTTGGCTCCGCCGCCTACCTCACCGATATGAGCGAGATTCCCGCGGAAAGTCTTCCACTGCTTCAGGATCTGGATATCCTCATTCTCGATGCGCTTCGTCCCGAACCGCATCCCAGCCACTCGCACCTGGCCAAATCCGTCGACTACGTCTCGCTGCTGCAGCCGCGCCGGGCCTTCTTCACCCACATGTCGCACGATCTGGATCACGCGGCGACCGAGGCCATCCTGCCGCCGCACGTTCGCCTGGCCTACGACGGGCTGAAGCTGGAGTTCGATATCGCTCCAGATTCCCCGCACAGTTCATCTCAAGAGCATGGCGCATGAAGATCTTTCGGGCGATCCAGGACATTCCCTCGAGCCTCGGACCCGTCGTCGCCACCATCGGCAACTTCGACGGGGTCCATTGCGGTCATCGTTGGGTCATTGAACAGGTTAACTCGCGCGCGCGCGCACTCGGACTTCCTTCGCTTGCCCTGACTTTCGATCCTCACCCCGTGCGGGTGTTGCGCCCGGAGGCTCCGCACGTCCTCATTACGCCGCTCGAGCCCAAGCTCCAGCAGCTTGCCTCGACCGGGCTGGACGCGACCGTGGTACTGCCGTTTACGCCTCAGCTCTCCCGCCTTACGGCCGAGGCGTTCACTCGGGAGATCCTTGCCGACGCGCTGCGCGTGCGGGAAGTTCACGAGGGCGAAAACTTCCGTTTCGGCTACGGCGCGACGGTCGACATCCATGGCCTTGAAGACCTGGGGCAACGCTTCGGCTTCACCACCCACGCGTATGCGCCCTTCGTTTTGCGCGGCGGCCCAGTCTCTTCAAGCCGCATTCGTAGACTCATCGCGGAAGGCCGGGTCGCGCAGGCGCGGGCGCTGCTGGGGCGGCCGTTCGCCGTGCAATCGAGTCCCGCCCCCGGACGCGGCTTCGGCACGCGCTACACCGTGCCCACCATCAACCTCGCGCCTTACCCCGAACTGCTGCCCGCAAACGGTGTGTACGTCACCATGTTGCGCGTTGGCGAAGGTGCCGCCGCCAAGGCCTTTCAGGGGGTCACCAACGTGGGCAATCGCCCGACTTTCGGTGCCGATTCGTTCACCGTCGAGACCCACCTGCTGAACTTCCAGGAGATCGAGCTGACCGAGAGCACGCCGCTCGAACTGACGTTCCTGCTCCACCTGCGCGCGGAGCAGCGCTGGCCCTCGCCGGAGGCGTTGCGAGCTCAGATTCTGCGCGATGTCTCGAAAGCGAATCGCTTCTTCAAGCTGGCCGCGACCTGTGCCCCCACGGTTCTGGGAACCCAGCCAGGCAGATAATCCATCGTAAGATCTCGTCAATTCGCATCCGTTGGAGGCTTCGCAGGCTTTGGCGTCGCCTTGAACGTCCGAGGTAATGGCGGCGGCTGCACGGTCGGCTTCGCCGGGATGATCACCGGAGCCTGAGTGATGACGGTGGGCGATGGCGGCGCGACCGGGATGCTCTGTGGATCCGGCGTCTTCTGTTCCGGCGCCGGCTTTACGCCGTCGCTGCCGGAAGGGCTCGCATCCGTATCGCCGCTGCCCGTATCGCCGTTATCCATATTCGAATCGTTCGGCGGTGCCGGCTGATCCGGCGTGGCGGTGTCGTCGGTCACTGGAACCTGCAGCACCTTCTTCGGCGCGTTGGCGCTGGGGAACTCCTCGTCGTCCTTGCCCTCGATCGCCGCCTGCATGAAGTCCATCCAGATGGGCAAGGCCGCCTTGGCTCCCGTCTCCTTCGGCCCCAGCGATTCGCGGGTATCGAAACCGATCCACACCCCGCAGGTGACCGACGGCGAAAATCCCACAAACCATGCGTCCGTGAAGTCGTTGGTCGTGCCCGTCTTGCCGCCAAACGGATGATGCATGTTCGAGACGATCCCCGCAGTGCCGTACGTCGTCACCGCCTTCAACATGATCATCATGTTGCGCGCGGTCTCGACCGAGATGACCTCGCTCACCTTGGGATTATGCGTGTCCAGCGGCACTCCATCCGTCTCCGTGACCCGCCGAATGTAGTGCGGCTCAATGCGGATGCCATCATTGGGGAAGACCGTGTACGCGCCCACTTGTTCGGCCAGCGTGATATCCGCAGCGCCGATGGCGATCGGCAGAAACGCCGGCAGCGGACTGGTGATGCCGAACCGCTGGGCGGTCGCGATGACCGTCTTGATCCCCACGTGATCGGCCAGCTTCAATGCCGGAATGTTCCGCGATTCGGCGAAGGCCTGGGTCAGGGTCATCGCGCCCTTCCAGTCCGGCTCGTAGTTGTGTGGCGTATACCAGCCGCTCGGCGTGCGGAAGCTCGTCGGCGCATCGACGACGATGTCGCTCGGCTTCATTCCACTCTCGAGCGCTGCCGTGTACACATACGGCTTGAACGACGAACCCACTTGCCGCTGCGACTGCGTCGCCCGGTTGAACTGGCTCAGCGCGAAATCGCGCCCGCCCACCATGGCCAGCACTTCGCCGTTCGAGTTATCGATCGCCATCAGCGACCCCTGCGCGCCCGAGTCCTGCTGCAGGGTGGCGTGCAGAGTCAGGTCGGGTTCAGCGACGCCCACCTTCACGTAGACCAGATCCCCAACCTTCAACAGGGATTCGGCGGAGACCACCTGGGTCCAGGCCCAGTCCGGAGGGCTGAGTTCCGCGGTCTGCGCAGTTCCCACCTTCACCATGACCCGCTTCGCGGTCACTTCCGTCACCATGCCGTGGATGTACTCTCCATCCACGACCGCCTGCGTCCAGTCCGGATGGCGGTACGTCTCCATATCGAGTCCTGCGGCCGCCACGTTCTGCAGGTTGCCCTTCCAGCCGCGACGCCGCTCGTAGCGCGCCACACCATCGAGCACCGCCTGGTTCGCCACCTTCTGCAGATCGAGGTCGAGCGTGGTGTACACCCGCAGTCCGGCGCCGTGTACCTCGTCGACCCCGTACTCCTTCTCCAGTTGGCGTCGTACCTCCTCAACAAAATACGGGGCGATGCTGTTCGGCGGAGTCTCGATCTTCAGGCCGAGCGGCTCGGCCATCGCCGAAGCCGCCTGCTCGGGCGAGATTTTGCCGTCGTGCTCCATCTCGCTCAGAACCAGGTTGCGCCGGCGAATCGCCCTGTCCGGATTGCGCAAAGGCGAGTAGTACTCCGGCCCCTTGGGCAGCGCAGCCAGCAAAGCCGACTCGGCCAGGCTCAGGTCCTTGACATGCTTCGAAAAATAGAACTCACTGCCCGCCTCAAACCCGTACCGGCCATGGCCCAGATAGATCTGATTCACGTACAAAGTGAAGATCTGCTGCTTGGTGAACCGACGTTCGATCTGCACTGTCAGGAAGATCTCCTGCAGCTTGCGGCTGTAGGTCTTCTGCGACGACAGGAATAAATTCCGGGCCAGCTGCATCGTCAAAGTCGACGATCCCTGCGCCCGCGAGTGCGAGTGAATGTCAAGGTATGCGGCCTCGGCCGCCCGGAACAGATTCACGCCCCAGTTGCGTTCGAAGCTCTTGTCTTCAATCGAGATGATCGCGTCGTGCAACGACTGCGGCACGTCGCTATAGGGGATTACCACCCGGCGCTCCAGCGCAAACGAGCCAATCTCGCGGCCGTGGGTGTCCAGCAACTCAGTCGTCGTGTTGGGACGATAGCGGGCCAGCTCTTCCATCTGCGGCAGGTCGATCGAGTAAACGACCACCAGCCCGCACATCGCGCCAAACAGCGCCGAGAGGGCGAACAGCACCTTGAACATCGCCCAGCCGGCGGATTTCCGCGACCGGAAGTCCGGGCCGTCCAGCAGGAAGGTTCGCCAGAGCCGTTGTATTCGCTCGCGCCGGGTCTCCGGCAGCATGGCCGGAGTGCTCGTCTCTCGCGTTTCCGAGGCCTGCTGCTGGTCGTTGTAGACGCTGTTCACGGCCCTCCAACGATAGCACTTTGAACCGTGGACGTGCCTGCGCCGGTGCCGCGGCTACGCGGTCTTTGCCTTCAGAATGTCCAGCGCCCGGGTCAACTGCTCATCCACCTGCACGCTCGGCTTGGTCACCGTTGCGGTCGCAGAATCAGGCGTTTCGCCTTCCTCCTCGGCCGCCGCCTGGTCATCCGCCGGTCCGGCGACCAGCACACCCGGCGTCACCGCGTCGTCCTGTAGCTTTTTACCCGAGGGCGAACCGTACTTCGCCACCGAAAGGATCAGCGCCGCGCCGTCCGGCAGCTCAAAGAGCTTCTGCTGCGCGCCTTCGCCGAACGTCTTTTCGCCCACCAGGTCGGCGCGCTTATCGTCGAGCAGCGCCGCTGCCACCAGCTCACCCGGGCCGGCTGTGCCGCGGTTCACCAGCACCACCATCGGGGTCGCGGCATCGATCGCCTTGGACGGATCGGCCGTAAACACCTGCTTGTCGACCTTCTGTCCCTCCAGCGTCGCGATGGTGCCCGACTTCAGGAAGAAGTTGGCGAGCCGAGTCGCCTCGCCCATGTCGCCGGCCGCCACGTCGCGAAGGTCCAGCAGGATCTTCTTGCTTCCGTTCTTATCCTCTGCCTTGAGCTTGGCTTCCACCCCGCTCACGTGCTCGCGATCAAGAATGACCGGCTTCAGATACAGAATGCTCGCATTTTCATACAGCGTCTCGGCCACCGGCGGCTCCGCGACCAGCGTCCGCGTCATGGTCAGTTTGTCCGGAACCGCCTTGCGCGGACGCACCACCGAGACCGAAACCTCGGTCCCGGGCTGCCCGTTCAGCATCAACTGGATCATCGCCAGCGACAAATCCCGCGTGTCCACGCCGTTGATCGCCTCCAGAATGTCGCCGTCGGTCAGGTTCACCTTGTCGGCCGGGCTGCCTGGCACCACCGAGACCACGGTGGCATAGCCGAACCGCTTCGAGACGACAAGCCCCACCTGCGCGCGGCCTGCATCCTTCAGCTTGTCCGCCTTATAAGCCTTGTAGTCCTCCGGAGTCAGGTAGCTCGAGTCCGCATCCAGCGACTCCAGCAGTCCACGCAGCGCGCCGTTGGTCACCGCCGGAATGTTCGGATCGGTCACATAGTCCGACTGAATATGCCGCAGCACCTCGCTGTACACGTTGATCTGGCGATACGCGCCATCCTGCGGCTCCGACGCCGCGCTGACCCCGCTCGTATGCACCCCGAGAAATACAGTCAGCACCAGTACCACGGAAACGGCAAGCAGCAGGATCTTCGAAATCTTCGGCATGGTCGGCAGGGCTCTCCTCACGAACGGTCCCGGGTTAGACGTATCCCGGTGTCGAAATGATACTCCCGTGCCTTCCTTGGGGCATCGCCCGCACGCCGCCCGGCCCGGCTGGGTTAGATTCAGAAAGCGTAGGACGACTGGCGCCGGGGCTCGTCTAAACCCTGAGCAACCCACAGCGCACCGAGTGACCGATGACTGAATTTGTAGTGAGATTGGCGGATGAGCGGGGTCGGGTGCAGGAGCAGACCCACGCCGCGGCGACGGCGGACGAACTGCGGGCGCGCTTTACGCAGTCCGGGTACTTCGTCTACTCGGTGAAGGCAAAGGGGCTGCTGGGCGGCGATTCCCGTAAGAAAAAGGTGAAGCTGGAGACGTTTCTCGTCTTCAACGCCCAGTTTCTGACTCTGATCAAGGCCGGCTTGCCCATCCTCGGCTCGCTCGACCTGCTGGCGCGGCGGCAGAAGGTGCTCAGTTTCCGGGCTCAGCTGGAGGATGTGGCGCAGCGCGTCAAGACCGGCGAGTCGATCTCGAGCGCCTTCGAGGCGCAGGGCGGATTTCCCCTCGTCTATACCACCACGCTGCTGGCAGGAGAGCGCTCGGGCAACCTCGAAGAGGTGCTGCAGCGCTTCCTCGACTTCCAGCGGGTCTCCCTGACCTTTCGCAAGAAGCTGAAGGCCAGCCTCGTCTACCCGGCGGTGCTGATCGTCATGGTGGTCGTCATGATGGTCTTCCTCATCACCTTCGTGGTGCCGCGGTTCGCCCAGCTCTACGATCAGCTGGGCACCAAGCTGCCGTGGGAGACCGTCTTCCTGCTCGACCTCGGCCGGCGCGCCCAGAGCTACGGCGTCTATGTGCTGCCGATCGTAGCCATTCTCGGGTTCCTCGTGTTCCGCTGGACCAGGACGGACGCCGGGGCCAGCACCATCGACCGCATCCGCATTGGAACGCCGTTCCTGGGCGAGGTCTGGATCAAGTACCAGGTCGGACTCTTCTCGCGCACACTGTCGACCCTGCTCACCGGCGGCCTGCCCCTGGTGCCTTCGCTTGAAACCGCCGCCAAGGCCATCGATTCGCGGCAGATCGGTTCCGCTGTCTACCGCTCCGTGGAGACCGTGCGCGAAGGCCGCGGATTGTCGTCCAGCCTGGCCGCCACCAAGGTCTTTCCGGAGCTCGCCGTCGAGATGATCGAAGTTGGCGAGAGCACGGGTGCGCTGCCGCAGATGCTCAATTCGGTCGCCGAGTTCTTCGAAGAGGATGTGCAGACCAACCTCGCCTGGATTATGAGCCTCATCGAACCGCTGATCCTGGTGGTGATGGGCGCGGTGGTGGTGGTCATCCTGATCGCGCTTTACCTGCCGATCTTCAGCCTCAACGCCAGCGCCGGATCCAGCTAGACGAGAAGTTTCCTGGCAAAAAAGCACGCCCCGCGTGGGGGCGTGTGAGGAGTTTAGAAGAGCTTCGCGTCGTCCCTCTCGCAAGAAGTGACGCGTTACAAGAAGAAGATTAGAGGGCACGGCATGGGAACGCATGGTCCGGGAGGCTGGTTGTGCGTCATCCCTTCGATGGAGCCGCATCGAGGACGAAACGGACGCGCTGGAGCATCCCAATTCCGGATCAACGGGCTCTCACGACCGGAAACGGCTTCCCCGGAAACAGTCTGCAAGAGCTCGTGCGGCGTTGATTAGCCGCAAGGCTGACTCGAGAGCTGACGATTGCCGACATCACCCCTCCGTGAGATTGCTTTTCTCGTCACAAGTGGCAAGATATCGATCAGCAGGCCGCTGGAAGAATATCCTGGTGCAATTGCGGAGCGCTCGGCGCGCCTTCGTCAAAGCTGTCCGAGAGATCCTGCGGATCAGTGGATTGGAGCGGCTGCAATCGTTCTCGTAGCCAAGCTTGTCACAAGCGATCGCGCTGCGGGCGTCCGGCGAAGTCGATTGTGTCTGGTAGCAGGATGACGAGTTCGCAGGAGGAGAGTCTTACTGGCATGGCGACACCTGTAGCAATTCCGATCCCGGTCAACGACATGGGCATGGACGAAACCGAGCGGGCCCGGGCACTGGCGCGCCGCTACCACTCTGAGTTTGTAGACCTCAAGAACTTCAAGATCCAGCACGAACTGTTCAAGAGCGTGCCCGTGGACATGATGTTCCGCTACAACTTCGTGCCGCTCGAACAGGCCGGCGGACGCCTGGCCATCGCCGTCTCCGATCCGTCCAAGCTGATGGTGCTGGATGAGATTTCAGGCCTGCTCGGCACCCGCCTGGTGACCCGCGTCGCCACGCTCTCGCAGATCACCGACCTGCTGAAGAAGACCGAGCAGTCGCAGCGTGTGCTGGACGAAGCCAGCGAAGGGCTCGCCTTCGACGTGCTCTCTTCTGAGGAGAACGCAGACGAGAACATCTCGATCGAGAAGCTGACCGCCGATGACGACATCTCACCCATCATCCGGCTGGTCGATACCACCATCTTCACCGCGCTGGAGCGCCGCGCATCCGATATCCATCTGGAGACCTTCGACGATTCGCTGCTGGTCAAGTACCGTATCGACGGGGTGCTGCAGCAGGCCATGGCTCCCATCGCCCGCGAGCACCACCAGACCATCCTCTCGCGCATCAAGGTCATGTCCGAGCTCGACATCGCCGAGCGCCGCGTCCCGCAGGATGGCCGTTTCCGCGTCCGCTACAAGGGCCGCCTGATCGACTTTCGCGTCAGCATCATGCCCACCGTGCACGGCGAGAACGCCGTCCTCCGCGTGCTCGACAAGGAATCGATGTCGGAGAAGTTCACCAAGCTCTCGCTCGATGTGGTGGGCTTCGCCGAAAAGGATCTCGTCCGCTTCCGCCGCTATATTAAGGAGCCGTACGGCATGGTGCTGGTCACCGGCCCCACCGGCTCCGGCAAGACCACCACGCTCTACGCCGCGCTCAACGAAATCAAGAGCGAAGAAGACAAGATCATTACCATCGAAGACCCGGTCGAGTACCAGATCCGCGGCATCACTCAGATCCCGGTCAACGAGAAAAAGGGTCTGACCTTCGCCCGCGGCCTGCGCTCCATCCTCCGCCACGACCCCGACAAGATCCTCGTGGGAGAGATCCGTGACGCCGAAACAGCGCAGATCGCCATCAACTCCGCGCTCACCGGCCACCTGGTCTTCACCACCGTGCACGCGAACAACGTGGTCGACGTGCTCGGCCGCTTTCTGAACATGGGCGTCGAGCCGTACAACTTCGTCTCCGCGCTCAATTGCATCCTGGCGCAGCGCCTGGTGCGTCAGGTGTGCGAGTTCTGTGTCCGCAACGTCGACTACACCGACGACCAGTTGCGCGAGAACGGCCTCGAACCGGATGAGTGGCGCGGCGTCGTCTTCAAGGAAGGCGCCGGCTGCATGGAGTGCGCGGGCACCGGCTACCGTGGACGTTCGGCCATCCACGAACTGCTGGAACTCGACGATGAGATTCGCGAGATGCTGCTGGCCAAGAAACCGGGCAGCGAGATTCGCAAGAAGGCTCGCGATAAAGGCATGGCCTTCCTGCGCGACTCCGCCCTCGACCGTGTCCGCGCCGGCGTCACGACGCTCAAGGAGATCAACAAAGTCACGTTCCTTGAAGCCGGGCGATAAGAGCGTGTCTCTGATGGCGCAGAACGAGAGGGCCGGTCTCTCAGGGAACGCTGGTCTGCATGCAGAAAAGCCATCGATTGTGGGCCCTCGTGTCTTGGCCCTTCGCGTTCCTCGCGCTTCTATACTCGGTTGTGGACGTCAAGAACAAGCGATCTGTGCTCGACACCGATCGCTAAGCAAGCTGGAGCGACAGGTAATCTAAGACGATGGCGTTGATTCCCACAACCTTGGGCACCAGGCCGCGGCTCGCCGTGGAGATTCGGCCGGAGGGCGTCGTCGCCGCTCGGGCCGAGGACGCGCAGGCGCTGCTCTCGGCCGTCGCGCACGCGTCGCCGCAGGGCGGTGCCGCGGTTCCGGGCCTCAAGGGCGATTTCGCGCCTACCTCCTCGGCGGCTGCCCGGCGGGAGACCATCCAGGCCGTGCGCAAATCGCTGGAAGCTGTCGCACTCAAAGAGCGCCAGACCACGCTTGTGCTGCCGGACGCCGCGGTGCGCGTACTGCTGCTCGAATTTGATCAGCTCCCTGCCAAGCCGGTCGAAGCGTTGGCGGTCGTGCGCTTCCGGCTCAAGAAGCTGCTGCCCTTCGACGCCGACGGCGCAGTCGTCAGCTACCAGGTTATGTCGCAGTCGAAGTCAATGGTTCGCGTGCTCGCGGTGGCCGTTCCCCGCGATGTCCTGGCGGAGTATGAAAGCATGGTGCGCGAGGCTGGTTTCGAACCCGGCGCCGTCCTCCCCAGCACTCTCGCCGCATGCGCCGGCCTGCAGGAGACGGAAGCTGCGACCCTGGTGGTCAATGCCGGCGAAAATTCGGTGACCACCGCCATCGTGCAGGGCGGCGTGCTGCTGCTGCACCGCACCGTTGACCTGGCGCTCGATGACGCCATGGCAGCTGAAATGGCCGAAGTGCTTCCGCCGCTGCCGCTGGTCGATCTTGAGTCTTCGGCCGGCGAGTGGGCTATGCAAAAGCCGCTCAACGGCTACGGCGTACTCGACGATCACCACCTGCTTGCGGCCGAGGAACTCGCCGCCGAGCTTCTGGCTGAACAGATCGCCGCCGACTTTCAGGCCGTCGCGCCGGATGAACCGCTGCCCCGCGAGGCCATGCTTCCGCCCCTGCCTATCACCGAAACCGGCTGGGAGGCCCGCCGCCTGCGCGCCGCCGCCCGCGAAATCACCCAGGCGCTCAGCGTGGCGGCCGCATACTTCGAAGACACGCTGCAGGTGCCGCCCGGGGTGGTGCTGGCCGCCGGCACCGTCGGCGCCGAGATGCTCGGCGAGCTGCTGCGGGAGGCCGGCTTCGACGAAGCCGAGATGCGGGTCCGCGAGCTGGTCGATCCGGCGATGCTCGTCGGCGGAGCCGTCACGTCGCGGGTGCCGCGCGGGTGGATGGCGAGCGTCCGGGGAGCGTTGAGGGGCTGATGCGGATCTCGATCAATCTTGCTTCCAGGCCATTCGTCGAGCTTCGGCCGCTGTTCGCGCAGTTGCGTCTGGCCATGGCCGCCTTGCTGCTGCTGGCCGCGGGACTCAGCTACGGCGTGCATGTGCTCAGCGTGCGGGCGGCCGCTGCCGGCGCCGAGATGAACCAGCTCAAGGCGCAGACCGCGCGCGTACAGGGCGCCACCGCGGCCAACCAGGTCCGCATGCGCCGGCCGGAGAATCAGGGCGTGCTCGAGCGTTCGCAGTTCCTCAACGCGCTCTTCGCACAGAAAAGCTTCAGTTGGACTGCGGTCATGATGGACCTCGAGCACGTGCTTCCGGTGGGCGTCCAGGTGACCGCGATCGAGCCCGTCATCTCGAAGGAGGGCGCGGTGTCCATTCGTCTGCGCGTTACCGGCGACCGCGACAAGGCCATTCAGCTGGTGCGCAACCTCGAGCACTCGCAGCGCTTTCTCGACCCTAGAATCTCTGGCGAGTCTTCGCTGGCATCGGACAAGGCCAGAGCCATCGGCTCCAGCGGCTCGGCAAGCCTGCAGAATGTGAATGCCAACCCGCTCGATCTCGGCAGTGCCGTCGAATTCGAGATCTATAGCGGCTACAACCCGTTGCCCGAGACCGCGGCCAAGACGGACAAGACCGGGGCCAGAATCGCGCCCAGAACCGCGCCCAGAACAGCGGCCAGAACCGCGTCGAAGGCACTCTCAAAGCCCAGGCCAGCCAGCCAGCCGCAGGGGAGGGCCCGATGAGCGATCCAGTCAGCCCACGGACCAAACCGCCCAGCTTCAACCTGCGCGAGCAGATGAGCCTGCTCAACCTGCACTGGGCCGGCGTCGCGCTGCTCGCCCTGGTGAACCTCTATCTGCTGGTGCAGATTGGCATTCTCTGGCAGACCGCCCGGGGCAACAACGCCGACGCCATCGCGCAGCAGCGGATTGCGCTCGCCACGGCCATCCAGGCGGCCAGGCCGCTGGATGGCCTCGACGCTAAGCTGAAGCATGCGACCGAGCAGGCAGATGCCTTTTACGCCGAGCGGCTGCCGGTGAGCTACTCCGAGATCGCTACCGAACTGGGCGTGCTGAAGACCGCCAACAAGGTACGCCTCACCGGCGTCAGCTACACCCAGGAAGCGGTCACCGATCTTTCCTCCGGGCCGCTCACCGAGGTGCGTCTGGACGCGCGGCTGAGTGGAGACTATCGCGGCCTGGTCGAATTTCTGAACGGTCTCGAGCGCGACCGCGTCTTCTTTGTGGTCACCGGCGTCACCCTTACCGGGCAGGAGGGCGGCCGCGTAAACCTGCGCATGAAGCTGACCACCTACCTGCGCGGGCTCAGCTCGGATGAAGAGGCCGCCCGCGCCAGCACCCCGGTTTCGGTCTCCGACGAAGTCGACGCCCAGGCGCTGAAAGGAGACCAGCGATGAACCTGGGAACCGAAGACCGCCGGAAGATGATCATCGCCGGAGTGGCTGGGTTTCTGGCCATCCTGGCGGTGGGTTATGGATACGAAACTCTGTTTGGCGGTCCCTCCACACCGCCGCCCCAGGCCGCGCCGGTCATCCTGACTGCAGCGAAAAGCACCTCGGGGAAGGCTGCGGTCAAAGTGGGCACGGTAAGCGCGCAGCTGGATCCGACGCTGCACATGGAGGCGATGCGCCGAGCGGAGTCGCTGGTCTACAGCGGCACCGGACGCAACATCTTCGCGCCGGGTCCTACACCGCAGGAGATAGCCGAGGTGAAGGCCAAGTTCGACGCCCGGCCCAAGCCGCAGCCGGTGGCCTACACGCCGCCGGCGCCCTCGGGTCCGCCTCCGCCTCCGCCCATCAACCTCAAGTTCTTCGGCACCGAGACACAGCAGGGGGTGCGGCGTGCGCTGCTGCTCAGCGGCGATGATGTCTTCCTGGCGTCGGCCGGCGACATCGTGCAGCGGCGTTACCGCATCGTGACCATCTCGGCCAACTCGATCACGGTCGAGGACGTGCCGAACAGCAACAAGCAGAACCTGCCTCTTACGGCGGCGAATCCATGACGATGCAGCCTACACCCTCCGAGCATCCTGGGCGGGGCGATAGCGGATACATGCTGCTGGCGGTGCTGGTGCTGGTCTTCCTGGTGCTGCTGACGCTGGCGGTGGCGGCACCGCGGATGGCCATGCAGCTGAAGCGCGACCGGGAGGTGGAGACCAGGCACCGGGCGCAGCAGTATGTGCGGGCGATACGGCTTTACTACCGCAAGTTCGGGACTTACCCGACGTCCATGGATGCACTGGCCAAGAAGACCAATAACATGCGCTTCCTGCGCCAGCGCTACGTCGATCCGTTGACGGGCAAGGACGATTGGCGCCTGATCCAAGTGGGCCAGAACAAGACCACGGTCAAGGGCATGTTCGGTGAGGATCTGCCCGGCATTGGCGGCGGGCTGGGGTCGGCGGCGGGGATGCAGAGCGGCACCGGTTCAGCGTTTGGATCTTCGAACGGAGCGGCTTCCGGGCCTGGCAGCGGATCGAGCTTTGGTTCAAGTTCCAGTTTCGGCTCGGGGAACAGCGGATCGAGCTTCGGCGGGAACAGCGGATCGCCGTTCGGTCAGAGTGGGTCTGGCCCGGTCAGTAGCACCGGTTCCAGCCCTTCCGGTTCGACGCCGGGGACGTCAGGTCCCAGTTCCGGGTCGAGTTCGTCCGGCATCGGCGACCAGAATGCCACTGACTACAAGGGCGGCGGCGGACCGATCATGGGCGTAGGGGTGCCCAAGAGCGGCGAGGCCATGCTGACGGTCAATGAGCAGACGAACTACCAGGACTGGGAGTTTCTGTACGACCCACGCATCGAGCAGCAGTATTCGGCGGGCGCGGCCCTGGGCGGCGTGAACTCCGGCAGCGGCACTTCGAATGGAACCAGCACATTCGGCTCCGGCACCTTGGGCAGTGGCAATAACGCCTCCAGCTTCGGCAACAGCGGATCGGGCTTCGGCAATAGCGGGTCGGGAAATCAGGGGCTGGGGAATTCGGGGCCGGGAGGCGCGGGGCCGGGAGGCAGCGGCTCTGGCAGCGGCACGACTCCTCCGCCGGCGAACCCTCCGCAGTAGGCCGATCCTCCGCAGGAAACGAGGACGAAGGGCCACCCCCACCGATTGTTGCTTATATTCTTCAAAGCAGGGAACTTAGGGGTGGTACTCCAAGCTGTGTTGCACCAATGAGTGTGCAGAGCACACTCATTGCCGGGTGAGCGCGCCGGTGTAGCTGGTGGGGAGCGAGGTATCGGCCGGGCAGGGAGGGTTGACGAAGAAGATGGTCACGGTGGGGAGCTTGGCGCCGTCCGGCTGCTCTGCCGTCACAAGGTTGACGTCGTCGAAACCCGCAGTAAAGCCTGCGAGATTGGCGACGATGCCGTTGGCGTTTCCGGTGAGTGCGCGGCTGAGTGAGCAGGAGCCGAGCGTGAGCGAAAGGGTTCCCGAGAGGGGGAACTGGCCAGTGGAGTTCGGGGTGGAGGACTGGGTGAGCGTGAGGGTTGCGGGTCCGCCGCCGGTGGTTGCCGGATTGGAAGGACCGGGCAGAACGCTGCCGGCGTAGACGCCGGTGAGCGGGGCAAACAGGGAGCCAAGCGCGGCGGTCGAGGGTTCCGTGCAGTTGCCACCCGAGATCTCGATGGTTCCGGCCGAGTAGGAGGTGGCGAGCGCGGGGATGGCAAGCTGGACTTTCACCACCGAGGTTCCGGCAAAGGGGGCTGAGGTGAGGGTGAGGTTGCGGCCGGCGTCGATGGAGCCGGTAAAGGCGAGAACCTGTTGAAGGCCGCCGCAGGCCTGGACCTGGTTCAGATCGCTGAACTGGAAGGTCCCGGTGACGTTGGCTCCGTTGCTGGTGAGTGCTCCCAGCATCAGAATGCCGGAGGCGGGCGGGGCGGCGGCTGCGGCCTGGATCTGCCAGTTTCCCGAGAGATCAGGGGTAACGGGAGCTGGGGTGGGATGGTTGCCGCCGCTGCTTCCGCAGCCGGCGAGTAGCGGGAGGAACAGGAGGGCGCTGGCGACGCCGCGAAGCTGCATAGGACGCATGCGGGAATCTTAGCCTGCCGCGAAGCGGAGTGGCGTTAGAAGTTGTGACACTTTTCCGACTGGCCTGCATCTAAACGTATGGTTGACAGCAACTCACTCACATTCTATAACTGTGAGTGTTGCAAGGGATTGGCCGGGCCGACCAGCGTCGATGCCCGAGTTTTGAAGGAGTGAGAGCGATGGCGAAGATTATTGGGATTGACCTGGGTACGACGAACAGTTGCGTTGCAGTGATGGAGGGCGGCGAGCCCAAGGTCATCGCGAATGACGAGGGCGGCCGTACCACGCCGTCGATCGTTGCATTCACCAAGTCGGGCGAGCGCCTGGTGGGCCAGGTGGCGAAGCGCCAGGCGATCACCAATCCCGAGAACACGATTTTCTCGGTGAAGCGGTTTATGGGTCGCCGCCTGAACGAAGTGGGCGACGAGATGAAGATGGTGCCGTACAAGGTGGTGGCGAAGGGCGACAATGTCGCAATTTCGGCGCAGGGCAAGGAGTACACGGCGCCGGAGATCTCGGCGATGATTCTGCAGAAGCTGAAGAAGGCGGCGGAGGACTATCTGGGCACCTCGGTGACCGAGGCTGTGATCACGGTTCCGGCCTACTTCAACGATGCTCAGCGGCAGGCGACGAAGGATGCGGGACGCATCGCCGGCCTGGACGTGAAGCGTATTGTGAATGAGCCCACCGCGGCCGCGCTGGCCTACGGCCTCGATAAGAAGAAGGACGAGACCATCGCGGTGTACGACTTCGGCGGCGGAACGTTCGATATCTCGATTCTCGAGGTGGGTGAGGGCGTGATCGAGGTGAAGTCGACCAACGGCGACACGCATCTGGGCGGCGATAATCTGGACCAGCGCATCGTGGACTGGCTGATTACGGAGTTCAAGAACGAGACCGGCCTGGACCTGAGCTCGAAGGGCAACGAGATGGCGCTGCAGCGTCTGAAGGATGCGGCGGAGCGCGCCAAGATTGAGCTTTCGACGGCACAGGAGACCGAGATCAACCTGCCGTTTGTCACCGCGGATGCGAGCGGACCGAAGCACCTGGTGCGCAAGCTGACGCGAGCGAAGCTCGAGTCGCTGGTGGACGACCTGCTGCAGAAGTCGGTCGGACCGTGCAAGCAGGCGCTGAAGGATGCAGGCGTGGATGCGTCGAAGATCGACGAGGTGGTGCTGGTCGGCGGGCAGACGCGTATGCCGAAGATCCAGCAGCTGGTGAAGGAGTTGTTCGGCAAGGAGCCCAACAAGGGCGTGAACCCGGACGAAGTTGTCGCGATCGGCGCGGCGGTGCAGGCCGGCGTGCTGGCGGGCGAGGTGAAGGATCTGCTGCTGCTGGATGTGACCCCGCTGACGCTCTCGATTGAGACGATGGGCGGCGTGGCGACGGCGATGATCCAGCGGAATACCACGATTCCGACCAAGAAGACTGAAACTTTTTCGACGGCTGCCGATAACCAGACTGAAGTTGAGGTGCATGTGCTCCAGGGCGAACGTCCGATGGCCGCGCAGAACCGGACGCTCGGCAAGTTCAAGCTTTCCGGGATTCCGACGGCTCCGCGGGGAGTGCCGCAGATCGAAGTGACCTTTGACATCGACGCCAACGGCATTCTGAACGTGACGGCGAAGGACAACGCGACGGGCAAGGACCAGAAGATCACGATCACGAGTTCTTCGGGTCTGAGCAAGGAAGAGGTCGAGCGCATGGCGAAGGATGCCGAGGCGCACGCGGCCGAGGACAAGGAACAGCGCGATGCTGTGGAAGCGCGCAACGGTCTGGACTCGATGGTTTACAACATCGAGAAGATGTTGAAGGACTCCGCGGATAAGGTTGCGGCGAGCGATAAGAGCGAGGTGGAGAGCGCACTGGCCGAGGCCAAGGGCGTGCTTGCCGGAACTCCGAAGGCGGACCAGCTGAACGCGGCGAAGGACAAGCTGCAGGCGGCGAGTCACAAGCTGGCGGAGGCGATGTACAAGGCTGGCTCGACGGCCCCGACCGACGGTGGAGCGGCTGCGGCGGGGACGGCGGATACGAATGCCGGCCAGGCTGCACACGACGAAGGTGTGATTGATGCTGAGTACGTGGATGTCGATAAGAAGTAAGCGGGGAAGTAACAAAGCGGGAAGCGGGCTGGTAACCCAGCCTGGTTCCCACCGGGCCTGAAAGTGAGATCGGGAACGAGTACGCGGTGGAATCCGTAGTACGGTGGGTCTGCAGAAAGGTTGCAGGGCACGAGGGGTGTTTCCGGACGGAGCACCCCTTTTGCTGTCCCCAACATGGTTTTCGACGTGGGTCGCGCAGGTCGCGTCAAACGGCGCAGAAGGGTGTTCGACAGAAGTATGAGCAGGCGCAGAGCAAGGGCGAACGAGGACGTCGTCGAGGAGGGGGTCTGGCTGTCGGCGGATTCCATGAACAGGCTGCTATTCAAAGAATTTCACGGAGGCAAGGCGATGTCCGAAACTCTATGGAAGTGCGATCAGTTGCGCGCCGGGCAGCTGTACAACCGGATGATGTTCGACACTCAGGCAGAGGCGAAGAAGTTCGCCGAAAAGATGCAGCAGATGGAGCCGGACCAGATCTTTTCGATTGAAGCGATTCATGCTTCGCAGGTTTGGAACTAGGCTTTTCTCTCCGGCTGGCGGTGGCGGAGACCGGGCTTTGGCAGGACCAGGCAATGACGGTGGATTGGAACGCAGTGCAGGCGATCGGAACCTCGATGCTGGTATTAACCAGCGTCGGGGCGATCGCGTATGCAGGTTTGCAGCTGCGTCATGAGCGCGAGTACCGTTCGGTCGCCAACCTGGAGAAGCAGCTGAGCTTCTTCTTGTCGGAGCCGTTTGTGGCGGCGCGGCGGCGCCTGGCGCAGGCCAGGCTGGACCTGCGCGAGGGTGAAGAGAGACTGCACCGCTGGGACCTCGAACAGCCTCCGGTGACGGTGTTCGAGGTGCTCGATTTCTACGAGCACCTGGCGCTGCTGGTGAAGAAGGGTCACCTCGATCTGTACGACGTGTGGCACACGTTCTATGAGTGGGCGCAGCCGGTCTACGTGGATATGCAGCCGCTGATCGAATCGCCGGAGTCGATGTACGCCGATCATTACGAGGATCTGCGCGCGATGATGCGGCGAATGGACGAGTTGCAGCTGAAGCGGATGCACGAGAAGAACGCCAATCACTGGGCACTCTGGACCCCGGATCGCATCCTGGATCACTATCGATACGAGCTGGAGTCGGGCGGGCGTCCGGGGCGCAGCCGCCGGCGGGTGGTGCGCGAGGTGGCGCGGGAGCTGGTGCGGGAGATTCAGCAGGCGGAGCCGGCCAGCGTCGTGGAGACGGCTGAGGCGCCGCATGCCTGAAGGGAACGAGACGCACCGCTGGGCCACGCTGCATGCATCGATGTTCGCCGGGCGAAGGGTGCATGTGGACTCGCCGCAGGGACGGTTTGCGGATGCCGGGCTGCTGGACGGGCGCAAGCTGTGCGGCGTTGTGGCGGTGGGCAAGCACCTGGGCTATGACTTCGGCATCATCGAGAAGCAGCGGCGCATCGTGCATGTGCACATGGGGCTATACGGGGACTTCACCGAAGGCAGTCAGCCGATGCCGGAGCCGCGCGGAGCGCTGCGCATGCGGATCTGGGACAGGCGCCAGTGGCTGGAGCTGCGGGGGCCGACGGATTGTTCTCTGTGGACGGACGAAGATTGGCAGGCGCTGCTGGCCCGGCTGGGTCCGGATCCGCTGAATGTTCCGCGGAAGGTGCCGGCGAAGGACAGGCAGGCACCGGCGAAGCTGATCGAGCGCATCGGCAAGCGCCGGACAGCCATCGGATTGTTGCTGATGGATCAGTCGATCGTTTCGGGGCTGGGCAATATTCTGCGCGCGGAGCTGCTGTTCCGGGCGCGGGTGAGTCCGTTTCGACCGGGGAATGAGGTTCCCGAGCAGACGCTTCAGGCGATCTGGAAGGATGCGGTCGAGTTGATGCCGCCGGCGATGGTCGATCGGCGCATCGTCACCACCATGCCGAGAGACCGGCCGCACCGCAGGGGAACCGCGCTGGACGAGGAGGCGCATTATGTCTATCGGCGCAAGGGGCGGCCATGCTTTGTGTGCGGAACGGAGATCCGCACCGAGGTGATGGGCGGAAGGAATCTGTTCTGGTGCCCGCAGTGCCAGGCGGATTGAACGGGAAGCGTATAACGTTTGCCGTGATACGCTGAGGATGTGATTGTCTCCTTCAAGAACGCTGAGACGAGGGGTCTGTTCATGACTGGCACGAATCGGCGATGTGGTGCGATTGCGCGATCGGCCTCTCGCCGTCTGGCGGATATAGATTCCGCGCAGCATGTGGAGGAGTTGCGCGATCCTCCGGAAAACCGCCTGGAGCGGCTGCGGGGCAACCGCGTCGGTCAGTGGAGCATTTGTGTGAATGACCGCTTCCGCATCTGCTTTGTATGGAACGGAAGCGATGCCGAAGCCGTGGAGATTGTGGATTACGCGAGCGAGTGGAGGAAGAAATGATCAAGCGCAAGACTTCGGATCGACTGGTCAGGATTCATCCGGGCGAGTTTCTGCGGGAGGACTTCATGAAGCCGCTGGGACTCTCCGCGAACGCCCTGGCGCTCGCGCTGCGGGTGCCGGCGACGAGGATCTCGGAGATTGTGAACGAGCGCCGGGGAATCACCGTCGATACCGCGGCGAGACTGAGTCTCTATTTCGGCACCACGGTTGAGTACTGGCTGCGCATGCAGTCGGCGTATGACGTGGCCACCATCGAGACGGAATTATTGCCGAAGCTGAAAAAAGAAGTGCAGCGCCGCGTGGCGTAGAACGGGCAGGAGAACAGGCGAAATGGCGACGCAGACGAAAGATTATTACGGCATCCTTGGGGTCAAGAAGGGCGCGAACTCCGACGAGATTCGCAAGGCCTTTCGCAAGCTGGCGCGCAAATACCATCCGGACGTGAATCCCGGGGATAAGAAGGCCGAGGAGAAGTTCAAGGAGATCTCCGAGGCGAACGACGTGCTTTCGGACGATAAGAAACGCAAGATCTACGATCAGTTCGGCTTCTATTCGGACTCCATTGATCCGGCGCAGGCGGAGGCCGCGGCGCGCGGAGGCTATGGCCCGGGCGCGGCGGCGGGTGCCTATAGCCGGGCCGCGGGCCAGGGTGCGCAGGAGGTTCCGTTCGACTTCGGCGGGTTCGATTTCTCCGACTTTGCTGCCGGAGCGCGTGGTTCGGGCGCGGCAACGGAGAGTTCGGGCTTCGGCGGATCGTTCAAGGACATCTTCTCGGGGATGTTTTCGGGTGGGCAGAAGCAGGCGCGCGGACCGCAGCCGGGAACCGACCTCGAGTACCAGGTCGGAATCGACTTCTGGACCGCGGTGCGCGGCGGCGTGACCCGGCTGGAGATTCAGCGGCAGGAGGTCTGTCCCACCTGCAAGGGCAAGAGCGTGACCGGCGGGTCGATGACCTGCCCGGAGTGCAACGGCACCGGCCAGGTGACGCAGATGGGCGGGCGCATGAAGTTCAACATTCAATGCCCGCGCTGCGGCGGCACCGGGCAGATCCAGAACACCTGCGCGACCTGCGATGGTGCGGGCGTGGTCATGCGGCGCGAGCCGCTGGACTTCCGCATCAAGCCCGGGACGCGCGACGGGCAGCGAATCCGGCTGGCCGGGCGCGGCAATGCGGGCACCAACGGCGGCGCCAGCGGCGATCTCTACCTGATCATCAAGGCCGGGTCGCATCCCATCTTCAAGCGCAACGGCGACGACATTTCGATCACGGTTCCGGTGACGGTGACGGAGGCCGCGCTGGGCGCGAAGATCGAGGTCCCGACCATCGATACGCATGATGGCGGCGGCCGCACCCAGTTGAAGATTCCGCCGGGCACGCAGACCGGGCAGAAGCTGCGCCTGCGCGAGAAGGGCGTGCCTTCGGCCACCAACGAGGGGTTGCGCGGCGATCAGATTGTCGAAGTAAAGATCGTGGTGCCCAGGGTGCAGGACGAACGCTCCAAGGAGATTCTGCGCGAGCTGGCCAAGCTGAACCCGGACGATCCGCGGGCGGAGATGATGGAAGCGGTGTAACGCCGGCATCCTCCCGCATTGCGGAGCGTCCCGCATTGCGGAGCGTCCCGCGGGGCGGAGCTAGATCAAGTCCTCCGGCGGCACCGGAGGCTCGGGGTTGGGTTGTGCGTCCAGCGGATCCTCCCGGGTTCCCAGCACCGAGGGGCTGGGGGCGATCGGCTCGGCTTCTTCAGCGAAATAGCTCGAGGCGAAGGCATCATCGGGCCCATCTTCGGGCGGAGCCACGGTCAGCAGCGGATAGTCGGCGGCCAGGATCGTCTCGGCGCCGCGCTGCCAGTAGCGTGTCAGCAGGTTGAGGTAGAGGCCGAGCTGCACCAGCAGGAAGGCCGGCCAGACGCGCGGCTGCGCCAGCATCTCGACGGCGGTGCGGCCGGTGAAGAAGACGGCCGCCAGACCCAGCAGCGCGATCAGAATGAAGCTTCCCAGGGCGCGCGGAAGGTTGCGCCACAGCGTCTTCGCCGCCGGGATCAGCGTGCGGCGCACGCGCCGGTCGGGCTTGCCGTTGGGCCGGAAATGCCCGTCGAGCTGCACCGTGTACACCTCGACCAGATCGAAGTAGAGGCGCAACAGCGACGCGACCAGCAGGATCAGGGTCCAGCCAGGAACCTGGTGGTAGAGCGCGGCGACGCCGACGACATGCTCATCGACATGAGCGGCCCAGGCATTCTCAAGCGCCAGCAGCGGAGCCAGCACCAGGCCCGAAACGAGTGCGGTCAGCAGCGCGATGCGGACGAAGCGCCAGAAGAACAACAGGCCGTCGCCGAGCAGGGTGGCGAGCCGCTGGCGCGAGCCGATGCGGTAGCTGAACAACGCTCCCGGCACGAGCAGAAAGTAGATGAGGAAGTAGAGCGGGAGCCCAAGGTACACGGTGGCGCCCTGCGACGGCACGCGGTAGTTCAGACGCGTGAATGCGCTGAGCAGGACCCCAAGGTCGAAGCCCGTGCTCAGTCCCTGCGCGGCCATCGAGTGGTCGAGCAGGCTGGCCAGTCTGGCGTGCAGCGGAAGCGCGAAGAGCAGCGCGATGCCCAGGTTGAAGACGTACGTCCACACCACGGCGGCAGGGTGCGCGAAGACCAGGCGCAGACCGGAGATCAGCATCGAACGCGATTTGACCAGGGTCATACCAGCCACCCCGCCATCTGCTCCAGGGCTTCGAGGCTGGACATCCAGACGTTGGTGATCTTGCGTGCGGGCAACGGATCCGCCTTCACCGTGTAGGAGTCGTTGAAGTGGTTCACATCCAGCATGACGGTATGGTCCGGGTCGAGCTCGGCTGAGACGATCTCGGCGTTGTTGAAGTAGGTATACGTCTTCCAGCGGGTGTTATGGTCAACTCCCTCAGAGGTGTCGGGCGTCCATTGCTCGCGGATGCGGCTGCCATCGGAAAAGACGACCTCGAGCGTAACCGGCAGCACGAAGTCTCCGAGACGATGAATGGTGACGGTACTTCGCTTCAGCGTCTGCTTGCCGGGCTTCCACCACAGCGCCGGACCGGAGTCCATGCTTTCGACCGCATAGTCGAGCACCCGCGTGCCGTAGACCGCCTGCTGAAAATAAGGGGTGAGCGATGAACCCAGAAGCACGCTCGGTTGAGCCGGCGCGGTCAGCAGGCCGTTCAACGCGGAGGCTCCGTTCATCGGTCCGGGACCGTTCGAGACCGCCGCGATGCCCGCCGCCCGGCCACGCTGGATGGCGACCTGCTGGATGGTGTTGAGGAAGTCTTCTGTGGTGGGATGCTGGAAGCGGAAGCGCATGAAGTAGGTGTGCATGGCCTCGTCCATGGTGTCTCGGCCGACGATGCCTTCGAGCGTCTTCAGCAGGATGGCGCTCTTGCCGTAGGTAATGGAGCCATACGAGCCCGCGTTGCGGAACTGCCACGCATGCCGCACCACCGGATCGTTGTCGGGGTTCGAGCTATAGCTGATGTACTGTTCCTCGCCGTCCGAGGCGTTGGCCCAAGGCTGCTGGATCAGGCTGGTCTTCTTGCCCAGGATGGCCGCCAGCACGTTTACCTCGGTGTAGGAGTTGATACCCTCGTCCAGCCACGCATCTTCAAACTCGTTGGTCGCGACCATGCCGTACCAGTACTGGTGGCCGAACTCGTGCTCGGTCACCTCTTCGGTGAAGTGCGTCGGATCCCACCAGGAGGTTCCGCAGGTGATCAGCGTGGGATACTCCATGCCGAAGATCTCGGAGTCCGGCTCGGGATCGATGGCGGTGATGATCTTGTACGGGTACGGCCCGTAGCGCCTGTCGAACTGGTCGAGTGTCGCCAACAGGATTTTCAAGTAGCGCTGGCCCGCCTGCGGATGCGCCTGCAGAGCCAGCACGCGAACCTTGACCGGACCCATGGACGAGAGGTAAGTGCCGTCCGTCTCGGTGAAGCGCGGGCTCGCCGCCCAGGCGAAGTCCCCGACATCTTCGGCGTAGAAGCTGAGGGTCTGGGTTCCGTCGGAGTTGACCTGGTCGCCGGTGGGCACACCGGACGCTCCGACCACTTCATATTTGGGCAGCGTCAAGCGCACATGGAAGGTGCCGAAGTCAGAGAAGAATTCCGTGGTGGAGTGGTATTGGTGGCAGTTCCAGGCGCCGTGCCAGAAGACGCCGACCTTGGGGAACCACTGCCCGCCCATCAGAAAGTCACGCTTGTAGCCGTTCCGGGCGACCGACTCGGGAAACTGATCGTGGAAGCGCAGATGGAAGGTGATCGAATCGCCGGGCGCCAGCGGGCGCGGCAGCGGGACTTCGGCGACCGTCTTGTCGTTGGCGTTGCCGTCGTCGGGTGCGACGAAGTGCAGGGAGGAGGTGAGGTCGCCGAAGCCGTCCGCATCGATCTGCGCGATGGTGATGCTGCCCAGATTCTTCGGCGGATAATCGTTGGACGCGTCGGAGCCGCGGATGCCGCCGCCGAAGTGGGTCTCGGAGGTGAAGCTTGAATCGGGCTGAAAAGCGTTCAGGTACAGGTGAAACGGGAACATCGCCAGCGGCTGCCCGGTCAGGTTCTTATAGGTCAGGCTCTCCGTTGCGTCGAGCGCCTTTTTGCTCATGTCGATGTGAGCGTCCAGGTTGTAATCGACCACGCGCACCGAGAGCGGTTGGCCGGCGGGGGCGTTGGTCGCCAGGCCGGTCGCGGCTGACTGGGCATTGGCTCCCACCGCCAAACAGAGAGTCGCGGCAAGCGCCGCCAGCATCGTGCCTGCTTTTCGCATGGTGCCGATTCTAGAGCAAGAATCCGGCTATTCAGGGAACTGTTTCGCCGCGCCGGCAATTTATAAGTTCCGCGCTGGCCCCTGCCACAGCTCGGACGTGAGCAGACCGCCGGCGAAGAGGTGCTGCGCGACCGGCACAAAGCCAGCGGCGCGAAGCGCGCTCGCATGGTTGGGCAGCCGCGTCACCCGCAGACCGGTGAGGCAGCGGAACGCGAAGTAAAGCGACCGGACGAACAGCCGGGACGGCCACTCCAGCCAGCCCGCCGGGATGCGAAACTCGGAGATTACCCAAAGCGCGCCGGGTTGGAGGTCGCGAGCCACGCGGCCGGCCAGCGCGTCCACCTCTTCCTGCGCAAGGCAGTCGAGGAAGAAATGCGTCACGACTAAGTCGAATCCCGGGGGCGGCTGATAGCGTCTGGCGTCCTCATGCGTGGTGCTCAGCCGGTCGCCTGCAAAGGCGCAGCGTTGCTTCAGCAGGCGCAGCATCGCCGCGCTACCGTCCACAGCTTCGGCGCGCAGGCCGCGGTTGCGGAGGAGCAGACGCGCGGTGAAACGGCCATCGCCCTCGCCCAGAATCAGCCCGCGGCACGCGCCATCGAGCGAGCCCGCATCCAGAAAATGCCAGCGCACCCGCTCCAGCAGCGGACCCAGCGAGGCGTACTCCATCCAGCGGTAGAGCCGGGCGATGCGGTCGAAGTTTGCGGATGCTGCTTCGGCCGGCGCAGCGGCAATCGCCGCCGGGGTGAGTTCGTTTGGAAAGGCCTCGCTCATCGCATTCCGATCAAAAGCAGCGGAGTGAGCAGCACCAGGTCGGCGAGGGCGCGCAGCGTGGTGCGGCCCAGGCGCTCGCGCAGCGCGTCTACGGCCAGCAGCAGCAGCGCAGCCAGGGCGATGGCGGCCAGCAGAGGACGGACGCCGGCCCCGTCAAACGGCATCGCGGCTGCCGCGCCGGCGGCGAGCAGAAGGCCCAGCCATCGGGCGCGGGAGGCCGCGATGCGGGTGAGCCGGTGCGCCTGGTTGCAGGCTCCGGCGTCCTGCTCCCAGGCAGAGATGAACAGGCAGTTGAGGCTGCAGAGCGCGGCGAAAAGAACGGCCGGGAACGACAGTTCGCGCCCCAGCCACGGTGCACGGGCTAAAGTGGGCAGAGCGGTTGCGGCGGCGAAGAAGATGCCGACGGCGAACTCTTTCGGCAGCGCCCTCGCCCCGACGTGCACGGCCAGCAGCCACCCCAGGAGCAGTCCGCCGAGCATGACATCAAGCCTGAGTTCCGCCAGCGGAAAGCGGGTCAGCAACGCTACCAGAACGGCGCAGCCGGAAGCGATGCCCCAGCGAAAGCCGTTGCGATGGCCATGATGAAACAGGTGCCTGGCTTCCAGGGCGATATGCTCGGGGTTCCGGCCTGAGTCAAGCGCACGCGCATCCAGCAGGCGGTCAGCCGCATAGAGAATCCACACCGCGACGAACATCGCTGCCACTTCAACGCGGGGCAGACCGACTCCCATCGCCTGCCCGATGAACCAGGTCCATACTGCAGCCACGCTCGGTGCATCGAGCGAGAGCAGGTGCCAGGTTTCGAGCCCGCGCCACCGGCTGAGCGTTCGCGCAGAGGACGCGGCCTGGGCGCTGGAGTTTGAGGTGAGCTGAATCGAAGCCGCCACTGCAGCGTTGGATGCGTCCGTGCGGAGCATCGCACCGGATCGTCCGGGCCCTGCCGGAAGCGGGCCGATGTGGCTCGCCAATCAAGCGTCGGATTGTTCGAGGCGTCAACACCGCTGGCCGCGCTCGACCGCCGTTCAGGACGGTGAAGCGACCGCCATCGACTCGCCGGCTCCGGCACGCGTGGCCCTGGCGCCCGCCGCCCAGAACTCCGGGTTGATGTCGGCGAAGATGCCATCGCGCAGCTCGATCGCTTGCAGCCGGCCGCTCTGATGCTCGTTCAACTCGCCATCCTTCTCGTAAGCCTGCCACACGCCCTTCAGCTCCAGGAACTGATCGTTGTGCGTCAGAAAGCGCAGCTCGGCGTAGTCGCGTGCCGCGCCGGTGGTGATCAGGAACTGCCAGTCGGAGGATTCGAGCAGCAGCAGCTCGCGGCAGAGCTGCTTGACGATACGCGTACCCAGCTCGCTCTCGCGCCACCTGCCCGCCGTGCACACGTCGCGCGTATACAGCTCCGCCGGGTAGATGTGGGTGTAGGTCCAGGAAGTCTCGGGATTCATCCATACCTGGTTGGTGCCCTCGGCGCCCCACGAGCCCTCGTGCATGGCGATGAAACCCGCTCGCGGATACTGCGCCAGGTAGTTGGAGCAGGAGATCAGCTCAACGCCGCAGGGATAATCGTGCAGCGTGCGGGCGACCGCCTCCAGCCACAGCGGACCCTCGAACCACCAGTGGCCGAACAGCTCGGCATCGAATGGCGAGCACAGGATGGGTGGAACATCGTCGTCGAAAGAGCTCTTCAGCGCCTGGTGCACCAGGTGCACAAAATGCGACGCGTGACCCTTTACCCGTTCCGCCGCTTCCTGCGGATAGTAGGGCGCCTTATCGCCCATATCCACCCGCGCGCCGGTGACGCGCCAGTAGCGATGGCCGCCGGGCCAGCGCTTCTTGTGGAAGTCCACATAGTTACCATCGCCCGGATAGCCGTTGTCGCCCGACCAGACCTGGATGCCGGTCCGCGGATCGCGCGGAAAGATGGTGGCTGCATATCGCTTGTCGTAGGGGCCGTCGACAAAGTACGGGTGGTAGAGCGAACGATCGTCAGGGTGCCTCTGCTCCAGCCTCTCCGCATCTTCGACGACCTCGCCATTCAGCAGCAGATACGGCGAGGGAATGCGCTGCGAATCCTCCACCAGGTGGGTATCGACGAAGAAGTAATTCAGCGTCGATTCGCTCAGCGCCTGCTCCACTCCGATCCGGTCGAATCCAGGTGGCGTCGGGCTTCCATCCGCGTTCGGAACCGGGTAGCTCCAGAATCCTGCCGGACGATATCCGCACTCCGGCACCCAGATGCCCTTCGGATGTTCGCCGATGTGCTTGATGTGCGTCTCGACCGCGGTGCGGACCTGCGCGCGGACGCTCTCGTCGGTACCCAGCAGCGGCAGATACCCGTGGGTGGCTCCACAGGTGATGATCTCGATCAAGCCCGCCTGGTGGAAGTGCTTGAATCCTTCGATGATACTTCCGCCGAGCGCCTCGAAGTCCGCCAGCGCCTGCTCGAAGAACTTCAGCCAGAAGCGCGCGGTCTCCGCATAGTGGGCTTCGCCCGATTGCGTGAAGAAGGCTTCGTCTTCCCGCGCTGAGACGATCTTCCGCGTCACATACTTCGGGAACTCCGCGATGAAAACCGGGTGCGACAACTGTTCCAGAAGAATGGGCGAAAGATTCAGGTTGCAGCGCAGTCCGATGCCGTCCTGCTCCAGCTTGGACAGCACCCGAAGCAGCGGAAGGTAGGTCTCCGCGGCGGCCTCATGCAGCCACTCCATGCCGTGCGGCCAGGTTCCGTGATTGACGACGTAAGGCAGATGCGCGTGCAGGGTGAACGTCAGAAATCCTGCCGGCTTTTGCGTAGCGGACGTCGACACGGAAACACCTCGAGACAAGATGGAACTCGGGAGTAGTAGAGGCGTTAAACCCCGCAGAGGATTCAACTCTGAGCCGAGTTTACACGAGCGCCAAGGCTGCGTATGTTCACCGCGAACGACGCGCATCCGCTGGAGTCTGCGTCCGCGCGCGGGAGGGCCCCGGCTCCATTCTTTCACCTGTCCGCGGGCTTGGAAACCTCCCGTTCACCACGGAAAGCCCCGCATCCTGCGCCGGACGAACCATGCTGCCCCGGGCGACGCAAGCCGATTTGAGCAGCCAGCCTACTCGTGATGCTGGAGGTCCGGGTCGCCGTTGCGATCGCGGCGTTCGCCGTCGCTCCGCACCCTCAGCGAAAGCGGATCGCTCAGGCGGAAGCGCACGACGCTCTCGGAGGGAATTTGCACCTGCTGCCCGCGGGTGATGCCGTTTGCTCCCGCGCCCACGCCTCCGCCGGCAGCGGCGCCGATTGCCGCGCCCTTGCCGCCGCCGAAGATGCCGCCCAGGATCGCTCCCACGGCCGCTCCGCCGCCGGTCTTCTCCGCTGTGTTGGCGCCGCGCCCCTTGCCCTGCACGGTATACGGATCGGTGGCGACCGAAATCTTGTCGCCATGCCGGGTGATGCTCACCAGCGAGACCGTCAGCAGCGCCGAGCCCTTGAAGTGCGCGGCCTCATGCACCGCGGTCACCTGCCCCGAGACCGCCGTGCCCGCCGGAATCACGACAATGCCATCGGCCAGAATGTCGGACGCGATCACGCCCGAGAACGCATCGCCCTGCTGGGTGGTAGCGCTATCGAGCGTCTGAGTCACCCGCACCGGCAGGCTGTCCCCGGCAGGAATGGTCACATTCCGGAAAGTAGGCTGAGGCGGTGGCGGCGGAGCCTGCGGTTGGGGCTGTGGCTGTGGCTGTGGTTGCGGCTGTGGCTGTGGTGCGGATTCGCCCGGTGTAACGCGCTCGATCGGCGCGCCTTCGCGGTCATGGTCATGGTCACGGTCGCGGCGCTCGCGCGGCGCGAGTGCCGGCCCCGGAAGCAGCTTCGCAGGTGCGGGCGGCGTCGTCTTCGCCGAGGCGCTGACCGGACCCGAGGCGATATTGTTGATGACCTCTTTGACTCCCGGCACGCCGGCGGCATCCCGCGCCGCGATCGTGCGCTGCGCGTCGTTGGCGACCGTTCCGTTCAACGTTGCAACTCCGTTCTGCACGGCAACGGTCACCTGCTGTCCCGCGATCGCGCTGTCGGAGGCTAACTGGCTCTGAATGGTAGTCGCCAGCGCGTCGTCGGTTACGGGCGGATTCGCCTTGCAGCCGGCCAGTCCGGACGCCGCGAGCAGGCCCGCGCCCAGGCTTAAGCTCAAAAGTCCATCTCGCATGCAACGCTTCCCTTTGCGTCCGCTGCGCAGAGTCGCCTTCGTCGAGTAGCCGTCTTTGTGTGTCGTCATGTGCTTCATCTGCCTCGTCACCCACCTGTCAGACGCAGCCATCGGCTGCGCGGCACTACTCGGAATTCTAACCGTCGCCTCCGTCAAAGCAGTCAACGAAAGGTGTTGAAGATTCTCATTCCGCTGAAGATTCTTCACGCGTTGCATGCGGTTACTGCAACCCCGCCCTCTATCCCGGCATCTCCCCTAGTGCGACACACTGACGGTCTCGGTCGCATGCGAGACTGGATCGGCGTTCCACGTGGGTGGTTGAGCAATTCGTGAAAGTCCACATTGCTCTTGAATCGGTCTTCCGCGCAGGCGAAGAGCCTCCGCACTCTCATCTTGGCTTCTACATTTTTGATACGAACAGGAGAACGCAATGGCTGACAACGGTAATGCAAGCGGACTTGGATGGTTTTTCGCCGGCCTCGGCATCGGCGCGCTGATCGGCGTACTCTACGCCCCGAAGTCCGGCAGCGAGACCCGTGAGGACATCCTCCAGGCATCGCTTGACGCCAAGGAGAAGGCTGCCGCGCTGGCCCAGCAGGGCATCGACAAGGCCAACGATTACGTCGCGCAGGGCAAGCAGGTCGCCGCCGACTATGTAGACAAGGGCAAGGAGTACTACGAAAAGGGACGCTCGCAGTGGACGGACTATGTCGAGAAGGGCAAGTCCCTGGTGCAGAGCCAGCAGGATGCCGTCCAATCCGCCATCAATGCCGGCAAGGAAGCCTACGTCGCCAAGACTGAAGAGCACGCCAGCTGAAGCTGTGACCTGCCAGTTGGATCTGTGAGCAGTTGACCGTCCGTTCCTGGCGAAGGAACACCGCGCCGGGGAGTCTCTTACCTGGCGGGTTCTCGTCGCCGGCCCAAGAAGGGCGAACCCAGATCGGAATCGATCGCGGTTCGCCCTTTTCCCGTCACTGGTTCGCCCTTTTTCGTCACTTCCGATGCGCTCGGGCGGACATTCCTGCGAGACATCCTTTGGCAGCGCTGCGCCGTCACTCCACACGACACCGTCCGCGTGCGGTACGATCGCTTCGGACATTTTCTCGGGAGAAGTCGTTATGCTGATCACCCTGGTTGCGAGTCTGCTCGCCCCATCCGCGCCCTCCGCACTGCGCACGCTGGCAATGCTGCAGGCGCAGGACTCCATCAACAGCGGCAACTCGAAGCTCCTGATGTTCTTCATTGGGCTTGTGGCTGTCGCGCTGGTGGTTCAAGCCGTGGTGGTGGTCACCGCCGGACTCGCCTCCATGAAGGCGTGGAAGGAGATCACCGCGCACCTGGTCGAACTCAAGGCCAAGGCGATTCCGCTGCTCGATAAGTCCCACGGGCTGGTGGTCGAGCTCACCCCGCAGGTTCGTGAGATCACCTCCAAGGTCGGTGTCATCACCACCCACATCGAGGCCATCTCCGGCCTCGCCAAAGATAAGGCCAACGAAATCTCGCCTACCATCTCCGCGGCCAATCAGACCGTCCTGGCCGCGAACGAAACCGTGAAGGACGCCAACCTGAAGACGCGCGCGCAGATCTCCCGCGTCAATGGCATGATCTCGTCGGCGCTCGACGCGACGGTCCGGCTCGGCGTCGCAATCGAGCAGGGAATCGCCAAGCCCGGACGCGAGGTCGCCGGCGTGGTTGCAGGATTGAAGGCTGGACTTGAGACATTGATCAGCGGCGCGCGGGCCTTTGGCTCGGGAGGGCCAGTCGGCCGTGCTTCAACCTACTCCACCACGCCGAAACCGGGGCCCGTGCCGGTGTACAAGCCCGCCGCCGAACCGGCCGCGACGGTGTACCCGCACAGCGAAAAGTAGGTTTACGGCGGAAGTCTTCCGTAGTTCCAGCAGCCTTTCAGTAGATCCAGCCGCCGCCCACCACCTCATCGCCGTCATAGAAGATTGCCGCCTGGCCGGGTGTGATGGCACGCTGCGGCTCATTGAAAACGGCCAGCGCGGTTCCATCCTCGTCGCCCGGTGAGAGCGTCGCCCACTGCGGCTCGTGCCGATGCCGCACCTTCGCCTTGACCCTCACCGGCTGGGTCAGGCTGGCGATGGAGATCCAGTTCAGCCGGTCCACCCGCACCTCGCGCGACATCAGGTCCGCCTCCCCGCCCACCGTCACCTGGTGGCTTTCGGGGTGGATCTGCAGCACGTACAGCGGGTTTGCGCTGGTCAGCCCCAGCCCCTTGCGCTGGCCCACCGTGAAGTTGTGGATGCCGCTGTGCCGCCCCACCACCTCGCCGCTCGTGGTCACCAGTTCACCGGCGCTGTCCGGAAGCTCCCGCTCCTGCTCCTCCAGGTACGCGCGCAGGAATGCCTGGTAGTCTCCGCCGGGAATGAAGCAGATCTCCTGCGAATCGGGCTTGCCCGCAACTTCGAGTCCAGCCTCCGCCGCTATTCCGCGGACTGCGGGCTTCTGCATCTCGCCCAGCGGAAACAGCGTATGCGCCAGCTGCTCCTGCGTGAGCCCGAAGAGGAAGTACGTCTGATCCTTGCTGCGGTCCGCCGGCCGCGACAGAATCCAGCGGCCGCGTTCCGCATCGTAGTGGTTCCGCGCATAGTGGCCGGTGGCGATGCTGGTCGCGCCGATCTGCCGCGCCGTCAGCAGAAGCTGGTCGAACTTCAGATGGTTGTTGCAGAGCGTGCAGGGAATCGGTGTCCGCCCGGCGAGATACTCGCTCACGAACGGCTTCACCACGTCCTCCTCGAAGCGTTCCTGCTGGTTCACCAGGTAGTATGGAATTCCGAGCCGTTCCGCAACCCGGCGCGCATCGTACACGTCGTCGATGGAACAGCAGCGTCCCTGCACCGCCTCGGGCATGCCCTCGTGCCCGGCCAGCCGGCGCTGGTTCCACAACTGCAGCGTCAGACCCACCAGGTCGTAGCCCTGCGCGCGCAGCAGGGCAGCGACCGCCGACGAGTCCACCCCGCCGCTCATCGCAACTGCAATCGTCTCTGTCGTGCGCTCTCTATTCCGCGTCTCCATCCTGTCTCTATTCTCGCCTGTCTCTATTCTCGCAGAATGCGTCTCGACCATGCGCCGCCCTACATCTTTACGGGCAGCGTCCAGTCGCTGCATTTCGGATAGGATCAGCTGTGAGATTCCGCAACGGAAGATTCGTGACCCTCACCCCGCTTCGGACTAGGCCCATCGCCCGGCCGCTCCCCATCGTTCTGATCTCCGGCTTCCAGTTCACCAAAGGAGCGTTTTTGCTGCTGGTCGCTCTTCTTGCGGCGTCCGGCCGCGCCGGCAAGCTCGCGTACATCCCGGACCTGCGCGACCTGGTCTTTGTCGCAGCGCATGGCAAAGAACCGCACGGCCTCCTGCTCTTCTTCTTCGGAAGTTATGCGCTGGTGATCGGCAGCGGCATCTGGCGCCTCCGCCGCTGGGCGCGCAACTCGCTGGTCCTGACCTCCGCCATGATGCTTGTCTTCTGGCTCGCCCACCACGACTTCGGCACCAGTCTTCCGGTGATGCCGGCCATCTCCGAGGTCGAGCAGCAGACCGTCTACATCCTGCTGCTGCTCGACTCCGCGATCTTCCTGTACCTCAAGTTCCACGCCGTCACGGCCGACTGCTTCCCGCCGCGAGCAAGAACCTAGCCCGCGTGCGCACGCCGATCCGACTTCCTGTTCTCTGATCTACCGCCTGCTCTGGTTCAGCAACTCAACAAGGTAGTCCTTCCAGACAGCCGCCTGCGTATGGGTCCCGTGGCCGCGCGTCTGGTCAGTAAGGGGCAGCAGCACGAACCTCGCGTGCGGCATCTGCTGCACCATCTTTTCGGCGATGCCGAGCTCCGGCGGGTTGATGAAGTCGTCGGCCGAGTTGATCCACATCACCGGAACCGTGATTCGGCCGAGAAACCGGCTGGGATCGTAATTGCGGCTGGCGTTCATGTAGAAGATCAGATCGTTGGCGTCGGTGGCAGCATCCGCCCTGGCCAGGTAGTTCACCACATACTGCTCCGCCGCCGCGCGGGTAGGTGCAGCCTTCTGCATCACCAGCGGCGCCGAGCCCATGATCAGCAGCATCTCGTTGGCCGTGCGCAGACCTTCGATCGGCTCACTCGTATACTCGCCGCCCATCCACGCCGGATCCTGCTTCACCGCCTGGATCGCCATGTAGCGCATCATGCGGTTGCGCCCGGCAATCTCCACCGGAAGGCACGCCAGCGGCATCAGCGCGTCCATGTACGAGGGATAGGTCTCGCCCCACACGAACGACTCCATGCAGCCCATCGACGTGCCCAGGATCAGCCGCAGATGATCCACCTTCAGCCCCTCTTCCAGCATCTCGTGCTGCGAACGCACCATGTCGTCGTAGTCGTACGCGGGAAACCTGGCGTGCAGCCCGTCCGAGGGCTTCGACGAAGAGCCGTGCCCGATATCGTCCGGCAGAATGATGAAGTATCTCGTGATGTCGAGCGGCTGCCCCGGTCCGAACAACACATCCGAGAAAATCGGGTTGAGCAGCGAGGTTGCGCTGCCTCCGGTGCCGTGCAGCAGCAGTACCGCATTGTCGGCGTGGCCGGCCGCATTGCGATGCAGCGTGCCCAGCGTCAGATAATGCAGCCGCAGTTCCGGCAGAAACTGCTGCGAGCCAAAGCGGAAGTCCGGAATGCGAAACACCCCATCCTGGGTCGGCCACCTGCTCGTCGGAGGTGCCCCAGGCTTCGTCCCCGGAGCTCCGGACATCGTCTGTCCAAAGCCGCTCGCCGCCGCCAGAAGCATCGACACAAACAACACCAGTCGAATCATCCGGTGAGTATACGACCGGTGAATAAACGACGCCTCCACACCTCGCCTACTCCGGCGCCTCGACCCGTCCGCCCGGCTTCAGCTTGTAGATCTTGCCGCGGTAGTAGAAGCGTTCGCCTCCATAGCTGCCCAGCCAGAGTACGCTCCCCAGCAGGTCGCGCAGCGGGTAGATGGCGACGTTGCGCAGCCAGTCCGGGTCGCCCAGCACCCCCAGGATCGCCGCCGCCTGCAGCCAGCGGTTCACCGTCGCCGCCAGCAGCCACAGCAGCCCGAGCCCGGGCCGGCCGGCGGCAATCCCCCACGCCAGCCCCACCAGCCCAAACGGCATCGCAAACGTCAGCCCCGTCCCTAGGTGTCCCCACGGACGCGAGCGCCGCGTGCTCTGCATCCAGCGCAGCTGGTTGCGGAACGAAAGCCAGAACGGCTGGTCCTGCACCATCAGCTTGATCACGTGGGTCGCCATCTTCACGCCCGCGCCCTGCTTTGCCAGGCGATTGCCCAACTCGAAGTCGTCCGCGTAGAACTGTCCCAGTTCCCCGAACCCGCCCACCCGCTGAAAGCTCCGGCGCGGAAGCGCCATGGTCGCGCCCAGGGCGAACCGCGTGCCTTCGATCATGTCCGCCACCAGCACGCCGCTGGTCATCTCCACGCTCTTGCCCACCGCATCCAGCATCGAGGCAAACGACGCCCGGCTGCCGCCATACGCCGTCCCGATGTACACGCAGGAGGCAATCCCCAGCCCCGGGTCTTTCAGATTCTGCACCATGCGCAGCAGGTAGTCCTTTGCCACCCGCACATCGGCATCGCTTGTGATGTAGAGATCATGCTCCGCCTCGGAGTCCAGCTTCGCGAATGAGTACACCTTGGCATTGTGAAACTTCGGCATCGGCTCGCCGCACGTCAGATACTTCGCCTGGACCGCCGGATATCGTGCACCCACCCGCCGCGCCAGTTGCAAGCCTTCGTCGGTCTCGTGCCGGGCGCAGAACAGCAGCTCGAACTGACCCGGGTACTCCTGCTCGAAAAATGACTCGAGATTCTGTTCCATTCCCGGCTCGGTGCCATGCAGCGGCTTCAACACGCTGATCGGCGGCGCGAAATCCGCCTCTGCCCGTTCATCCCTGCGCTTGCGCACCGCAAACCGCGCCGCCGCGGCCAGCACCATCATGCAGTAGATGGACGAGGTCACCGAACCCACCATCGCCACCCACCACATCCCCTGCAACAGCAGACTCATCGCAAACACATCCTCACGATCAGTCTACCGAACCGCATCCTCCCGCTTGGACCGCTGCTCCTCGCGCGCCTTCTTCCGGGCTGCCTTCACCGGCACCAACGGCACCCGCTTCAGCGGCACCAGCCCCGCCCCCGGATTCTGTTGCTGCTGCATCCGTGCCAGCATCTCTTCCCGTACGTAGTCCACAAAGCCCTGCATCTGGCGGTTCATCTCTTCCATGCGCTCACGCATCTGCAGCACGATCGCGATCCCCGCAATGTTCACGCCGAGGTCCCGCGCCAGGTTCAGAATGAACTCCAGCCGCTCCAGATCCTCATCCGTATACAGCCTGGTATTGCCGTCCGATCTGCTCGGCCGCAGCAGACCTTCGCGCTCGTACAGCCGCAGCGTCTGCGGATGAATTTCGTACATCTCCGCCACCACCGAGATCATGTATCCGCCCCGCGATTTGCGCTTGGTCGCCATGCTTCCACTCACCCTCCGGCCCTGCGCCCAGAACCTCTAAGTCCCTTATACCTCACCACGCCCACTCGTTTGGCGGTCGACATCGAGGGCATGTTCACGGCTGCCCCAAGGTAACACCCACCCGTTTCGATTTGTTCTACCATCGCGGCGTGCAGTGCATTAGGATCGTTTGCGACCCGAATCGGCCTCTCCGGGAAACACCGGGCGCATGGGATCTGTCGGTATTCCCTGCGGCGCGTTGCGGCTGTCGGGATCGCCCCGGGAAAACCTTTACTATGATCCCTCCATCGGCAATCCCGAACCCCGCCGCCGCGCCCTCCCGGCGCTGGCGCTTCTCCCTGCCGAGCTGGCAGTTCACCCTGCAGGAGACGCTCGGCATCTCACTCGCCATGCGCAAGCCCAGCCCCCACCTCACCCTGCCTCTGATCGTCTCCACCCTGGCGGCCGCCGCCGCCTATGCGTTTCTGCCCACTCGCAAGCGCTACCATCCCGGCCAGGTGGCCGTGATCACCGGCGGCTCGCGCGGCCTGGGGCTCGCACTCGCGCACCGCTTCGGACGCGCCGGCCTTAAACTCGTTCTCGCCGCCCGCGACGCCGACGAACTCGAACTCGCCCGCGACCGCATCCTCCGCTCCCGCGATGTTCTCGAGGAAGACAACATCCTGCTGGTTGCCTGCGACCTCACCGACCCGGAACAGGCGAAGGCGCTCATCCGCTCCACCATGGAAGCCTTCGGGCGGCTCGACCTGCTGGTCAACAACGCCGGCATCATCGAGGTTGGCCCCTTTGAAAACCAGCCGCTCGAAGCTTATGAGCGAGCCATGCAGACCAACTTCTTCGCCGCCCTCTACACCATTCACGCCGCCCTCCCTTACCTGCTCGATCCGGTCGATTCGGCGGAGCAGTCGTGCCGCGGCATCGTCAACATCGCGTCGATCGGCGGCAAGATCCCGGTCCCGCACCTGCTGCCCTACGTTGCCGCCAAGTTTGCGCTCACGGGCTTCTCCGAAGGACTGCATATAGAAATGCGCCACAAGGGCGTGCGCGTCACCACCGTCTGTCCGGGGCTGATGCGCACCGGCGGCGAAGAGCACGCGCATTTCGCCGGTCAGCAGGAGAAGGAAGCCCGCTGGTTCAAGCTCTCGGCCAGGACGCCCGGCCTCTCCGCCAGTGTGGGCTACGCCGCCAACCGCATCTTCCATGCGGTCCAGGCCGGACGCGCCGAAATCACCATCACGCCGCAGGCCTGGCTTGCCGCCCGCATCGTCGGCCTCGCGCCCGAGACCAGCCAACTGCTCGCCTCGCTCGCCAACGAATACGCCCTGCCCGACCCGGTGTATCCCGCGCCCGGTATCCCGCCCGGTACGGCCGTCCACACTCCATAGTCAAGCGCTTTCATTGTTTTCTACACAGAAGACCATCTAAATCACGGCGCGTCGTTTAAAAGCCGTGTTCCTCGTCATGCAGGTGAGTGGCGGTGGAGCGGTCGCTGACGTGCTGAATGCTTCGCCCGAGCAGCGTCTCCTGGGCGCCGGCGCCCATGCGTAAATCCGCCACCTTCTTCCATGCATCATTGTTCCGCGGCTCAGGTACCCAGAGTGGAAGCGGCATCTTCAGGTAGTCGGAGAGGATCTGGGCGTGCGGCTCGTAGAGCGCCCGCATGGCGGTGAGGCGCTGCTGCGCGGCAGGGTCGCCGCACAGGCGCATATGAATGTCTCCCAGTTCACCGCAAAGACGGTAGAAGGTCTCCTGCGGCAGGCGGTCCGTGGGCTTGTCACGCTTGGGCGGCAGGACTTCGTTCACCTTCTCCAGGTGGAAGACATGGCCAACGTCAAGCAGGGCGTGGCGTCCCATCGCGAACGTAAGCTGCGCCTGGCGCGCGACCGGGCCTTCAATCGTGGTGATCAGCAGCGCGCACGCGTCGAGCACCGCGACCAGCCCGGAGAGCCAGCTCTGATTATCGTGCTGGGAGCGGTAGTAGCAGAGCAGGGGATACGAGATGTGGGTTTCCAGAATTTCGGCGGACCAGCGTTCCCATTCGGCGAGCAGCAGCGCAAGATCCTTTTCGCCGCCTTCGTGCCCGTGGCGGCGCAGCAGTTCCGTGGCCGTGGGAGGCGACCCGGCGCGTCCATCCAGCATCGCCACGCTGACTTCGCGGTGCGAGAAGGCCTGGTAGAGCACCGGCAGGTACCCGATCACCAGGGCGACGAATCCTAGACCCGTGGCAGACTCGAGCACCACCACCAGCCGCGCCAGGTGGCGCTGCGGGGTGACGTCCCCCAGGCCCAGCGTGAACAGGGTGGTGCCGCTGACATACAGATCGGTACGAGCCGACGCCCAGAAGGGACCATGCGGGTTGAGTGCGTCCGAAAAGGGAGTTCCGAGACCGAAGTAGAGCAGGGCGTATCCGGTGACCAGCATCGTTGCCCAGAATGCGAGGAGCAGGAGCAGCGAGATCGGCCCGTAGGCGCTGTAGATCCGCTCCCGCGTCTTGTGGTTGGGAAAGTGTTCGGTGATGGCGACAAGCGGTTCCCAGGTGAGGATGTAGAAGATGCGGGTGATGCGGAACCTGCCGGTGGGCCGGCGGGGCAGGATGATGGTCTGCAGGGCGTCCAATGCGACCCCGGAACAGCAGACCACACCGAGGATTAAAGCAATCGCGTGCATGGGTTCACCTTACAACCGCGCGGTCGAAGGCGAAAGTTGACGCCGATTTCAGGTCCAATTTCCATTGCTTCGCATTCTGGACGGATTTCTTGCAGCAGCAGAAACAAAACCCGCTCTGACGGGTCTACCTTGACAGGGATCAGGGTGCAGGACGGACGGAGGCGTTTGCGTTGATTCCTCCCCCGGTAGCAGGAACCATGGAGAGGACGCTTCGTGAAGACAGACGAGCGGATGCGGGTTCTGATCGTCGACGATGAGCCGCTGGTCGCTCAGACGCTGGGGATGATCTTCGAGAAGAGCGGCTTTGCCACAGAAGTTGTGCATACTGCTTCTGAGGCGATCTCGTCTGCCTTGATGCATCGGCCCAACCTGGTTCTTTGTGACATCGAAATGCCTGTCCGGGACGGGCTAAAGCTGATGGAGGATCTTGGTCATCGCCTGCCGGAGTGTCCAATCCTGGTTCTGACCGGCTCCTACCGTAGCCTGAGTAAGGTGAGGGATTGCGCTGCAACCCTGCGGCAGCCGGTTTCCGTGCTGGTAAAGCCTTGCCCGCCGAAGGAACTGCTGCGAACAGCCGGGAGGCTGCTGATGCCAGCGTGAGATCGGGGGTGGACGGCGCTTCGGTCTGGCTTGAATCTCTGGTTTACGATGAACGAATGGGTGCTGATGAGACTGCAGACCGGGTTCCAACTCTAGCCGGTTTGTATGCGCAGCGCACCAGGCGGACCTCCGATCGGACCCGGTCGAATCCGTCCGGCGACTTTCCCCAGCTCTCGTTCGATCTGGTCCCGATGCAGGAGCCTGAGCCTGAGCCGCCGCTGGTGAAGGAACCGATCCTTTACACGGTGCGGCAGCTGATCGCGGAGTTGCGGCAGCACGTCGAAGGCGCTTACACCGGCATCCTGAACGTGGAAGGTGAGATATCCAACTGCCGCCCGGCCTCCTCGGGCCATGTGTACTTCACGCTCAAGGATGGCGATGCGCAGCTTCCGGTGGTGTTATTCCGGCGCCAGGCGCAGTTGCTCAAGTTCAAGCCGAAGGATGGCCTGGCGGTCGAGGTCCGGGGGCGGATTTCGGTCTACGAGACGCGCGGCCAGCTGCAACTGATCGCCGAATCGCTGCGGCCGCGGGGCGCGGGTGCACTGCAACTGGCCTTTGAACAACTGCGCGACCAATTGCGCAGGGAGGGACTGTTCGATCGTCCGCGCAAGCTGCTGCCGCCCTTTCCGCACTGTGTCGGCATCGTCACCTCACCCCACGGAGCGGCCGTTCGCGACATCATCCAGGTGGTGCGCCGGCGCCATGCGCGGCTGAACCTGCTGATTTATCCGGCGGTGATGCAGGGGCCGCAGTGTCCAGCCACGGTCGCGGCTGGCATTCGCTGGTTCAATCGTCATCCGGAGCGGGTGGACCTGATCCTCGTGGCACGTGGCGGCGGGTCGCTGGAGGATCTGGCGGGATTCAACGATGAAGCGCTGGCGCGAGCGATCGTGGCATCGAAGCTGCCGGTCGTTGCGGCGATCGGACACGAGATCGACCACACCATCGCCGACTACGTGGCCGATCTGCGGGCGCCGACGCCCTCCGCCGCAGCCGAGCTGGTAACCGCGGCGCAGCATCGTGTTGAAGAACGTGTGCTGGCGCTGGAGCGGCGCGTGCTGCGTGCCGGGGAGTTCCACTTGATGCGGGCGCGACAGCGTTTATCGCGGCTTTCGGCCGAGCAGGTGCTGGCGCGGGTTCAGGATTCGCTGGGCAAGCGCCAGCAGCGCGTGGACGAACTGCGTTTCCGGATGGACTACGCGAACCGGCGGCTGCAGCGGCACTTCGGCTCACGGCTGGCGTCGCTCGAAGCTCGCCTGCGCCGGCATGATCCAACGGTGCGGATCGGGCACATCTCGCGCCGGCTGCACCTGGTCAAGGCCCGGCTGCAGGCCTTGTCGGTGCAATTGACGGCCCAGCGCCGGATGCGACTCGAAAGGGCATGGGTCCGGCTGCAGGCACTGTCGCCGCTGGCGGTGCTGAACCGCGGCTATGCCATCGTGTACCTGGAAGACGAGCCGGAGAGAATTCTGCGCAGTGCGGCAGACGCGCAGCCACAACAAACGATTCGCGCGCGCCTGGCTTACGGCAGCGTGCGTGCGATCGTCACGGAGACCCAGACGCAATGAAGAAGCTCTTCGGCACCGACGGCATACGCGGCGTCGCCGGCCAGGCCCCCCTGGATCCAACCACCATTTACGCCATCGGCCGCGCTCTGGCGCAGACGCTGAAGGATGCGGCGCGAGGTCCAAGGGTGCTGCTGGGCATGGATACGCGGGAGTCGTCCGAGAGCATCGCGGCGACGCTCACGGCTGGTTTGCTGGATGGCGGAGCGACGGTGGAGAGCGCCGGGGTGATCACCACGCCGGCCATTGCGCACCTGGCGCACACGCACCGGTTCGCCGCGGGCGTGGTCATCTCTGCCTCGCACAATCCGTGGCAGGATAACGGGATCAAGCTGTTCGGCCCGGACGGCTTCAAGCTGCCCGATGCGACAGAGCTGGCGATCGAAGAGGAGATCTTCCGGCAGCTGGAATCGTCGACTGACGCCGGGCAACGGAGAACTCTGGGCGCCGCGCCCGAGGTCAACGAGGCGGATCGGGCGGAGTACACGCGGTTTCTGCTGGCGGCGGTCCCGGGGCTTTCGCTCGACAACCGCACGATCGTGATCGACTGCGCGAATGGTGCGGCCTCGGCGGTGGCTCCGCAGTTGTTTGCGGGTCTTGGAGGCAACGTCATCGTCACCCACGCCGGCCCGGATGGGCGGAACATCAACCAGGGATGCGGCGCGCTGCACCCGGAGGTGGTCGCCGCGGAGGTGCTGAAACATCGCGCGTCGGTGGGGATTACGTTCGACGGCGATGCGGACCGGGCGCTGTTTGCCGACGAGAATGGCAAGGTGGTGAACGGAGACGCGGTGTTGCTGCTGGCCGCGCGCGACCTGGCAGAGCGCGGCCTGCTGGCGCAGCAGACGGTGGTGGCGACGACCATGTCGAACATGGGGCTCGAGGCTGCGCTGGGCCGGGCGGGCATCAAGATGCTGCGGGCGCCGGTGGGCGACAAGTATGTGCTGGAGCAGATGCTGGCCACCGGGGCGACGCTGGGCGGCGAGCAGTCGGGCCACGTCATCTTCGCCGGGCAGTCGACGACCGGTGATGGTCTGCTGACGGCGCTGCTGGTGCTGGACATCATGCATCGCGCGGGAAGGTCACTGGCGGAGCTTACGGCGGACCTGAAGACGTTTCCGCAGGTGATCGTGAACGTCAAGGTGAGGGAGAAGAAGCCTCTGGACTCGATTCCCACGGTCGCGAAGGCGATTGCGGAGGCAGATGCGGCGCTGGCCGGAAGCGGGCGCGTGGTGATCCGCTACAGCGGGACCGAAGCGCTGGCGCGGGTGATGATTGAAGCGGAAGACGGTGCGGCCATGAACCACCATGCGAATGCCATCGCGGAGGCGATCCGCGCCGAATTAGGCACTTAGAGAAGGATTTCAAGACTTTCTGCCCTACCCTGGCAAGAAGTATGCAAAGTGTTCACAATACGTAACTTATGGTTAGACCGCAGGATGCGGATGCATCAGGAGCTGTGCAAAGCTGCCGGACGAAAATCCAGCAGACTGGACGAGAGGGAGCCCCGATGAACGAACTTGAACGGGCGTTGACGGCGGATAGTTATGCCGCGCCGCCGGCACACATTCTCGAAGGCATCGATGAAGAACTGGCGCATCGCACGACCTACGGCGCGCCGCACACGATCTATGCCGAGTTGTGGCATATCGTTTACTGGCAGCAGATCTCGCTGGACTGGGTCGAGGGCAGGGAGACGCCGATCCCGGCGCATGCCTCGTTCGGGTTTCCGGATGCGTATCAGGAGTCCGAGGAGTCGTGGGAGCGGTTACGCGCACGATTCTTCGCGGGAATGCAGGCCGCGGGCAGGCACGCGGCCGATGGGGACCGGCTCAATGAGCCGGTGCGATGTCCTTCACTGCCGCCGCTTCCGACGCGCGTGATGACGGTGCGGGAACAACTGGAGAGCCTGGCCGCGCACAATGCGTATCACTTCGGGCGGATTGTCCTGCTGCGGCAGTTGGCGGGGGCTTGGCCGCCGGCTTCGGGCGGCTTTACGTGGTAGCGCACGGCGTGGCCTTTGGCCTTGCGCCGTTCAGTTACAGGCCTATCACCCAAGACATGGTCAGGCGGCGAGCTTTTCTGCGGGCGCGATCTCCTCGTTTTCGATCTCTTCGAGGCTCTTGCCCTTGGTCTCCGGCAGTATCAGCGTGGTGACGATCAGGCCGAGCAGGCTGGCAATGGCGGCAGCCGACTCCGCGCTGAGCAGACCCTTCCAGTTCATCAGGAAGGGAAATACGAAGACGCCGAAGAAGCCGCCGAGCTTGCCCATGGCGGCGGCGATGCCGTGGCCGGTGGTGCGGACGCGGACCGGGAAGATCTCCGACGGGTAGACGAAGGTGGTGGCGTTGGGGCCGAACTCGGTGAAGAAGAAGCTGAAACCGTAGATGATGAGGAAGGGAATTGCCTGCTTTTCGAGGTTTGGAATCAGCGCGAGCAACGCGAACGTGAGGGTCATCATGGCGAAGCCCATGATCTGGATGGTCTTGCGCCCGAGCTTATCCATGAAGAAGGCAGAAAATGCGTAGCCGGGCGCGGCGAAGACGGTGAAGATGCCGAGCTGCGTGAGCGTCTTTTGCAGCAGCGTGTGGTCGCTGCCGAGCGCGGAGAGGACGAGCGGGCTGGAGACGGTATTACCGTAATAGGCGGCGTCCATGAGGAACCAGGCGGCGCTGGCTCCGAGCAGGCGAATACCGAGTTTCTTGTCGGTGACGAAGCGGTGATAGCCGTCCCAGAACGAGACGGAGTGCTGATCCTTATCGTAGTGATCGGCTTTGCCGAGTTTGCCGGATTCATCTTCCTGCTGGCCGGTGGCGGCGAGATAGCGAGGGGATTCCTTGAGGTGACGGCGGGACCAGTAGACGGCGAGCGCGGGGACGGCGCCGAAGGAGACCAGGATGCGCCAGATGAGGTCGTGATCCATGCTGGTGGAGAGCAGGCCGGCGGCGAGCAGCGGGCCGACGATGAGGCCGGCTGCCTGCATGGCGAAGACGAGCGAGACCAGCATTCCGCGGGAGGCTTTCCCGGCGTACTCGGACATGATGGTGGCGGAGACGGGATAGTCGCCGCCAATGCCGATGCCGAGGATGAAGCGCAGGCCGATGAGCCACCAGATGTTGGGCGCGAAGGCGCATCCGATGGCGCCGGCGGCGAGGACGAGAACCTCCACGCCGTAGATGCGCTTGCGGCCGAGCATGTCGGCGACGCGTCCGAAGAGGAGCGCGCCGATGGCCGAGGCGAGCAGGGCGGTGGAATCGACCAGGCCTTCCTCCAGCTTGCCGATGTGCCACTCCGGTTTGACCAGCGACATGACCACGCCAATGATGAAGAGGTCGTAGGCATCGGTGAAGAAACCCATGCCGGAGATGAACATGATCTTCCAGTGTTCTTTGGAGACGCCGGCGTTATCCATCTCGTCGAAGCTGACGACTTTCGCGTTCGCCATGGTGAGAGCCCTCGTGAATGCTGCACCATGAGGGATGCGGGCGAAGATTACAGTTCGGCTACAGACAGGTTAATGAAAGTCGGCGATCGCCTACGCGGTGTGGCTGGGGCGGGCGGGCATCGGAAAGGCATACACTGGCGCGGTGAAAAAGAGACAGTATCTGGTTGCGGTTCTGATCACTTTATTCGGGTGGGGCGGTACGCAGGGGCAGGCGCCGGAGGCGTGGGAGATCGGGCCATTTACGCGTCCAGCGACCGGCAACCCGATCCTCGGACCACGGCCGGCCTCGACCTTTTCGGACCCGATCCTGCATGGGCCGGTGCACTGGGAGGCGCTGCATGCGTTCAATCCGGCAGCCATCGTGCGGAACGGTCATGTCTTTGTGCTGTATCGGGCGGAGGACGACACCGGCGCGATGGAGATTGGCGGCCATACGTCGCGGCTGGGGCTGGCGGAGAGCGCGGATGGGTTCTCCTTTACGCGGATGCCGGAGCCGGTCTTTTTTCCTGGGAACGATGCGCAGAAGCCGCGCGAGTGGCCTGGCGGGGTGGAAGATCCGCGCCTGGTGGAAGCACCGGATGGCACCTATGTGCTGACTTATACGCAGTGGAACAGGGTGACTTACTCGGTGGGGATTGCGACCTCGCCCGACCTGCTGCACTGGACCAAGTGTGGGCCGGCGTTCGGAAGCTCGGGGAAGTATGCGGACCTGAAGTACAAGTCGGCGGGGATTGTGACGCAGGTGGCTGATGGGCGGCTGATCGCGGCGCGGATTGGCGGCCGTTTCTGGATGTACTGGGGTGAAGGCGCGGTGCATCTGGCGACTTCCTCCGACCTGGTGCACTGGAAGCCGGTGGAAGATGCAGCAGGCGCGCCGATCGAGGTGCTACGTCCGCGGGCAGGGCACTTCGACAGCAGCTTTCCCGAAGTGGGACCGCCGCCGATCTTGACCAAGGCCGGCATCGTCGTGCTGTACAACGGCAAGAACGCGGAACAGAGCGGCGATCCGAAGCTTGGAGCGAATGCCTACGCGGCCGGCGAAGCGCTCTTCGAAGGACGGGATCCCGCGCGGTTGCTGGAGCAGCCGGCGGCGCCGGTGCTGGAACCCGAGATGCCGTATGAGAAGACAGGACAATATGCGGCAGGCACCACATTTGCCGAGGGGCTGGTGCTGTTTCATGGGCAATGGTTTCTTTATTATGGGTGCGCGGATTCCTTTGTGGCGGTGGTGACGGCGAAGCGCTAGGCGAGAAGCACGGGGCGCTTCAGCACGCTTCGGCGAGAGGCCGCGTGGTAGCATCGCTTATCCTTTGCTGTCTTTTCTTGCCGGAATACACTTGAACCTTTCTGCACAGAGCAGGTCCTACTTCTGCAGGCGACAAAACCTTCTTTTCTGGGGTCTTGCGTTCCTTGCCTCCGTTCATTTCGCGCTGACCTATACCAATCAGGATGCGCTGCAATGGCCCTACGACTACTATGACTACTCGGTCGGTAAGGTGGAGTACCCGTATCGCAGCCGGGTACTGATGGCGTGGGTCTTTCGTGCGGGCATTCATCTGCTTCATGCGCATTTTCAGCATGATCAGCGCTATGTGCGCGGGCCGGTTTTTTTTGCCCAGTCGGCTGCGATCATCGTCTCTCTCCTCGTTACTTTGTGGGCGGTGCGGCGTTCCATCGAGAACTTTCTGGGCGCGGAGACACCTTTCCGGTGGCTTAGTTTTCTCGTGTTCTACATGGCTTTTTATAACTGCCTTTTGATCGGGGAACTTCGCGTTGCGTCGCCTTACGACTTACCAAGCCTGGCGTTCTTCGCGGTCGCCCTGCTTGCCATTCTGCAGCGGAACCGGTTACTGTACTACCCGGTTTTTCTGATTGGCACCTTCAATCGCGAGACGACTTTATTTCTTCCAGCTTTCTTTCTGCTGGCGCAGCTTCGATCTGACCTGCCGCTGTTGCGGGCGCTCGGCAGAATACGGTTCGCGGTGCTGCTGGAGACGGTGGCGCAGTGCATGGCCTGGGAGCTGATCCGCATGCTGTGCGATCACCTGGTGGGCAAAGGCGCGCTGCGGCCGCATGAAGAACTGCGGCTGAACCTTCACTACCTGACGACGGCGCCGCACTGGATCACGCTGCTGAGTGTCTTCGGGTTTGCCTGGGTTCCGTTCTGGATCTACTTTCGCCAGATTCCCAGCGTGTATCTGCGGCGATGCTCGCTGCTGATCGTTCCGTGGCTGGCGATCATGGTGATGGTGGGCGACCTGCTCGAACTGCGGATTCACCTGGAGTGGGTTCCCTATTTCGTTCTCTGCCTCACCCTCGTCCTGAGCCGCTATGTCAGGTTTGCGCCGGAGCCGGCACGGTTGGATGCAGCCGAGAACGCGGCTCCGCTGCTGTAGGGATGGTGCCTTCCGCAGGCGTATTGCAGGGCAATCGCGCAGCAAGGCGGTGATCAAGCGCCTTTCATTCCCACCTGTGCTAGCCGCCTCTGCTGGTCACCTCTGCTAGCCACCTCGGCTGGCAGGGGCGTGAGTCGAGATGGACACCCCGGCGGTTGTGGCCGGTCAGAAGACGCACGAAGCGGGGTCATCACTCGTTTACGCGGATCGCGTTAGAGTTAAGTGTTTGCAGTTTTCAGAAGAGCGGCAGGAGATTCGAGGCAGAGTTGAGCGATAAGCGGTGGGTGCTGTTGATTGCGAGTGAAGTCGGGCGGACGGACTCCGTCTCCGACCGGGCCATGGAACGTCTGGTGGATGCGATCGGAGACGAAGGATACGAAGTCGTGCGCACGACCTCGCCGGAGGATGGCTTGTCGCTGGTGACCTCGGACCCGAGCTATTCGGCGATCCTGCTGGACTGGGACCTGGAGGGAGATTCGCAGTTTGAAGAGCGCGCCGCGCTTGACATCATCCGCGGGGTTCGCCATCGCAACAAGAAGGTGCCGATCTTCCTGATCGCCGACCGGACGCTGGTCTCGGAGCTGCCGCTGGAGGTGGTGAAGCAGGTGCACGAGTACATTCACCTGTTCGGCGACACGCCGGCGTTTATTGCGTCGCGCCTGGATACCGCGGTGGAGCGGTATCATGAGCAGCTGCTGCCGCCGTACTTTCGCGAGCTGCTGAAGTATAACGACCAGTCGGCGTACTCGTGGGATGCGCCGGGGCATATGGGTGGGGTAGCGTTTCTGAAGCATCCGGTGGGTCAGGAGTTTCATCGCTTCTTCGGCGAGAACCTGCTGCGTTCCGATCTAGGAATCTCGTCAGCGCCGCTGGGCTCGTGGCTGGACCATATCGGGCCTCCGGGCGACTCGGAACGCAATGCGGCGCGCATCTTCGGGGCCGACTGGACCTTCTACGTGCTAGGCGGATCGAGCACTTCGAACCAGATTATCGGGCATGGCGTGATTGCGCAGGACGACATCGTACTGGCGGATGCGAACTGCCACAAGTCGATCTGCCACTCGCTGACCGTGACCGGGGCGCGGCCGGTGTACTTCAAGCCGACACGCAACGGCTACGGAATGATCGGGCTGGTGCCGCTGAAGCGGTTTTCGCCCGGGAACGTGAAGGAACTGATTGCGCGCAGTCCGTTTTCGCCGGGAGCGCGTTCGCAGGAGCCAACCTACGCGGTGGTGACGAATTCCACCTACGACGGCTTGTGCTACAACGTGGATCAGGTGGTGGCGGAGCTGGCGCAGTCGGTGCCGCGGGTGCATTTCGACGAAGCCTGGTACGCCTACGCGAAATTTCACCCGATCTACCGCGGCCGGTATGCGATGGGGGTTCCGGACGAGATGCCGAACCGCCCGGCGATCTTCTCCGTGCAATCGACGCACAAGATGCTGGCGGCGTTCAGCATGGGTTCGATGGTGCACATCAAGCTGTCTGACCGCGCTCCGCTCGATTTCGACCAGTTCAACGAGGCGTTCATGATGCATGGGACGACCTCTCCGTTTTACCCGCTGATCGCGTCGCTGGACGTGGCCGCGGCGATGATGGACGAACCGGCGGGGCCGACGCTGATGGACGAGACGCTGGCCGATGCGATCAGCTTTCGCCAGGCGATGAGTTCCATTGCACATCGGCTGCGGGTGGAGTCGGAGAATGGCGAGGCGTGGTTCTTCGGCGTGTACCAGCCCGAGCGGGTGACCGATCCGGCGACGGGTGAGTCGATCCTGTTTGAGGACGCGGAAGACGAGCTGCTGATGTCGACGCCATCGTGCTGGACGCTGACGCCGGGCGAGGACTGGCATGGCTATCAAGACGACGATATCGCCGGCGACTACTGCATGCTGGATCCGGCGAAGGTCACCATCCTGACACCCGGCGTCGACGCGCAGGGGCGGGTGGGGGAATGGGGCATTCCCGGTGCGGTGCTGACCGAGTTCCTGGACTCGCGGCGGGTGGAGATTGCGCGGACCGGCGACTACACCATCCTGGTGCTGTTTTCGGTGGGAACGTCGAAGGGCAAGTGGGGCTCGCTGCTGGAAAATCTGTTTGAGTTCAAGCGGCTCTACGATGGCGAAGCTCCTCTGGTGGAGGCGTTGCCGGAGCTGGTGGACCGGTATCCGGCGCGGTATCGCAACCACACGCTCAAAGAGATTTCGGACGAGATGCACCGGGTGATGCTGGAGCTGAACCTGGCCGGTCTGGTGAATGCCGCGTGCGACGAGGACTTCGACCCGGTGCTGACGCCGGCGCAGACCTACCAGAAGCTGGTTCGCGGCGAGACCGAGCGGATTCGCTTCTGGGAGATGGCGGGGCGCATCGCGGCGGTGATGCTGGTTCCTTACCCGCCGGGGATCCCGATGTCGATGCCGGGCGAGCGTCTCGGCGGACCGGATTCACCGGTGATCAAGCTCATTCTGGCCATGGAGGAGTTTGGCAAGCGCTTCCCCGGCTTCGAGCGCGAGGTGCATGGGATCGAGGTGGATGCTGCCGGCAATTACTGGATGCGCGCGGTGTGTGAGGAGCCGGTGAAGCCGAAGCGGAAAAATGGAAAGCAGCCGCCGAATTCCGCGCCGCCACGGAACACCAGACGCTTGAAAGACAAGCCGGTGCGCCGGTCGACAGAGTAGATGATCGAGCAGATGACCGAGTAGATAACCGAGTAGATGACAGAGTAGATATAGAGGAGGTTGCCGCGTCCGGTCCCGGACCCGGTGCTCCATTGAAGTCAGCGCTTTCGCTGAGAACAGGATTCCATGCCGCTCGTTCTGCCGGACTATTCCTTTCGCGCTTATCTCTTCGACTGCGATGGCACCATCGCGGATTCCATGCCGCTGCACTTTCTGGCGTGGAACCAAGCGCTCGCACGCCACAACTGCCCGTTTCCGGAGGAGCTGTTCTACGCCTGGGGCGGACGCCCGGTGCCGGAGATCATCGCGCAGTTGAACCGCGATCACGGTCTGAAGATGAATGTGAACGAGGTCGCGCGCGAGAAGGAGGATCTGTATCTGGAGTTGCTGCCGCAAGTGACCGCTGTTCCGGATGTGCTGGCGGAGATTCACCGGATGCACGGGAAGATTCCGTTCGCCGTGGTCTCCGGCAGCCCGCGGGATTCGGTGGTGAAGACGCTGAACGCGCTGGGCATCCTCGACCTCTTCGAGACGCTGGTCTGCGCCGGGGAATACACCCACGGGAAGCCATCGCCTGAGCCGTTCCTGATGGCGGCCGAGCGTCTGAACGTGCCGCCGCGGGATTGCCTGGTGTTTGAGGATGCCGACCTGGGCATACAGGCTGCCGCGGCGGCAGGAATGCAATCCGTAAAGATCGCGCCGCCGGGGCGCGGCTGATGCTCCCGGCCGCCGCGAAAACAGCCCTGTCGGCCACGCACTTCGCTTCACTCACAGCCAATTTGCGCTAATCTGTCTGCGCTTCTCTCCCCGCACCTTGCACGAAGGGAATCGAAGAACATGAGCCAGGTTCGTCTGCTGGTGGGCACGCGGAAGGGCGCATTCATCCTGACCGCGGACGGAACGCGGAAGGATTGGACGGTGGACGGGCCGCACTTTCCCGGGTGGGAGATGTATCACCTGAAGGGTTCGCCGCTCGATCCAAACCGGATTTACGCTTCGCAGAGTTCCGGCTGGTTCGGGCAGATCATCCAGCGCTCGGATGATGGCGGCGCGACCTGGACCGCGGTGGGCAACGCGTTTGCGTACGCCGGTGATGCGGGCACCCACCAGTGGTACGACGGCACGGCCCATCCGTGGGAGTTCAAGCGAGTGTGGCACCTGGAGCCGTCGCTCACCAGCCCGGAGACGGTGTTCGCGGGGATAGAAGACGCGGCGCTCTTCCGCTCGGACGACGCGGGGGCCTCGTGGCAGGAGCTGCCGGGGCTGCGCCAGCATGGGACGGGACCGGACTGGCAGCCCGGCGCCGGCGGCATGTGCCTGCACACCATTCTGCTCGATCCAACCGACCCGCGGCGCATCTTCGTCGCGATCTCTGCCGCGGGAGCATTTCGCAGCGATGACGCCGGCGCGACGTGGAAGCCGATCAATCGCGGGCTGCACTCGCTCTACATCCCGAATCCAACGGCGGAGGTTGGTCATTGCGTCCACCACATGGCCATGCATCCGGCGAAGCCCGGCACGCTCTTTATGCAGAAGCACTGGGACGTGATGCGGACGGACGATGCGGGCGAGAACTGGCGCGAGATTTCGGGCGATCTGCCAACCGATTTCGGCTTTGTGATCGACGTGCATGCGCATGAGCCCGAGACGCTCTACGTGGTTCCGATCAAGAGCGATGCGCAGCATTTTCCGCTGGACGGGCAGCTTCGGGTGTTTCGCAGCCGCAGCGGAGGGAACTGCTGGGAGCCGTTGACAGCCGGTCTGCCGCAGGCGAACTGTTATGTGAACGTGTTGCGCGATGCGATGGCGGTCGACACGCTGGATGAGTGTGGCATCTACTTTGGAACGACCGGCGGACAGGTCTACTGCTCGGCGGATGCGGGCGACCGTTGGCAGGCGATCGTGCACGATCTCCCGGCGGTGCTGTCGGTCGAGGTCCAGACGCTCGGGTGACCACGCCGGTCACGGTTGAGCTGCCGCACCACCTTGGTCAGCTTGCGGGCGTGGGCCGCCGCGTGATGGTCGAAGTGGAGGTTCCGGTGACGCAGGCGGCGATCCTGGGTGCGGTGGAGGCCGCGTACCCGATGCTGCGGGGAACCATTCGCGATGCGCAGACCAAGCTGCGCCGGCCTTTTCTGCGTTTCTTCGCATGCCAGGAGGATCTCTCGCACTGCAGGCCGGATGAGGAGGTTCCGGAGGCGGTCGCGGCGGGGAGAGAGCCGTTCTTGATTATTGCCGCGATCGCCGGGGGGTGAAGGCCCGCCAAACGCCTCCGGCGAGCGCGGGCCAGGTAAACGAACCCGCCACCGGCGGCTTACGCCGTCTTTTTCAACTCCATCGACTCAGGACATTTGCGCTAAGCTAGCAGCATGTATGAAGACTTCACGGTAAACGATCGCTGGACCGGCGAGCCGCTGCACTGCACCTGGCGCGGGACCGTCGTCGCCATCGCGACGCGGCACGCCGACGCGACGGATATCCGGTTCGCGGTGAATGGACGCCCGGTGTGGATCGCCATGCCAAACCTGGCGTGGGTGCGGATGAAGCGCGAGACCGGCCATGTGATCACCGACCGGCTGGCCGCGCAGGCTGCCGGACGCTACCTGAAGTCGATCATCGAATCCGGCTACGACAACGGGCGCGAGATGTATACGATGACCGTCGATGAGGTGCTGGAGCACGCGAACGCGGTGGTGCGGGAGGCCGGCAGCACGGATAAGCTGCCCTACCTGCCGGTGATCAACGACGACATCAAGCCGGAGAAGTTCCTCGGCGAACTGCCGGGCGATCCGGGGAGTGCGGCGTACTTCGGCACCCAGAATCCGGACGAAAACCAGACTGTGAAGCTGTGAACTCCCAGGAAAGCGAAGCTCCGATCGCAAAGCCTTTCACCCGCCGCCGTCTGCTCACGCTGCTTCCTGCCGCGGCGGCGTTTGCGCGGACGCGCATGCTGGCGCAGTCCAGGCTGTTTCAGCGCCGGCGCAAGCCAAAGCCGCCGGAGCCGATGCCGCTGGTGTACATCGGCACCGATACCATCAACTCGCACGCCAAGGGTATCTACCTGGCGCGGTTCAATCCGGCGACCGGGCAGCTGAGCCAACCGGCTTTGGCGGCCGAGACGGTGCGGCCGTCGTTCCTGGCTGCGGCCCGCATCGGCAAGCAGAACGTGCTGTACGCGGCCAACGAAGGCCAGGACGAGCATACCTCCAGCGTTTCGGCATTCGCGATCGATCCGGCGAATGGCGCGCTGAAGCTGCTGAAGAGCGTTCCCGCCGGCGGAACAGGTCCATGTTATATCTCGGTCGATGCGACCGGAAGCGCGGCCTTCACGGCCAACTACACCGGAAGTTCGGTCTCGAGCTTTAAGATCTATCCCGATGGAACTCCGTCAGATGCGGTGGAGCGGCTCGACTTTCGCCAGCCGAGATTCGGTCATCACGGACCCAACACCGCGCGCCAGGACGCTCCGCACCCGCACTCCGCGACCATCTCGCTGGATAACCGCTTCCTGGTGGTCAATGACCTGGGTACGGACGAGATCGTCACCTTCTATATTCATCCCGAAACAGCGCAGCTGGGCAAGCCGCAGTTGAATGCGTGCAGGGTGCCGGGCTCGGGTCCGCGCCATATCACCTTTCATCCCAATCAGCGCTGGGCGTATGGGATCGACGAGTTGTCGAATCAGATCGACCACTATCTGTGGAACACGACGCACGGAGCTGGAGGGGCGGAGCCGGTTGCGCTGCTGACGGAGGCGGGGAACGCGGTTTCTACGCTCGACCCCGGCTTTCATGGGCAGAACACCGCGGCGGAGATTGTGCTGACGCCCGACGCCAACTTCCTGATCGTCAGCAATCGCGGGGAGAACTCGCTGGTGGTGTTTCGGATCGATGCCACCTCGGGCGCACCGGTGTTTGTGCAGCGCATCGCCTGCGGAGGCAAGGCGCCGCGGCAGTTCACGCTCGACCCCACGGGACGCTGGCTGCTGTGCGGAAACCAGGACTCGGGCTCCATCACCATCTTCAGCCGGGATGAGGCGAACGGGCACCTCAGCGGACCGGTGCAGACGGTGCCGGCTGAGATGCCGCAGATGATCCTGTTCGTGTGACGGCATCTTCGCCAGCCACGCATACCGACCTCTTACAGCGTCTCCATATCGATGACGAAGCGATATTTCACGTCGGCTTTGACGACGCGCTCGTACGCCTGGTTGATCTGATCGACTGACGTCATCTCGATGTCCGAGACGATGTCGTGCTCCGCGCAGTAGTCGAGCATCTGCTGCGTCTCGGCCATGCCGCCGATCATCGAGCCGGACATGCTGCGCCGGTTCGTCACCATGGAAAAGGCGTTGACCGGAAGCGGCTTCTCCGGCAGGCCGACCTGGCAGAGAGTGCCGTCCAGGCGCAGCAGGCCGAGATACTCATTGAGGTCGTGCGGGGCGGAGACGCAGTCGAGCAGGAAGTCGTACTTGCTCTTCTCCCTGGCCATCTGGTCGGGGTCTTTGGAGATGACGACGTGATCCGCGCCCAGGCGCCGCGCGTCGGCTTCCTTGCCGGCGGAGGTGGTGAACAGGGTCACCTCTGCGCCGAACGAGTGGGCGAACTTGAGGCCCATGTGGCCGAGCCCGCCGAGCCCGACGATGCCCACCTTCTTGCCCGGGCCGACCTTCCAATGGCGCAGCGGGCTGTAGGTGGTGATGCCGGCGCACAGCAGCGGCGCGACCGCGGCCAGCTTCGGTTCAAGCCTGGCTGAAAGTGTGTGCACGTAGCGCTCGTTCACCACAATGTTGGTCGAATATCCACCGTGCACCAGCACGCCGTCGTAGCCCCTGGCGTTGTAGGTGCCAACGAAGCCCTTCTCGCAGTAAGCCTCTTCCTGCGCCTTGCAGTTGTCGCACACGCGGCAGGAATCGACCATCACGCCGACGCCGGCGAGGTCGCCTTCCTTGAATCGCGTGACGTCTTTTCCGATCTTGGTGACGCGTCCGACGATCTCGTGGCCGGGAACCATGGGGTACATGGAGCCGCCCCACTCGTCGCGCACCTGGTGAATGTCCGAGTGGCAGATCCCGCAGAAGGCAATCTCGACGACCACATCATCCGGTTTGGGGTCGCGGCGCTCGAAGCTGAAAGGCGCAAGGCCCGAGGTGCTCGACTGCGCGGCATATCCCTTTGACTGAAGCATGCATCTTCTCCTTGAAATCCTGGTTCATGATTTAGATGCAGTGAGCGGCCATGCGGGTCCGCAGGGCTGAATGCGGAGATGATCGGCAGGCACAGAGCCGAAAAAGCCCATGGCGCTCCGCGCGCGAACGGAGCAGGGCTACTGCGTCGGGAACCCGCCGCAGCAAGAACTCCGGAGCGGCCAGGTGCCTCAGTCTGCAGCCGCTGCTCAATCTGGTTCCGGCGCGTTCGCCCGGCCCGAAGGAAGCTCAGATCCAGCAGGTGGAAGACAGATGGACCCGGCAGGCCGAAGAAAACGACCCTCCTGCCTGCTCCATGCTGTCCGCTTCGCAACCTGCGGGGAAGCTTTTCTCCATGCCATCAACGCAGGTGGCGATCGCGAAACCTGGATTCGGGCAACGCCAGGGACGGCACTGAGAATCGCACGCAATGGAACCGGCTTGAGAGCCGGCGAGGAGTGAAACCATGAGTGTTTTTGACAGTGTTGATCCCAAGCAGAAGACCGGCCCGCTGGCGGGCAAGCGCATTGCGATTCTTGCGACCGAGGGATTTGAAGAGGTGGAACTGACCAAGCCGCGGCAGGCCCTGCTCGATGCCGGCGCCGACGTGGACGTCATCGCGCCAGCGGCGGGCATCAAGTCCGGCCAGATCAAGGCCTGGGACATGACCGACTGGGGTAAAAAGGTCGATGTCGACGTCAAGCTGGACGACGCCGACCCGAACAGCTACGACGCCCTGCATCTGCCCGGCGGCGTCATGAATCCGGATCATCTGCGCCAGAATGTCGGTGCGGTCTCGTTCGTGAAGAGCTTCTTCACCGCGAACAAGCCGGTCTCCGCAATTTGCCACGCTCCCTGGATGTTGATCGAGGCTGATGTGGTCGAGGATCGGACCCTCACCTCCTGGCCCTCGCTGCGCACCGATCTGCTGAACGCCGGTGCGCGCTGGGTGGACAAGGAAGTCGTGGTCGACGGGAACTTGACCACCAGCCGTAAACCGGACGACCTTCCGGCCTTCAACAAGCAGATCATCGAAGCCTTCAGCTCGTCCCGCGAGGAGGTTCCGCAGCACGCCTAAGAGTAGTCCTCAGCGATCAGATCGCAGTTCTCGGCTGACGATTAAGCCAAAAGCCCGCCGTAGCGACTCGCCGCGGTGGGCTTTCGTTCTCTGGGAACCTGGAGGTGCGAACTCAGAAGCTGCGCACCCACTCCACCACCGATCGCACGGCAATCCCAGTCGGCCCTTTAGGCAGCCACGGTTTTACCTCTTCGTTCCAGGCGCAGCCGGCGATATCCAGGTGCAGCCAGGGTGTATCGCCGGCGAACTCCTTCAGCAGCATCGCGGCGTTGATGGCGCCGCCCGCGCGGCTGCCGGCATTCACCATATCGGCGATCTGGCTCTTGATCCCATCCTTGTAATCGTCAGTGCAGGGCAGCCGCCAGAATTTTTCGCCGGTCCGGGGCAGCACCGTCAGAAACTGCCCCCAGGCGTCGTCGTCGTTTGAAAACACCCCGACATTCAGGTAGCCCAGCGCCACCACGCAGGCCCCGGTCAGGGTCGCCGCGTTGATCAGGTGGGTGCAACCCAGCGTCTTCGCATAATGCAGCCCGTCGGCCAGCACCAGCCGGCCCTCCGCATCGGTGTTGATGATTTCGATGGTCTTGCCGGACATGGTCTTCACCACGTCGCCCGGGCGGTACGCCTTGCCATCCGGCATATTCTCCGCCGAGCAGATGACGCCGATCACCTTCACCCGCGGCTTCAACTCCGCCACCGCCCGCATCGCGCCGATCATCGCTGCCGCGCCGGCCATGTCGTACTTCATCTTCTCCATGTTGTCAGCCGGCTTGATCGAGATGCCCCCGGTGTCGAAGGTGATGCCCTTGCCGACCAGGCCCAGCACCGGTGCATCCGCTTCCGCGCCACCCTCCGGCGTGTACGTCATCACGATCAGCGCCGGCGGTTCGGCTGAACCACGCGCCACCGCCTCAAAGGCGCCCATGCCCAGTTCCAGCAGCTTTTCCGTTGAATAGACCACGCATTGCAGACCCACCTCGCCGCACATCCACTGCGTTCGCTGGGCGAGCACGGTCGGCGTCAGCACGTTGCCCGGCTCGTTCACCAGGCCACGCGCAAAGTTCTGTGCGCGCGCCAGCACCAGGCCTTCGCTGAAGCCGTGTTGAATCTCCTCGACCGTCTTGCGTTCGTGATCCCTGCTGACGATGTGCAGCGCCCACACTCCGGTGTCTTTGCGATCGCTCTTGTAGGTATCCCAGTCCGGCTCCGCAAGCTCACCACCCTCAACCAGCGCGCGCGCCGTCAGAGTGCAGGGCATGCTCTCCAGGTGCTCGTCCGAAAGCGCCCGATCTTCCGGGAAGACGATCGCCACATCGCGAATGCCGCGGGGCTTGGCCGCCCGCACCGCGCAGCCTGCACCCTTGCGCACCTCGTCCACCGAGAGCGCCTTGGCCTTGCCCAAGCCAACCACGAGCAGGCGGTCTGCCTTGATGGCCGCCGGCGCGTGCACCAGCACCATCTCGCCCAGGCCGGCCTTGAACTCTCCCGAGCCCAGAACCTTCTCGGCGGCGCGAGCCACGGCGTCCGACGTCGTCAACAGCACCGGATGCGACTCCGCATCCTTCCCGGCCGCGATATCGACCGCAAAGACAGCCAGCAAGCCGGTCGGCATGGCTGCCGGATCGTCAAACACCAAACGCGTATTCATGGAGTTATCGTACCCGACCCCGCGCCCGCAGCCGTCGCTTACCGCCCGCCGCCTTACCGCCGCTGGCTCCGCGCCACGGCCGCCTTGGCCTCGTTGTCGGCTTCCCGCTTCTTTTCGGTAGCGCGCTTGTCGTACTCCATCTTGCCCTTGGCCAAAGCGATCTCGCACTTCACGCGCCCATGCTTGAAGTACAACCGCACCGGAATCAGCGTGTATCCCTTTTGCTTGGTCGCCGCTTCGAGCTTCCGGACCTCGGCCTTGTGCAGCAGCAGCTTGCGCGTTCGCAGTTCTTCATGGTTCATCGCGTTGCCATGGGAGAACGGACCGATATGGGCATTCAGCAGGAAGCACTCGCCATCCTTCAACAGGCCATAGGCATCCTTCAGGTTGGCCTTGCCTTCGCGAATCGACTTCACCTCGGTCCCGCGCAACGCCAGTCCTGCCTCGTAGCGATCGGTCAGGAAATAGTTGAAGCTGGCCGACCGGTTGAACGCGGCGTCGCGTTTGCCCGCCGCCACCGGGTCGCGATCCTTCTCCTTGACCACCGGTTTGGCGGTGGTCGTAGGCGTCGTCATTTGCATTCCGCGGGCCATGGCAAACCTCAAGTTTAACATGCCGTGAACCGGTGCAGCCTGTCTCACCCTTTGCCGGGGGCAACGTCCAATCCCCGTTGGAGCCGCGAGGCCGCACCTGGAGAACCCGCGGACTCCCACACCGCTACCGCTGTGCTTCGCCGGAGAGCCGAACGTGACCAGAATGCTATACTCGCCAGAGCCAAAGGCTCTCGCGAACCCCCGTGGAATCTTACCTCCTGCAGCTTTGCGGATCGCCCCCAAAGGCCTCGGCTGCCCGGCCGAAGACGCTTCGGGTATCCCTGCCGAAGCACCCGCAGCCTCTCACCGTGCACAGAAAGCGAACCGATCCAGCATGAGCCGTGGGCTTCTCTCCCTCCTTCAGAACGTAGTCAGCCACGCAGCCGAATCTCTCCCGCTCCCCCGGCGCTCCGCTGCCTTCGTTCCGCGCTCTGCTGCTTTCTTCCTGTTCGCGGCGGCCATCCTGGGCTTCGGCTCGGCCGCCTCGGCGCACGCGCAAAGCGCCGGCACCTGGGATAAACGCGGTGCGTCTGCCGAACTCCGCCAGGACTACGACACGGCTTACGAGGACTACAAGAAGGCGCACGACAAGAAGCCGAAGGACCTGCGCTATCTCTCTCACTTCGATCGCATGCGCTTCCTCGCGGCAGTGCAGCACGTCGACCGCGGACGCGTCCTGCGCCAGAACGGCGACTGGACCGGCGCGCTGCAGCAGTTCCTGCGCGCCCGCGAAATCGACCCCTCCAACCAGACCGCCGAGCAGGAGATCGTCATCACCCAGCGCGACCAGCCTCCGCCGCAACTGACTGGGCCGGCTGCGGTCGCCGACGTCCAGCAGCGCTCGCACGAGCACAAGGTCCAGCAGGAGATCGCCTCGATCGCCGGTCCCATCGAGCTGAAGCCGGTGTCGAACGATCCCATCACCTTCCACGCCACCGAAGATGTAAAGAACATCTACATCGCCATCGGCAAGGCTGCCGGCCTCAACGTCATCTTCGACCCCGACTACACCTCGAAACGCATCGCCGTCGACCTGACCAACGTCACCCTTTCGGACGCCCTGCGCATCGTCGGCACCATCGCCGGAACCTTCTACAAGCCGGTCACGTCGAACACGATCTTCGTCGCGCAGAACTCCCGCACCAAGCGCACCGACCTCGACGAACTCGCAGTCCAGACGTTCTACCTCTCGAACTCGTCGCAGCCCAACGATGGCAACGAGATCCTGACCGGGTTGCGCCTCCTGCTCGACCCCTCGGTCAAGCTTTATCTCGTTCCCAGCCAGAATGCGATCGTGATGCGCGCCACCACCGACCAGCTGCTTCTGGCGCAAAAGCTGATCAACGACTTCGATCGCGCGCGTCCGGAGGTTGTGGTCGACGTGGCTGTGCTCGAGGTCAACCGCGACCGGATTCGCGACCTCGGCATCACCCTGCCCACCTCCATCGGCCTGACGCCGCAGCTTCCGACCACGACGTCCTCGACCACGACGACCATGACCTCGACGACCAACACCGGGCAGAGCCTCACCCTGTCGAATCTCGCGAAGCTGAACTCAAACGACTTCGCCGTGAATATCTCCGGCGGTACCCTGAACGCGATGCTTTCCGATACCGACACCCGCGTCCTGCAGAATCCGCGCATCCGCGCCACCGACGGTCAGCGCGCCACGCTCAAGATCGGCCAGAAGATCCCCATCGCCACCGGCAGCTACAACGCCGGCGTCTCGACCGGCGTCGCCAGCATCGGCGTACAGACCCAGTTCACCTATCTCGACGTGGGCGTCAACATCGACATCACGCCCACCGTGCACTACGACCGCGAAGTCACGCTGAAGACCAAGGTCGAGGTCTCGCAGCAGAACGGCTCGGTCACCATCTCGAATGTCACCGAGCCCATCATCGCGCAGCGCGTGCTCGAGCAGGTGATTCAACTCAAGGAAGGCGAACCCTCGATTCTCGCCGGCATCGTCACCAAGCAGGACAACAAGACCGTCGCCGGCACCCCCTACCTGGGCGAGATCCCGTTCTTCAAGTACTTCTTCAGTTCGCAGAGCAAAGAAGTTCAGACCGACGAGATTGTCTTTCTGCTGATCCCGCACATCGTGCGTGAATCCGTGCTCACCCGCGCCAACCTGGCCGCGATCGATACCGGCACCGGCGCCAGCATTGAGCTGCGCCGCGACGAAAGCCCCGCCGCCGTGGCTGCCGCGGACATGCCCGTCAACGCCGCCCCGGCGCAGGTGGGTGCGCAATCGACCGCCGCCAACGCCGCCACTGCCGCGCTGCAGCAGATGAACCAGGCCGCTCAGCCGCCGGTGCAGGGCCGCACCGGATCGCAGTTCGGCGCCCAGCCCGGCGTTCCCGGCGCAGCCTTTACCGCCGCCGGATCTGTGCCCACCGCCCTGCCTGCGCCCGACGCCGCCAACAGCGGCTTTGCCGCACCCGTTGCGCTCGGTATCTCGCCGCTCAACTCCAGCCAGACCCTGGGCAGCACCTTCCAGGTTGCGGTCACGCTGCAGAATGGCCAGGACATCTTCTCCGTGCCCATGCAGCTTCAGTTCGATCCCCATGTGCTGCAACTGGTCAACGTCGATGCCGGCACGCTGCTGCAGAAAGACGGCAAGCCGGAGACCGTCGTGCACCGCGACGACGGCAACGGTATGGTCACCATCGGTGCCACCCGGCCGCCGCAGGCGCCCGGCGTCAGCGGCACCGGATCCATCTGCACCCTCACCTTCCGCGCTGCGGCAGTGGGCGATTCAGCGATCTCCTTCGTCAAAGTAGGAGCGAAGAACAGCGCCCAGGTCGCCCTCGCGGCGTCCGGCGCCAACGCTCAGGTCCATGTGAAATGACCGCTGGAAGGCAAATCGGAGTTTCTCCCCCAGTCCTTCGCACGGCCGCGGGCTCACCCCGCCCGATCTGCGCGAGGGCGCTGCGGACCTGCTCCGCCAGCCGCGACTGTACAAGGCCTCAGGCGCACCGCGACGCCGGCCTCACCCTGGTCGAACTCGTCATCGCCATTACCGTCCTTGGCGTGCTGGCGTCGGCGGCCGCGCCGGTCGTCCGCATCCAGGTCAAGCGGGAGAAAGAACGCGAACTTCGCGCCGAACTTTGGGAGATGCGCGACGCCATCGACCACTACAAGGACGCGGCCGACAAGGGCGGCGTCGGCCAGGTGAAGATCGATACTCTCGGCTATCCGCCCGACCTCCAGACCCTGGTCGACGGAGTCGACGTGATGAACACTAAGCTCAAGTTCCTGCGCGCCATCCCCGTCGATCCCATGACCGGAACTGCGGACTGGGACTTCCGCTCCGTGCAGGACGACGAGGACGCTACCTCGTGGGGCGGCCAGAACGTCTTCGACGTCCGCTCCAAGAGCACCGCAACCGCTCTCGACGGCACAAAATACGACACATGGTGAAACCGTTCTCAGGCCGCACCTCTCAGTTTTCCGCCACCCTCCGGCGCGCCGCTCTGCCGCGCCCGGCCGGGAACACAGAACCGGCGGCTGAGAACCGGCACCTGGCGGCGGGCTTTACCCTGCTCGAACTCCTGATCGTCATGATGATCATCGCGATCCTGGCTTCGATCGCCGTTCCGGCTTTTGTCGCCAACATCAAGCACGCCCGTGAAGCGGTCCTCAAGGAGGATCTCCACACCATGCGCGGGGCCATCGATTCCTATACCTACGACAAGCAGAAGGCGCCGCAGTCGCTCGACGACCTGGTGCAGTCGGGTTACCTGAAGGTGCTGCCGATCGACCCGATGACTCAGCGCAACGATACCTGGATCGCCGATCAGGGCGACTCCTTCACCAACTTGGACGAGACCCAGCAGGGCGGAATCGACAACGTCCACTCCGGTTCGCAGCAGGTCTCGACCGACGGCACCACCTACAATACCTGGTAGGAACAAATCCGGTCCGCGTTGCGGTTCGTCATCTCTGTGCGGGCGTCGGGCCGCTTGGAGCTGCGCCCAGGAAAAGTCGATGCCCGGAAATGGTGCAATTCCGGAGCCGGTCCGGAGCCATTCAGGACTGTTCTTGTACCAGGGCTAAGTCCATTGGTTTGAAGAATATAAGCAACAAGTGCAGGGGTGGGGGGCAGGCCAGCAGACCAGCTCGTTTCCTGATCTGAACCCGGCAAGACCCTGGATCCGGTCGTGGCTCATTTCTCTTCGGGCCACCACGACATTTCTCTCGAAAAGGCGTCTAATCACACGTAGGGCTGCGTCCAAAAGCAGGGAAGCGGCTCGTCCACAGGAGCCACCATGCCACGTCTATCGCAAATCGGCCTCGCCGCCTGCCTGATCCTTCCTGTCGCCGCGTACGCCCAGACCACTCAGACGCCCGCATCGGCTCCGCCGTCTGCCACGACACCTGCTCCCGCTCCCGCCTCGACGAGTTCCACGCCGCCCGCCGCATCCTCCACTCAGCCGGCGAACCAGACATCGTCCACGTCCGACGATACCGCGTCCACCGGTCGCCGCACGCTCTCGCTGCCCGATGGTTCGACAACGGATGATTCCAAGGCCCCGAAAGCGGCAGGCAACGCAAAGCCTGCGACCGACTCCATTCCGTCGCCCGGCGAAGCGCTGAATCCGCACATCAAGCCGGGCAGCGAAGACGATGTGAACGCCATAGGAACGCGCAACATCGGCGGCCGCGGGCTGGGCAACTGGTACTCCACGGACTGGGAGATTCGCGTCGGCAAGCAGTACTCGATGGAGATCGAGAAGTCGGCGCACCTCATCACCGATCCGGTGGTGGTGGAGTACGTGAATCGCATCGGTCAGAATCTGGTCAAGAATTCTGACGCCAAAGTCCCGTTCACCATCAAGGTGATCGATTCGGACGAGATCAACGCGATGGCGCTGCCCGGAGGCTTCTTCTACGTCAACTCCGGCCTGATCCTGAACTGCGACGAGGAAGCGGAGCTCGCCGGCGTGATGGCGCACGAGATCTCGCACGTGGTGGCGCACCATGCGGCACGACAGCAGACCAAGATGAACTACGCTGAGATTGGTTCTATTCCGCTGATCATCATGACCCAGGGAAGCTGGACGGGGTATGGCATCTACGAGGCGTCGCAGCTCGCCATCCCGATGTCGTTCCTCAAATTCTCGCGCATGGACGAGGCGGAGGCCGACTACCTGGGCGTGCAGTATATGTACAAGGCCGGGTACGATCCGCAGAGCTTCATCACCTTGTTCGAAAAGCTCGACGCGCTCGAGAAGCATCATCCGGGCACGCTGGCGAAGGCCTTCTCCGACCACCCGCAGACTCCCGATCGCATCGCCAACTCCGAGGATGAGATTGCCACCATCCTGCCGCCGAAGCCCGACTACAT
>CAJCHN010000048.1 GCA_903970285.1 Rhodanobacteraceae bacterium | reverse complement strand
AGATAGAGACGGAGGCCACTGCCCCAGGACAGGCCCGCCGCTAGCGAGAGAGGTTCAAGCATGGCAGCCTCCAGGCACGTTGCGCGTGCCGGGCGCTTCTGCCACTGCGGACACCCGCTGCAGCGAAGCTGTCAGACCCGCACCAAGCCGGACACAGGTCAGATTAAATTGGTAGGGTAGCCCCTTTTCCTCGCGGAAAAAGGGCCCCCTAAGAACTGTACGTGCGAGTTTCCCCGCATACAGCTCAAGCCTACGAGCGAAGCCCTGTCTTACGACAGAACCGGCTTCGTTACTGCAAGGTTACCAGCATGTACCTGCTGATGACAGTGCGGGTGAAGCAAAACCCTGTTGGCCAAGGCGTCGGTACCTCCATGCATCCGATATTCCAGATGATGATCGTGCCAACCCGTCTCGTCCGTCAGAGCGCAGCCACAATGGGCGCACAACCCGCCTTGTGACATGTACAGCTTTGCCCACTGCTTCCGATAGCGCATTGAGTCCCACAGGCGCTCCTGACGCAGTTGCTCGCCATATTGCTCCAATGTCGGATCAAAGGGATTGAAGTCGCCTTTGATCTTCTTGTGTCGCCTAATAACCGTACCGTTGAGCTGGTAAAGCTCAAGCAACCCTCTACTGCCATCGTCCCGAGCGACGGTAGCGCCGAACACCCAGCTTCGCCCACCGACTGCGTGAAAGTATTTCCCTCTCACCCATTCGGTATTCTTCTGCGGATGTCGCCGCTTGGACCACCGCCAGAGCCTCTGGAAAACCAAATGCTCCATGCGGCTGTACGCCTGCTTGGCAACCACGGGACTGTGATATTGCGCCCAGCCCCGTAGCATCGGGTTCAACAGGCGGATCAGATCCTCCTGCTTCACCGCCTTGTTACCGCTGATCGTGTCCGCCACCTTGCGATAGAACGTTTGCACGTTCTTCCTGCTCGGCTTGATGAGCAGTTTTCCCGAGTACGTCCGGAAATTCCACCCAAGGAAATCGAAGCCTTGGTCAATATGCGTGATTCGCGTTTTCTCCTCGGACAGCTGTAACCCTCGAACGGCAAGGAATTCTTCCACCCAAGGTCGGACTTCCTGTTCCAGCAACTCTCGCGAGTCCCCGGTAATCACGAAGTCGTCCGCATACCGCACCACATTAACCTTTAGCTTCTTGGCCTTTGTGATCCCGAGTTTTGCACCGAGGTGCGCAACCAGTTCTCGCTCCAGCCCATTCAGCGTCACATTCGCCAGCGTTGGGGAGCTCACGCCATGGACGCAAAAGATAACTTTGGTCAGCGTGAGCGGTTTGCGGGGATCCGGGCAGGCGGGGCGGCCCTCCGCTTCCGCCGGCTGGTCGCGTGGCGGTGGGAATCGAATGGCGAATGGTGATGCGGTCATCGGCGACCACCACCTCCTTCACGAGCAGTCTCGTGATGCGCTGGCGGTCCTGAACATCGAGGGTCGCGGCACTGCTATGCAAGCGCCCCAGGAACGCCGTTAGCGTTTCCGCCAGGCGTAGGTAAGCCGCCTGGTCGACCAACCGGGCACTGAGCCCGCGCAACTCCTCCTGAAGACTCTGCTCGCGTTGCCGCAGCGCAGGCATGCGCCGCCGCAACTCGTTCAGAGAAAGCAGGTCCTCCTGGTAAGCGGTGAGCAACCGGTCCATACGTTTCTGCGCTTGCGCCAGATCCTGCGTGACGCGGTCCTGCTGCCGCCTGGCCGGACTTGAATTACGCGCTGTCTCAAGGCGCCGGTCCAATTCGGTCTGGATGAGCGCGGGATCCTCCAGCAGGCGCACAACTTCGGACCACACGATGTGCTCCAGCAGATCCAGCCGGATGGGGCGCTGCTCACACCTGGCGTGGCCGTCGTAGCGCCAGGCGTCAGCGCCCAGGCAGCGGTAGTAGGAGATCTTGCGCGCGCTACTGCGTGTCGAGGTCCGGTACAAGGCGTAGCCGCACTGGCGGCAGTGCACCAGGCCCTGGAGAATGCTGGGTTCGAGCGTTCGACGCGAAGCGTGCTTCCTGTTGCTTTCCAGGCGCTCCTGCGCCAGGGCGAACGTATCCGGGTCGATCAAGGCAGGAACCGGAATTTCGATCCATTGATCACGCGGCAGTTCGTGACTGGCACTGTTGCGGGCCGGCAGGCCGCCGCGCTGGCGCAACGTCCGGTTGTTGGTGCGTTCCCGCGTGGCCAGTTGGGTCTTGCCGAAGCAGGCGATACCTCGATAGGCAGGATTGCGAAGGATGGCCCAGACAGTGGAGTGCTCCCAGCATGCCGCACCCTTCCTGGTGGGAACGCCCAGTTCGCTCAACCGGCGGGCGATCGCATTGATGCTTAAACCGGCCACCGTGTACAGCTCGTAGACCTGGCGGACTACCTGCGCCTCAGCGTCGATCACCGCATAGCCCGCTGCCTGCTCGTCACTCTTGCGTTCGTAGCGGTAACCGTAGGGCGCGCCACTCAGCACGCTGACCTCGCCTTGCTTCGCACGGTGCCGCTTGCCTCGCCGCGAGCGCTCGAGGATCTGGGCCCGTTCGTACTCGGCGATCATGCCCTGGAACTGCAACAGCAATTGATCTTCCGGCGTACCCGAGTGCGGCGCCTTGATGAATACCATCGCCACACCGTGGCGGGCCAATTCCTCAATGAGCAGAACCTGGTAAGCATATTTGCGGCTCAGGCGATCGGGGGCGAGCGCCAGCACCGCCTGAATCTCACCGCCCGCCGCCAGGTCACGCACCCGCTCCAGTCCGGGCCTCACCAGGCTTGCGCCGCTGTAGCCTTCGTCCTGGAAGACCCACTCATCCGGAACGCTGTAGCCTTCGCTTCGGGCAAACTCCACCAGCGCCGCCGTCTGACTGGCGATGGTCTTCTCCTCCCTCTGTTGATCGGACGACACCCGGGCGTAGATCGCGGCAACCTTCATCAGTCTCTCCACTCAGTCCAGTTTGCTCGCCCGCGCGGCGGACGCGATCCGGCACCAGGATGTCATAGGCCTGCTCGAGCTTCCTTGCCAGCAGGCGGTCAAACGTATATTCCAGGTCAACGTGCCGACTGCGTGGACGTCGATCAGCCACGCCCGCCTGCCGTCGCTAGCAAAGCACAGACGGCACGCGTGAGCGTCTCGCCCATGGTTAAGTCATGGGCCTGCGCGTACGCCCGCAATGTGACAGCAACGGCCGCAGGAACCTTGAGCGTGATGGGAATGGTGGGCTCCGCCACGGCTACCGGAGACGACATGTGCTGCGCCTCTCGCAGGTAACGGTAGGCCTGGCGCCGCGAAATCCTGTGCTGCCCGGCCATGGCTTCGGCGGCCTCGTTGAGGCTGCGACCGTCGGCAAGCAGATGAAAGGCGGCATTCAAACGCTGAGCCCTTTCGGAGAGAGTTGAGCGCGACATATGACATTTTTATATTACTTCTTGTGACGCAAATCAAGGACTGAATCGGAGCGGCACAACGGAATCTGCCGCTCAAACTCAAAGTTATCTTTTGCGTCCATGGCGTGATGATCCCTCCCTGTGGCGTACCGGCCTCAGTCGCCTGTAGCTGGCCTCTGTAGATCAAGCCAGCCTTCAACCACTTCCGGAGGATTTCCCTGTCCATCGGGACATGGCTCTCCAGCCAGTCATGGTTGATCCAGTCAAAGCAGCCCTTGATATCCGCCTCCAGCACCCAGTGGGCAGAGCCCTTCTGAGACATGGAAACGAAAATCTGCGACATGGCATCAGCCGTCGAGCGGTTTAACCTGAACCCATACGAGTTCGGGTCGCTCGTCGATTCCGACACCGGCTCCAAGGCCAGCAGATACAAGGCTTGCATCGCCCTGTCCCGCATGGTCGGAATACCCAGAGGGCGCTCCTTTCCATTGGCCTTGGGGATAAAGACTCTCCGTAAAGGCAAAGGCTTATATCCGCGCCGCTTCAACCGACCGATGGCTGCCCACCGGAGTTCAGGCGAATCCCATAGCTCACGATCGACTCCAGTCGTTCGCGCACCCTGGTTCTGCGTAACACGTCGTACCGCGTACAGCTTTGCGGACAACGTGCGGGTCAGCATCCGTTGCAGGGCTTTCACCCTGCGCCAATCACCTTCCCGCGTCGCCTTCGCAATTCGAATCTGCATCCCTCTCACGTTCCGTTCAACCCGACGCCAATCGACGGCGTACCAGTTGTCAGGCGCGTGGGAAAACGCAGATCCATCCTTTCGGATAGATACTTTCATGCTGCTCTCCTACTCGAAGAAGTGAATCCCAAGCGGAGAACAGACCTCCCCTTGCGGGAGCGATCTGCTCCCGCAAGGGGGTTATAAATATGCGCTGAGAGCCAATGAGTGGGCTCTCAACAATCACCAATTCCAGCCAAAGGGCCAGTCAGCCATCTTGCGACGGTAGACCAGACGGAAGTCTGCCCGCTTTCGCGTGGGGTGATGTCCCAACCCCTATCCAGACCATTACAGCCCAGCATTCGCCTTTTCCGTCCTCCCATACCTGCATAATCAACAGCGTCCCTTGCGGTTCGCCTGCCAGCCCTACAGCGCTGGCAACCATACAGGCTTACCACGTTCCCGGCATGTCACACGACTGATTTAGGTTCTGCCTCTCCCCCGGTGGCCGCCTGACGACGTGTCCCAACGATCCAGCAGGACATCCAGCCACACACCTTTTGGTTAGAGCCATTCAGCAGCTTTAGCTCTTCAATGATTACGAGGTTTATCAGCAGTTCACTTACATTAACCTTGTCAGTCAGCCTAGCTCCTCAACCCCCTTGCTGCTGGGAGTCTCCAAGTCGGTTCCTCGCGGAGCCGACTTGCCCGAAACATCCAGGGGCTACGTTGTCGGAAGAGCTTCACACCCCATCGTTGCCAATGACGCATGTCTTCCTAGGCTACTGCTGGTCGTACAGCAGGTTCGCTACCGTGCCTTGAAGCAGGCAGGGTTGAACAATGACACACCGAGCTTTCACTCGAGGTCCGAGATCACAGTCTGTCCAGAGGCTCACTCTCCTCTGGAATTACAAACACGCTTTCGCCCGGTCGGCGGAAGTGAGCCGCTGACTGGGCGGGACCTGACGGTAATCAGGTCGATGTAACTCGTCTCGCATCAGACGGAGGCCGATGGTGCGACGACAAATGACAGCCAGATCGAGATCTTGCTGCCTTACTGCGGTATCAGCGGGGTAACCGTCGTACTGCACGGGCCGCTGTGGTGAATGGCCATACAATCCGCCACCACCAGTCGATGCGCCTAGGGCGCTAGCCACTAACGTAGGCTTCTCGGGCACGAGAGTGCGTGTCGCACAGATCGGGTTCATTATAGCCACGTTAATTCGCAGACCGCAGAGCAGACTGCAATTTCAGGCTCTAAAACCGCAAAAACCGGCTATAGCCAGCAGGAAACCACCGGCCGCGGAACAAACCGCGGCCGTCGCCTCAGTGGCCGGAAGAGAGTTTGAGGCCGATCAGGCCGATCACGATCAGCGACGCGCTCGCTACCCGCGCCACCGTCAAGGCTTCGCCCATTATGACGATGCCAAAAATAAACGCCCCCACGGCGCCGATGCCGGTCCACACGGCATAGGCCGTGCCGAGCGGCAACTGGCGCATGGCGATGGCGAGCAGCGCGAAGCTGCCGAGCGAGGTCACGATCGTGAACACGGACGGCCAGAGCTTGGTAAAGCCTTCGGAGGTTTTGAGACCGGCCGCCCACGCAACTTCGAGCAAACCGGCAATCAGCAGAAGAAACCAGGACATGAAACGACTCCATGCTTAGATGGGGCCGTCCCCGTTCGATGCGAATGCGTAAGGTCGTCCTTACGGTCTGTAATTATATCAAAATTGGACGATCAAAGTGCCAGAGCACCGGATACCGGGCGGCCGCGCCACGCGAAAGCGCCTTCCCAGCATGGCGTGCCCACCGCCCGAACGCTGTCTCACACCGCCCCCACCAGCCGGTAGCCCACCCCCGTCTCGGTCACGATATGCTCAGGCTGCGCCGGGTCGCGCTCCAGTTTCTGCCGCAAATGCGCCATGTAAATGCGCAGATAGTGATGACTCTCGACATGCGACGGCCCCCAGACGTCACGCAGCAACTGCCGGTGCGTCAGCACCCGGCCGGCATGTCGTACCAGCGTGGCGAGGAGCCGGTATTCGATCGGCGTCAAATGGATCGCTGTGCCGTCACGGCTGACCTGACGCAACGCCAGATCGACGGTCACCGCGCCGAAATGCACTTGCGGCGACTCGTTGGCGCCGCCCTGGTTGCGGCGGCGCATGTGGGCGCGAATCCGCGCCAGCAATTCCGATACGCCGAATGGCTTGGTCAGGTAGTCGTCGGCGCCCGCGTCGAGCGCGGCCACCTTTTCGGTTTCCTGGGTTCGCGCCGACAGCACGATCACCGGCAGGTCGCTCCAGCCGCGCAGTTCACGGATCACGTCGAGGCCGTCGGTATCGGGCAGGCCGAGATCGACGATCACCAGGTCGGGTTTGCGCGTGGCGGCCTCGACGAGCCCCTGCTTGCCGGTCTCGGCGTCGTGGACGACGAT
>CAJCHN010000047.1 GCA_903970285.1 Rhodanobacteraceae bacterium | reverse complement strand
GAACCGTTACCAGTGATTGCAGGTGGGTAGCCGGTTCCCGCGCGACCGTTTAGAAACACGAAGGGGTGGTAGCCAAAGCTGGTGACAGAGCCGCCGTACGTGTTCATGAAGCCAGTTGAACTATCCCATCCCAACACTCCGGCCTGCCCGCTGCCGAGCGAAGGACTGAAGCCGAAGAACGCTGGAGCGGACGTGCTCGAACCTGCGGGAGTGATGGTGATCGAGGTGCTCAGCGGCCCGTAAATCGGCACAAACGTCCCGCCCGGCGACGTGCCCATAAAGACCTGGGGAGTAGTGCCGTTGATCGCCTGGTAAGTAAAGATGCCATCGGTATAGGAGACCGTGTGCCCCAGGCTGGGCTGGCTGTATTCGGCGTGTCCATTCACGGCCACAGAGCCCGCGTTGGTGTTGGTGATGACCAGTGGGTCGTACCCGTAGCTACTGGTCCACGTTGCCCCGTTGAAGGTCGTAGGGCTTCCATACCATCCTAGCGAGTGAACAAAAGAGCAACCCGAGTAGCCTCCGGTGATCTGAATCGGCTGACTTTGTGTAAAAGCCCCACCCCATTCGTCGTCGATGAAATCCAACACGGTGCAGGCCGCATTCTGGATTTTCGCTATACCAGCCATCGGAACCGAACCGTTTGATAGGACGGTGCCGTGGCGAAAGGAAAAATCCACCTGTCCATAGCCGCGAACTACCCACCCCGGAGCTCCCTCGATGTCGGCGCCGTCCACATGAAACGTCCCTATGTTTGCTAATGCTCCGGTAATGTAATCTTTACCAACGTTGAAAACTCCATCGTCTGTGGTCGTGCTAGCGAGCAACCCAAACTGCCCCTTAGTAGCGATGAAGCCGTCAAAGCCGCCTGACGCCCAGACTGCTCCCCTATAACCTGCCATCCAACACGCATCGCACGGAATTTGATTACCAGAAACACTTCCGGTGGGCAGGTAAAGCGGAACGTTGGTGTTGTAGCCCGAACGCACGTTGACAAACCAAGTCCCGAAATCGTTGCCTTGCAGGTCAAAACCGATGTCCGTGCCTTGGGTGATCGTGTTCTCAACTCGAAACTGCGTCTGACGATTGATCAGCAACGCCACAGTGTGGTCGGCGGCAGGTTGAGTAGGAGTCGTGGACCAGTGAGGTCCGGTGATAAGCAGGCCATTCACGCTTCCAGTGATTATGTAGCCATTGGGGATGCCGTGGCCATTTCCGATTGTGATGGCGGCGTTACTCGCGGCCAGGTTGGGGAACTGCAGGTTCACGGTTCCTTGATAAGCAAACAAAGTCCAAGCAGCGCCGTTTGTACCCGTCGTTCCACACTGCCAGCCCGTCGTGTTGTTGATGAGGTAAGTGCCGGGCGGGATGAAGATGGCCGCCTTACCGGCAGCAAGGGCTGCTGCGCACATAGCGTTGAACGCGGTGGAGCTATCTGTTAGCCCAGTAGGGTCGGCACCTCCGTCCGAGACCGCGTTGTATTGAGGGATGCGGGAAAAGGCGTAGCTCTGGGCTGCCACCTGCGCGATTGAGGCAACAGAAGGCGCATCCGCTACAGGCTGCCAGTAAGCCGAGTTCGTGCCTGGTGTGACGGCACACGAGTTACACGCCTGCTGCGCCTGGTAGACCTGCGCGGCGCTGCCTGCACCATAGGTGACCATCTGATTCAGTGCGTAGCTGGTCCCGGCACTATAGATGGTGGGAGGCGTGACGGTAGGGACATTGACTGCGCCAGTCTGGCCGTTGACCGACGCGACAGCCACTGAGGCGGCCTGACTCGGTGCGCCGACGATCGGCGTGCCGCCGGTGAGGATGGGGGTCTGGGCATAGGCGATGGAAGTGAACAGGAGCAGGATGCCAAGAACAACTTTGCGCACGTTAGCTCCCTCGGGTGTAGTTGAATGGGATCTGGGTGGTGCCGTCGCCTGGGGTGTAAGCCAGGATAAGCAACTGGAGATAGACTGCAGGTTTATAGGGCATGTGGATCATGCCCGTACCGGCCAGCACGGTGATGGTGCATGGTCCACTGCTGGCGGCGTTGGTGGACAGGGTGAAGCTGTTCGCGCCGACGGTTGCGACGGTCGTATTGGCCGCGAGGCAAGATCCACTGAGCGCCTGGCCCGGCAGCATGTATTGCGTGTTCGAGACTCCGCTGACGGACTGCGAACCGTTGGTCGTCCCGGTAACGGTGAAGTTGGCGCAGCTCTGGATGCCGCTGAGGGAGTGCCAGCTTCCAGTCGTTCCCGTACTCGATCCGAGAAACGAGAACAGGCACGACGTAGCTGGCGTGCCCAAGGTGTTCCAATCCACCGTGTGATTGCTGGGTGGATTGACCAGCGAGTAGTAGCTGATGGTGCTGCCCAACTGGCCCGTCGCGGCGACCGTACCCAGGGCGATGGAACCGCCCGGGCCCGTGGGAATCGACTGTGCGCGGAGCCGTGTCGTTCCCGGCAGCGCGCAAAAGAGCACAGCCAGCAGCAAGGTTGAGATAATGCGATTCCGCATGTGTTTCTCCATTAGTTGAGCTGCCGCCAGAAGTCGCCGCCGGTTTGTAGAGAGACAAGAGTTGACTCGAACTCCTTGCAGGTATTTTGAGGCACGGTGATTGAGGTCGATCCGGCCAGATTGTTGAATGGAAAGTCGCTCGGAGCATTGATCGTGAGCGTGTTCGAACCGCTCGACGAGTTGTTGCAGTATTTCTTGATGACGCCCGTCTGGTACAGCGCGGTCATCAGGTTGACGACCACGTTGCCGCCGGCCGTATCCACAACTTTGCAACCATCGGCTGCCGTATCGGCGTAGGGAGAGGCGGCGAAGAGAATGGTGCTGCTGTCGCAGTTCGAAGGGCTGGAGCCAACGGTGACGCGGTCGATCGCATAGTTGTACGCGCTCTCGATCAGAGGCTGGGCAGCGGCCGTGAGGTGCGTCGCAAGGTCGGCGTAGTAGGTTCCGTTGACAAAGGTGCCGGGAGCAAAGTGCGGATCGGCGGCGGTGTCGGCAATGCCATCGAAATATTTGGCCCACTGGGTTCTGATAATGGGGTTGTAGACGGCCAGCAGCTGGTCCTTCGAGTAGCCGGACGGCGTGATGGTTACTCCCGTACCGGCTGCTGTCGGGAGTTGGTTGATGGTCACTGTGCTTCCGCTAATTGCGGTGATTTCCGTATTTGCGGCAATGCCGGTCCCGCTCAGTATCTGCCCGACCTGTAAGCCGGTAGTGCTGGACACACTTGTCAGAGTGAGGCTGGAGGTGCTGAGAGTGGCCGTAAAGGTGGACAGCCCGCTCTGCGTGCACACCGACGGAAGCGCTCCCGAAGGAACGGTCTCAACGATGGTCTTGTTCCCCGCCGCGTGATTGAGCGCGGACCAGGCGACGGCGTTGGCGAAGACGGCCTGCGCGGTCTGGGCCGGGCTGCTGCCGACGCACGAGCCGCCTCCACCCTGCGCAAAGTCGTTTGTTCCGGCCTCCCAGATGACGACGTTCTGGCCGGTCTGCGGAATACCGTACAAACCCGTCCGGATGGGGAAGTTGGCCACCACGGAGGTGGCCTGAATGCCGCCTATCCCCTGGTTGACAGGCGTGAAGGAGAGCTTTGTGGTCAGGTTCAGAACGGCGCACGCCGTCGACGGGCTGACCAGGTAGCAGGCAGCGATTGAATCTCCGTCAACCACCACTTTGGGGGTCGAAGCCCGGTAGGCGGGCGGATTCAGAACGATGTTCTTGGTCGGCGCAAGCCCCTGCATGTACAGCGTGATCTGCTGGATCTGCGCCTGGTTCAGCTCGCCGGCCGCCGCCGCACCGAGAGCGACGGTGCCATCGAAGAACGATCCAACGTTGAGCTTCGCGCCCAGCTGGTAGTGACCGCCGATCGCCGTCTGGACTCCGGCAGCAACGCCAACGTTGGCAATGGGTGTCGTAGGCACGCCGTCGATGTAGGTCTGGTTTGGGTCCGTGCCGGCGTTTGTCCCCAAGGTGAAAGCCACGACGTGCCAACCAACAGCCCGGTCGCCGGAGAACGTGTACGTCGAGTTGTTGTTGGTCTGCATGCCCGGCGACATGAAGTAGTTGCCCTGCAGCGCCTGCAGCTCCAGGTACATGCCGTTCGCGAGCGAGCTGGCCAGGATGTACTCGGGCGAGTTGCTGGCATAGTTGCCGGAGGAGTTGTTGTAAGTCGTGAGAGGCAGCGGGTTCTTGCTGACGAGGAAAATGAATGTGCGGTCGCCGTTCAGCGCTGCGGGCAGGTCGCAGCCGGAGTTGGCGACGCCCCCGACTCCAGAGAAGGTGAGGCCCTGGGCGCTGAGCCCCGGAGTCGCCAGTCCGGAGCCGCCGGCCGCGCCGCAAAGAATGGCGTTGCCGCTGCCGCTCTGGTCCGCGACCGTGTTCGCCGCCATGGTGGTGAAGTCCCACTGGCCATTGAGCAGGCCTGCCGGGATGCCCCCGGTGGCTTGCGGGGTGTAGCCCAGCGCCGCAACGATGCCGGCATAGTTCAGCGTGCCGCTGCCTCCCCACATCTGCCAGTCGGTGGTGTTGCTGAGCGGAGCGGTGTTGCCGGCGACAAGCGACAGGTAGAACGTCACCGCCGGCGCCGTGCCGGTGCTCACCACGTCGTACAGGTTGTAGGACGTGGATCCGCTCCAGGCACCGCGATAGCTCATGTTGCCGCCGGAGGTGAAGAGCGAGTAGACGCCGTTATTACAGACGCCAAAGATCGGAGAGTTCGAGCCGACGAAGATGGACGGACTGGTGCACGAACCAGGCACGCTGGCGCCCCAGGCGATCGTGTTCGAGGCCGGGAATGGAGTGTTGCCGGTGGGCGCGAAGGTGTCGAGTGCCCAGGTGGTGCCGGTGATGTTGCTCACGGCGTTGAACTGGATCGGGGTGCCGGTCGGCGTACCGCTGACGTTCGTCGGCTGAACGACGAGGTTGTAGTAGATCGGGCCGGTCTGGTTGGTGTGGTATGCATCCGGCACCGGCAGCGGCGCCGTAAGGGCGCCATTGACTACATTTCCGCATCCGGCAGGCGAGCCCTTCAGGATCAGGCCCCAGGTGGGCGCACTGAACGAGATGGGATTGCCGTAGATGTCCGCACCGTATGCACACACCGTCGCATAGGGGCTCGGGCCGCCCGAGCCGAGAAGCTTCGCCAGCGTAATGTTTGTGGTGTAGTTGGTCTGCGCGGATGCAAAGGACGCCAGGAAGCAGAGCGCGAAGGAGGTCAGGCAGGAGAGCGAGCGAGAGAGGCGGCGCATGATCGCAGTGTCGTGTGCGCGCGCCGCTGAGCGGATGAGAAGTCACGAAGGTGGGAAATGTTTAGCGCTTGGGCTTGCGGCTCGGAGGACGCCCGGCGAACGCCGCCGGTGTCTGGAGCTTGGCGCGCAGGTGATCGCGATACCGGTAGAGCGATGTCTTGCTGATACGCCAGGTCGAGGAGCCGAACAGCTTATAGGATTCGAACGTGCCTTCCTCGGTCAATTTATACGCGAGGCTGATCGGCACATCGAGGCCGGTGGCGACATCCTTGACGGTCACGGTATCGGAGATCGGAAACGGCAGCAAATCGACATCGCGCCAGCGTCTGCCCGCCGCAAGCTTGGGACGGCGATCGCGAATATGGTACTGGACGCGGAGCTTGTCGCAGAGATGGACGATGGAGTCGTACGTCACCATCCAACGCATGGACGGTCTCAGTTGATAGCCCTGCAGCAGGCCGTTCTTGATCATGTACACGATGAGGCTCTTATCGACGCCCAGGATTGCGGTCGCGCGCGAGACATCGACAACCAGGTTGTGCGCGATGGGGAGCAGGCACCCGGGCGTGATGACGCGCTGCGAGACGGGCGGCTCCGTGCCTTCGGGATGCATCTCGAACAGCGTCGGCTGATCGCTGAGGTGGGTGTGGGTTGACATGGCTTTAGCTGGCGGCCTGCTCCTTTCCCGCCGGATGCGGTGCGATGTGCTTCAGCGCCCAGTGCACGCGGTTGGCTTCGCCCAGCGTGCGGATGACCGTGATTCCTCTCGTAGGGCTGCGGCGGGAGCGCAGGAAGCCCTTAAGGCGCGCCTGATCCCAACCCAAGCGGTCGAGGTCGCGCTGAATCATCGCGAACTCGCTGGGGCCCGCCAGCGTCGTCTCCGCGTGGATCTGATCGTGTCTACCCTCGGTGCCCTTCTTCTCGCCGTCGCGCGTGGTCTTCGGGCGCGACCGCTTCTTCGCAGGGAACTTGCGCCCGACGGCGTTCTGGAGGATGTCGATCAGGCGCTTGCCCTCGTCGAGCGTCAGTTCCGCAAAGCTGGCGATGGCGCGGCCGGTGCGCTCGCTGGCCCATGCGATCCGCGCGGCGCGATCGCCGCCCGGGCAATCGAGCGAGTGCTTCTCCCATTGCGAGTAGAGCGTCTGCAGGCGGGCGAGCTGGGGCTTGGTGATCGCGCTCATAGGAGCCTCGTCAGGAACGCCTTGAAATCTTCGAAGCACTCAACCGTGTGGAAGTAGAAATCGCACCACCCGCACCTACCCTTGCGGTTTCGGCCTCGTACCACTTGGACGGCCTCGTCTGCGCTTGCAGCTTCCGTCACAGTTCTTGCAGGCGCATCCTCCGACCGAGGCAAGCAGTTTGCGGGCGGCTGCGATGGCTTTGGTTCGGCTGACGCGCTTGCGCTCGTTTTGGTCTTCGCGCTGGTGGGCGCGGCAGCAGAAGCGTGCTCCCGGTCCCTTGACGAGCCCATCGCACCCTGGTCGCTGACACTGCCTGGGCATTCGTGCTTCTTCCTCTCTTCGTGAACCCGTGCACCCAGCAGGCCGTAGCCTGCGATGTCTCGCCAGGGCGATTCGCCGAACGCGTCCTGGTCCGTGGCGATGCGCATCTGCTTATCGAAGATCCGCACCAGCAGCAGCGCGTCGCCCATGCGCGTGGGAGGCACACCGCCGGGAAAGAGCAGCTGGCCGATCTCGGTGCCGATCTCTTCAAACGTCCTTGTCGCTGGAATCGTCATCTCTTCAAACATCCTTTTGGTTGGAGTTGCAGCACCTCGGCTAGGCGCTCGCGCAGTGCGATTTGCTGGCGCCGAAGGCGTTCGTTACTGGCGCTCAGCCGGGCAATGAGGTTGGTGGTTTCGTACAGCTCAAGCTCCAGTCGGTCGCCGCGCCCTTCAAACGCCGACACCAGCTCGCTCAGGTGCAAAATCAGCGGATCGAGGCGGTAAGGATGGTGGCATTTCGAGCACCTCCTGGCGCGCTCGGCGAGTTCCAATCTGAAGATCCGTGGCATCTCACTCGCTCCTGCTCGCTTTGCGGATCTCATCCCGCAGGAAGTTGGCGGCCGCAATGACCGAGTTGCGTGCGTCTTCCGGATCGAGCTTCGGATCCCAGGCCGCGATCCGGCCATCCTCGTAGATCAGCACGGCGGCGACGGCGTGTGCGCGAAAGCGGAGGCTGCTGACTTCGCGCTCGTAGATCTTCAGGCCCACGGTGGGCATGCAGCCCACGGGCGGGCTCGATGAAGACGGCGCGGCCGGTGCAGTCTCTGCCGGCCTGCTGCCACGCTGACGATGCTGGTCCGGGTGCTTGCAGGTGGACCAGTGGGTCACGATATGGCTGTGGTCCGTCTTAGGGACGTCCATGGGGATCTTCTTGCCCCCGGGCGTACGCCACCACTCGATGCGCGCGTGGCAACTCTTGCAGTCAACCTCGTTCAGAAATTCGTAGCCTGCCCGGCGCATGGCATCACGGGTTTGGGGAAAGTTAGACATGGGGAGCGGGATCCTTTTCGAGTTCGAGACGGATCTGCGAGAGCGTCTCGTCGATGGTTCTGGAGCCGCGGCGCATGGCATGCACGACGCGCAGCTCGCTGATGGCCTGGTTGAAGAGCGGACGCATGGCTTCCTCGACCTCGATGTCGGTCGCCGCGATCCAGTAGCCGCCGGCGTCGCCCTCGCGCGAGCTGCAGATGAGCACGCCGAAGTTGAGCCGCAGATCGCGCACCAGGTCCTTGATGGTGCGCACGCCCAGGTGCAGCGTCTCCGCCAGCGTGGTCAGCGGGACCGCGCGCGAAGCGCCCTGGTGCGCCCGCAGATCGCGCAGCAGCGTGGTCGCCTGGAGGTCGGGAGACCACTTGCACTCGCGGCCCGCCAGGACGTCGTCAACGCGGCGCAGAGCCTTGTCCGCGAAGGTCTCGAAGAGACTGCCGGCGGGCGGCTTCTGCATCGCCCGGTGAAGCTCGCGTTCGAAGTCCGCGTCAACGGCCATGGTGGTTCTCCTTGGGAGTGCGCTTCGTGAGTCGGGCGTTCGGATCGTGCAGCAGGTCGCAGCACAGGTCGTAAAGCCATAAGCCTCTTCTGCGATAGCTGCTGAGGCCGAACAGGTAGAACTCGATGTTGGAGCAGTGGGGGCCAAGAATAGGTCTCAGCCGCTTCCAGCAATTCGGGCAGAACATGCCTGTCTGGCCCTTCGCAGCACCGCACACGCAGAGGCTGGAACTCACGCGCATCAGAAGCTCCGCGTGAACCTCATCCATCTCCGGTGCGGTGCAGAAGGAGTTCATGAGCTAAAAGGGGCGCTCCTCGTCCTCATCCTCGTCGTCGTCATCGTCCCGTAGAGGATCCCGGCGGCTTCGGCAATTCGAGCAGGCGGCGGGCGTCCCAGGCGGTGATCGGTTCCGGCTCTATCCTGGCCGCCAGCCTGGTCGCCGTCTCCTCGGCGATCGGGGTGATGGCGTAGATAGAAGCCGGACCGAGATACTTGGTGAGCGGCTGCCGGTCGGCGACGCTCGGAACGTCGACACGGATGAACTTGCATCCGCCAATTTCGGCCTCGGTGACGCGGCCGGCGATGCGCTGGTGGCCCATCAGTTCCACCAGCGCCCATTGATCGAAACTCTGCTGTGGTTCGTGCATCGGTATGCTCCGTTGGTTCGGGTTGAAAGTGGTTTGTGGTTACTCGCGCAGGGCGTTCAGCGCGGTGAGGATGGCGAGCGCTTTCTCGGGAGCGGGCAGCATCTCCCAGATGCGATCGAGCTGGGACTCGGTGAGCAGGCACTCGATCTGCGGCTGCGCCTCATCCGAGGACTGAGTCTCAGAATCGGGATTGGTCTCCGGCGTGCGGGGGGGGGGTAGCTCAGAAGACGGGCAGCCTTTGCTGTGTCCCCAGGCGTAGCCGGTTTTGTTCTTGGGAGGCAGCTCCTTGCCGCATCCGCCTATGCATGTGCTTGCCATTGGTTCTTCTCCTGTGGTGCGGGTTAAGGGTTGTGGATTCAGGCTTCGGCTTCGTCGCGGATCGCCACCCAGTGGCTGTTCTCCGGATGGCGGATCAGAAGCTTGCGGGAGTCGAGATACTCCATCTCGCCCTGAAGATCCTCGCCTTCGAGGTCGCAGGACTCCAGGTCGTAGAACTGCAAGTCGCCGTCCCCGCGAATCACCAAGGAGTGGCTTTCGATCACGCCAGCCGCCCGCTCGTAGGCCAGAGAGGCTTCGAGGGCGCGCAGCGATGTCATATGGGCGCGACGGTCGATCAGCTCCTCGAAGATGGCTGGGTCGATCATGCGGCTGCCGATCTCGCGGTAGGTGTCCGCCAGCTTTTGCAGCTGCAGGTCGGTAAGGTCAGAGAGCCGCATCGGGCACCTCCTCGCCGAACTGGTCCAGCTCGCCGAGCGAAAGCCACTCGCCAGTGCGCAGGAAGTGATCGACCTGCTCCCGGCTCACCGGCGCTGAGGTGGCCGGCGCGGCGCCGCGGTTGACGACGGTCTGCGCTCCGCCGTGGAACTCTGCCATGGGGTCAATGTCGAAGACCGCGCGAAACAACTGCGCGTTGTATTTGGCCGCGCAGGACGGCGCGGAGCATACGGTGTGATGGCGGTCGAGCCATCCGCATCCGCCGGGGCACGCACGAGCCTGCGTGCATCCGCAGAAGCGGCACCTCTCCTGGGCGTCGCCGAGGCGCTGCTCGTAGATCTCCGCCTTATCCTCGGCCGAGAGGGAGAGCCACCAGGTGTCGAGGTGCGACTCGGTCAGGCAGTGAACGTTGTGGGGGTCGATGGCCAGCGCGTAAATCGCTCCCTGGCCGCGGGTAAGCCCGCTCCGGCGCATGCGGTGGTTGATCTTCGCGGCGACTGTCAATGGACTACCTCCTTGAAAGAGTCGATCGGACCCAGATCCGGGCAAAGCACCAGGCCGTGCTGATGGGCGCACAGCATCAGTTCGCGAACCGCATCGGAGCTGTTCGGGAAGAGATTGATCAGGTGTTGGGATACAGTCGCCGAGAAAGAGCGCATCGCTGCTTCCTGGTCTTTCTTGCCTTCGGCAATCTCGCGCGAGGCGCAGGCCAGCGCGCAGATCGCATGCAGGGCAACCGAAAGGATCCGCGCATCCGGTGTGACCACGGCGGGGGCGAGCCGTTCTGTAAACACCAGGCTCTTCATCGGTCACCTGCCTTCATCACCCGGTCATCTTCTTCCGGCCGGCGCTGTGCCACATCGTCAATGAAGCTCAGCAATGCATCCGCGATGACGCAAGCGCTCTTGACGTCCAGGTGGACTCCGTAGCTATCCCCCGGATCGCCCACGAACACCCAGCAGAACTCGCCGGATGCTGCCGAAGACTCCTGCACCCGAATGCGGTTGTCGTACGAATCGCGCAGGTCGGCGTACATCGCGAATCCGCGCGGTGTCTTATCGATGGCGTGGCTCATCAGGCTGCCTTCTTTCCGGCCTTGGAGGCCTTGGTCGCCAGCTCGGCGAGTCCAGCTTCCGCGCGGCGCGTAATCTCTTCCTGGGTCTCGACGATCAGCGATGGTGCGTTGGTCTTGGCCGAGAAGCACCGCAGATAGGCCAGCCGAATCTGATCGGCGACCTTCGCCGGCCACTTGTGGTTGGTGATGAAGCGGTGCGCATCCTTTACCAGCGAGTATTCCCGCCGGCTGGTGAAGATCTTGCCCATAAACCGGCTGAGGCGAAGCTCTTTGAGCAGCTGCTCGAAGGCAGCGGCCGCGTCGTCGTCCACCTCGACGGAGGTGCCGATGGTCATGGTCGCGACGTGGGCGGAGCTGGCGACCCGCCTCGACCTGGGTGCGTTGTCCGGCACTTTGCCGTGCCAGATGAGGCCGGCGACGATCTTCTCCTTGTAGGCGTCGGCCTCCTTCTTGGCTCCCTCCTGGACGGCCTTCCAGTAGAGGAACTTGGAGCAATCGTGATCGAAGGCGTTGATATCCAGCGCCGGGCTGGGATGCTGCTCAGTGAGGCGAACGGTTGGGCTCAGTTCATCGGGCATGGGCTACGGTCTCCTGGTCTTGGTGTTGGGGCACGGTTTGAACGGCTTCGAAGCTGCCGCTGTGAAGGAAGCGCTCGACCAGGACCAGGGCTGAGCCCTGGCCGCAGGCAAGCGCGGAATCGGGAAAATAGTCGCCGGGGCGAGGCTCGAACGGCGCGGAGATCTTCAGCGTGCCGCCGCCCGTGATCTGCATCACGCGCCAGTGCGCGTCGACCGGCTGTGCCTGGTCGCAGGCTGTGCAGTAAGCCGTGGTCATCAGCGCACCGCCCGCTCGAACGCGCCCGAATACCAGGCGAAGAAGACGTTGTAGACCAGGACGAACGACGCGAAGGCCAGCACGCCCCACTGCAGCCACAGGAGCCGCCGCGCGAAATGGCGGGTGTCAAGCTTGGGATCCGCGATGTAACGGTCGATGACGTCGATACAGTGGTGGGCCAGCAACGCGACAAGCAGCACGGCGAACAGCACGAACGTCACCGGAGCCAGCAGCAGATGTTGAAGGGATGCCTTGCAGCGGCTCGGAACGGACGACGTCGAGACCGTGGCGATCACATCGTTGCGGTTGAGGCGGAGGCAGACATCGGCATCGGGGCGGATCATGCGGCGCTCTCTTTCTCCGCAGGCCTGGCCGGCGGAACTAACGTGAGGTTTGGGGTGAGGGTTTGCTGGGCGACCTCGATCGCGCCGAACAAATCGCGGATGGAGGTGTAGGTGAACTGCTGGCGGACCGGTTTGCCGCGCACCATCTCCACCCGCTCGGCGACCGCTTTGCAGTCGGCGATGGTGGCGTCGCACAGGTCGTCATCCAGGTCGCCGAGCTCCGCGCGCAGGATGCTGCGGGCCTCGGCTTTGGTGGGGCCGGTGAGGAAGATGGTCTTGCGCACCCGGCTGCGCCACTGCTCCATCTGCCAGTGCTGCAGGCGCTGGGTGAGATCGTGCGAGCCGCCCAGCATGACGCCGAAGTAGGGCGGCAGGTCCAGCAGCTGGCGCAACACTTCGAGGCCCTCGTTGCCGAGGTGCTGGGCCTCGTCCACGATCAGCAGGATGCGGCCGTGCCCGAGGAAGAACCGCAGCTTGCGGATCAGCGGGTCGATGTGACCTGTATTGGGGATGCCGGCGGCCGCGCAAACCTCCGACAGAAAAGGCTTGGGAGTGTGGCCAACGCGGGCATAGACATACACGGCCCTGCCCTCGCCGGAAGTATTGATCTTATGCTCGACGCGGCGGAAGCTCTCGGTCTTTTCGGTCCCTGGCGGCCCGTCGACGATGTATGCTGTGCCATTGCGCAGCGCGCTCCAGGCCGCCGCCTGGATCTCGTCGAAGGCACCGGTGCGGTAGTGCTTCCGGCCGAGGCGGTTCTGCTCGACCGACTCGTGCGTATCGATCAGCTCTTTCACAGCCGCGCGGATCTCGATGGTGTCGGACCCATAGATGCCGCTGAGGAAGCGCCCGATGTTGGACGGGTGCACTCCTGCCATCGTCCCGACGTCGACCAGGGTGAGCCCCGAGCGCAGAACGAAGGCGCGCAGACGCTCGATCATCTCTACGTCGCTCGGCAGGTTGAGCTTGGCCAGATCGGCCTTGCGTCTACGGTTCTTGCTTCCGGGTTTCATTCACTTCCTCCTGGCCAGCCCAGCGGCCAGCCGTGCGCCGATGTCGGCGGAATGCATCTGCTTTCTTTCAGCGGGCTCTTCTGGCCCCGTCTGAGGAACTTTCTGGCTCACCAGATCCGTCACCGGGATCATCGCGAGCGCGCGATCGGCAAGATCCTGCAGGTCCGACTTGTGGCCGGCCAGCGCAACCTGCTGGTGCATGGTCTGGAGCGTGATCGAAGTGCTCTTCGCCAGTCGCCCGCGAATCTGACTCATCTCCGCAATCTGCTCGCGGCTCTCGGGCGTGGGCGTCAGCGGATGCGCGCTCAGGCGCTCCACCTGCAGCTGCGCGATCTGGCGGCCGTCCTGGCTCAGCGCGACCGCGCGATCCGCGTCCCAGGGGTCGTAAGCGACGATCACCTGGCGATCGTTGGCGTTGTGCAGCGCAGCCCAGTCCGCGGGACCGACCGGCATGTAACGCCGCTTGTTGACCGTGATCGCCGTCCGCCGCACCAGTGCCGTACGCCGCTCGAAGAGCAGAATCGCCAGCACCCCGGGATCCGCCGACCGTCGCGTGATGATCGGATTGCCCGCGTCGAAGACTTGATTCGGCGTGCGTCCGTTCATGCCCTGGCCGCGGTGTTTATGCTCGGCGTTGTAGTCCTGCTCGATCCAGGTCTCGGCCAGCTTGATGAACATGCTGGCGGGTATCAGCTTGGAGTAGCGGGCCATGCCCTGCTTGAGCAGCTTGCGGTGTTCTGACCCCGCCAGGATGGCCGCATCCGGACGGTTGTAGCTGTTGCCGGTGAGGTAGCCCAGAAAGATGGCGTCGAGCCGGGCATGCAGCGTGCGGAAGGCGCGCTCGATATTCTTCGACTGCGGGTGGTAGGGGAGGCACGCCTGTGCCTGGATGCCGAGCTGCTGCAGCGCCCCGCAGTGCAGCAGGCGCTCGGTTCCTTCCATGATGGATTCTTCGGTGGGGCGTGTATGCAGCGCGCCTTTTGCAACCTTCTTGAAATCCTGCCCGTTGTCGCAATAGAACGTGTGCGGGACTCCGTAGCGCTCGACCGCCCGGCGCAGCGCGGTGGCGATCGAGCGGGAGTCGCCTTCGGCGGTCCAGGCGTAGCCCACGATCTTGCGCGAACTGAGGCACATGATCGCGGTAAAGCGCAGCCGCATCGGCGCGTCCTGTTCCACGCCCACAAAGCAATCGTTACGAACCTCCACGTCGTGGATCATGTGGTCCGACGTGTAGATCGAGCCGGGCTGGATGTCGGAGTAGGACCGCGTAAGGTGCGGGAGGCAGGTCTCGTTATAGCGACGCTGACCTTCGCGGGCGAAGATCGTCATCGACCGCGGGAGTGTTTCGAGGTAACGCCGCACCGTCTCATAGCTGGGCAGCTCCGCATCGGGAACCTGCAGCAGCTCCTGGCTGCGCAGGATGGCGCGGTGCGCACGCTCGGCCGTCGCAAACGGCTTGCAGTACTCAGCGGCGACAAGCTGTGCGGCTGCCGGGTAGCGGGTGAAGAAGTGGATGGTTCCTTTATCTTCACGAGGTTTGCGAGCCAGGGCAGTGAGCCCACCCTCGCGGTAACGGGCAAGCCAGCGAAGTAGCGTCCGGACCATGAGGAATTTGCCGCCCAGCTTCTGTGTCTCGGCGATATGTGTGGCGAGGAGCTTGACGGTCGTCACGGCGCGGCCATCCTTCAGCCGCAGCGCCGCATAGCGCTCGCGATTCGCCTGGAACTCATGCAGTGGCAGGATCACCGCCAGCCGGGCTTCGGCCAGGCGCAACGCTTCCGGTGGCAGCGCCAGGGGAGCCGCGGCAGCAGGTCTCTGGCCGGGTCCGGCCGCGGCGAAGAGCGGCGCGACCTCGGTTGGAGGGCGCGTCGACACGCCGCTCATACGGTGCGTCCCCGGGGTGAGATACTTCGCCTCGACCTTGGCCCGCAGATCGGGCCGCAGGGACTCCACCAGGACCTCCGGCACCGGTTTCCCGTTGAGGCCAATCTTGCCCGGCCGAGTCGTCAGACCCACCCGATCCTTGGCGCGGCGCAGTGTATTCGGCGAGCACCCGGCCGCCTTGCACACCTGTTCAAACGTGAGCCATAGACGCGGCTGGACGGTCGCGGCGGTGATCGGCGGAGCGCAGAGGGCGAGAGCGGCGCTCATAGGTCGACCCCGTCAAAATCGTTTTCAATCTGCGAGATCTTCTTCTCGGCGCGCTTGCGGCGGAGATATTGTCGACCCAGGTCCAGCAGCTTTTCTTCCTGCGGAGTGATCGCGCGGAGACCTGCGGCCTGGAGGCGACAGATCAGCAGCCGATCGTCACAGGTCGAATGGCAGAAGGCGCGGTCCCAGGCTGCGGGCCAACGATGCAGTTCCTTCGATTCCGCTGTGAAAGCGTTGAGCATCCGCTCGGTAACACTGAGCCCGAGCAGGTCGCTCATCTCCTCGGCGACCTGCGGTCTGCTTTTTCCACTCCGCTTGATAGCGTCGCCGAGGACACTTCTTACCATCAATTCGTCATTCATGCTGCCTGGCAGCGGGGTTCCGAACAGGCTCTGTTGCAAATTGCTGGCGGAATTCGAGCGTGATGTTTCCAGTGACTTGCCCGGCACCGAGGGCTGAGACTGAGTACGTGAACTCACAGACCCTCCTCGACGTCCATGACTGCCGCCACGCTGGGGAGAACTTCCGCCCGGTTGGCGAACTGCGATCTAGCCTCGTCGTCGGCGAGTTCATCGAGCAGCTGCTTTGCAATCTCGGCTTCACGGGCGTACCGGGCCGAGAGGTAGACGGCATTCGCGTATTGGGTTTGGAGGCGGAGCAGGTGCGCATTCACGCGGCACGCTCCGTCTGGCGCTCGATTCTGCGAACTTCCCGAATGATGGCTTCAGTAACGCGCTTGGATTGTGCTTTGCTCCTGGCGACCTTATTGACGTGGCTGACGCTTAGACCGAGTTCTTCTGCTACGCGAGTGAAGAGGCCAACGAAGAGTAAAGAGCGGGCGACCTCGGGCGCTTCCTTGCTATTCTTGAGGCTGATTTTCTTGCGTACCACTTTGTGGGGCTCCTGGACTGCTTCATCAATTTACGAATCAATTCATAACCTGTCAATGAAAAATACGAAAATCCCGATAGAGGGCTTTCTGCCCCTGCCCGTGAAGGACCGTATTAGAAGCCTGCGTAAGGCCCGAGGATGGAGTCAGACTGAGTTTGCCGAGGCCATTGGTGTCACGCAGTCGCTTGTTTCCCTCTGGGAGCGGGGCGACAGCCGCCCAACCGCGTCCGCGCTGGTCAAGATCGCGGAGTTTGCGGACGATGCCCAGCGGGCCTTGTGGGTCACAGAGGCGGGGCTATCGAGGATGGCCGTCGCCGAGGATGAGGACGGCGTCCGCCGAGTCCCAGTGTTGAAGGACGCGGCCGCCGCCGGAACGCCACGGGCCGTGGACCCGAGCAACGTTGAATACTATGTGGCGCTTCCGACAGCGTGGCTGCCGCGAAACGGAAAGCTTGTAGCGCTTCATGTCGCAGGCGATTCGATGGCGCCGCTCGTGAACGACGGCTATATCGTTATTGTGAATACCGCGCAGCGTGTGGCAGATGTGTTGCTCGGCCACATGGTGGCGGCCAGAGACGGGGAGGGCGGCGTCACGATCAAGTGGCTCCGTAGAGACGAAGGGCACTATTTTCTGATCCCCCAGAACACGTCCGAGCGGCACCCAATCAGGATGCTCAGAGATGAAGGGAACTGGAGTATTGTGGGCGAAGTGGTCAAGATCATCGGTGATCCACCAGCACCAAAGAGGAAATGAGGTTCCATGGGGAATTGCTATACGTGCGGTAAGCCTGCAGGCTTTGGGAACGCTCAGCATCCCGAGTGTCGTGAGAAGGATCCCGCTCCCTTCGCCGTCAAGAGCGTTGACCAACACAGCGATCTGGTCGCCCAGCTCACACCGATTTTGATGAAAGCCGCTACGCGCGCTGGCCTTGTAGGCGCGTTCACGATGGCGGGCATCTCGATAGGCATCGTCGTGATCTTTCGAGTCGTGGCGGCGCTCACGTCGCTTCCGACGCCAAGTCACTGACAGTTGGCATCGCATGCGAAGGCGGAACTTCGCGATGTTCTTCCTCGGCGCAGCCATAACAAAATCGGGGTTGACGATCGAAGCCATAAAGGCGATCGCCGACAGCAGCAACATCAACACACGAAACTGAAAGGAAAGCTAAGTCCCCCTAAGCCGCCCCTCACCGGGCGGCTTTATTGTGCCCAAACAATAAACCTTTTCCACCTTCATGACCTTTGGTGAGTGTCCGGGCGCTTCGTCCCTATCCTCCATTTACGACCCCAAGGTCAGCGAACTGGCATTGCAGCCCACTTTCGGATTCGGAGAGGAAAGGAGGTCGCGGGAAATCGCCAGAGCCGCTCGATGAGGGTGCGTCTGCCGCCGGCTTTTCAGGGCGGATGCACCCTCGGAGCGTTTCCGCTGCCGGGGTTGAAGAGGAGCGAAGACGCATGGCGACAGCAGATGAGTTGGCCCGGTTGCAGGCAGCCGTTCCCGCCGCCCAGGCGGCGCAGAGCAAGTGGCGTGTCCCGGCCAGCGTCACCTTGGCGCAGTGGATGACCGAGAGCAGCTGGGGCACTTCGAAGCTGGCGCTCAGCTGCCATAACTACTTCGGCATCAAGGCCACGCACCTGGCCGCGCCCGACACCTACGAGGAATTTCCGACGTTCGAGTACGAGTCCGGACGAAAGGTTCTGGTCGAGGCGCTGTTCGTGAAGTACCCGGATGAGGCTGCGTCGTTCGAGGCCCACGCCCAGCTGCTGGCGGGCGCCGCGCGGTACAGCAATGCGATGTGCGTCTGCTACTCGCCCAAGTCCTTCGCGCTTGCGCTGCAGACCGCAGGCTACTCCACCAGCCCGCACTATGCGGCCGACCTGCTGGTGCTGATGGACGAGTTCAAGCTCTGCCAGTACGACATGGCAGCCACCTAACACCAACAGAGGAGTCTCACCATGTTCGAGCGAATCAAGAGGAACGTCCACACCAACGTCGCATCCTGCGTCGCCATCGTGGCGATGACCTGCGTCACCCTGACAGGCTGCACTCCGGCGCAGAAGCAGACGACCCTGCAGGTTGTCACCGAGATCAACACGCACATTCCCGAAGTGGTTGCCGCCGCCGATACCGTGTCGAGCGTGGTGGCGTCGCTGCTGCCGGCCGACGCTCCGCTGGTGGGCGTGACGGACGTGGCCTTCGATACCGCGGCCAAGACGCTGCAGGCGCTGACCGCGAGCTATATGGCCAACCCGAACGCGTCGGTGCTGCAGCAGATCCAGGCGGCCATCACCACGCTCGAAGGGCAGCTCAACACGGCGACGCTGAAGGTCGCGGGCATCAAGAATTCGGCGACCCAGCAGGCGGTGCTGGCTGCGCTGAAGGGTCTGCTGACGGTGGTGACGGTGGTCTTCGCGCTGATCTCTCCCACGCTGACCACGGCCCAGCTGCTGGATCTGCGCGAGTCGGACACGATCCACCTGGCGCAGGTGCGTCCGTACATGGACCAGCAGGAGCTGCAGCAGGAGGCAGCTGCAATGCACGTCAACCTGGACCGGGCATTCGCGCAGGCCGAAGCGTTCGGGTTGTAAGCGCAGGGTGAAAATGCCATGGCAGCCGCGCCCGGCAACCCGGTTCCGCAGTCGCGGTTCGAGTCGAGCTGCGAGGGGAAAGAGCAGCACGCCTCCGAACCGGCCGCCCGAGCCGCGCTCAAGTTCTACCAGCAGCGCGTCTCGCTCCGGACCGGGGGCGGGCTGCACCCCTACAAGTGCGACTTCTGCCCGTTCTGGCACCTCGGGCACGGAACGCGCCAGGATGCCCCAGGACGATTTGGGGGATGGGATAGCACCAGATAATTCATGTCCACCCCTGGCAAGAATTTTATGAGCGATTGCGGGGGCATTGTGGAGAGCGGGATGAGGAAGGTTTTCGGGGTTTGGCCGGCGGAGGGGCTTCGCGGATGATCAGTGTCGCTGAAACCAAGCGGCCGGAAGGGTCGTTGCGCCTGCGGGTGAACAGCAGCTGGCTGAAGGGTCTCCTGGTCCTCGGCATGGGGGCCGGAGGCAGCATGGCGCTGGGGGTCGGCGCGCTGCAGATGCTTTCGAAAGACCCTCGCGAGGGGATCGGCCTGCTCAAGAGCTGGGGACCATGGGCCATCATTGTCTTCTTCGTCGTCTTCTTTGTCTGGAAGGTCGCGATGGAGGGGATCGGGGTGGCGCGCGATGGCATGAACGCCTGGGTGCGCACCGCGGAGAAGGGAGCCGACGCGCAGACGCGCACCGCGGACGCGCTGACGATCCTGGCCGAGCAGGGCGGCCGCTCAGCCGAGGAGGTTCGGCGTTTGACGGTTTACGCGGCGCAGGAGTTTCCCAACGTCTATGCCCGCTTCGACTCGCAGGACGCGATGCTCAAGCAGAACAGCGATGCCCTGGTCGCGCTGACCGGCCACATCCTCACACTGAATACGCGGCTCAATGAAGATGCACAGCGGGCCAGACGGGAGAACCACACATGATCGCGGACGCAGCGGTTCGGCAGATGATGCGGCGCCGGGGAACCATGCTGAAGTTCATCCGGCAAGGGCACGAGAAGCAGCTCAGCCGCATGGACGACTTCGATATCTACGGCATGATGCAGGACGTGGGCATGCAGATGGGCCGCAAGGAGATCATCACCATGCTGCAGGATCTCTGTGTCATCGGCTATATCAAGTACGTCCAGAGCTTCGACGAAGAGCACGAACGGACGAAGCTGAGCGAGATCGAGCTGACGCCGCAGGGGCTCGCGGTCACGGTGCGCCGCAAGAGTAACGATGAGGTGCTCTTCGACTGATGAGCGCACGCGGCGACAGATCGGAGCGGAAGCGTGCGGGCAAGCGGCCGGGCACCGGCGAGGCGCGCGCCACGCGGCAGCCGTTCCACATCGACAAGCTGCCCCCGGCGGTGCATCGCGCCATCGAGTACCTGCGCGATCGCGGGAAGACGTGGATCGAGATTGCGGAGCAGAGCGCGCGGTCTTACAGCGAGGACTGGGCGAAGGATGACGGCGGCTTCGTCGAGTGGGACAAGCTGGAGCTGCCCGTGCTGGAGCTGTTCCCGCAGCTGCGTCTGAGCCGCTCGAATCTGCAGCGCTGGTTCGATGTGCGGATCGAGCAGACCCGCGCGCAGGTGCTGGCGGAGTCGGCCGCGGCGCGCGAATTTGCCCAGGCATTTTCCTCCGCCACGATCGAGGGCGGGAACGAGGCGGTGCTCAATGCGATGCGCGACCAGGTGTTTCAGCTGGCGCGCTCGGCGTCCGTTCACGATCGCGACTCCTTTATCGCGGGGCTCAACGTTCTGACCATGGCCATGTCGCGGATCCAGCGCGTGGATCTCGCCAAGCAGCGCGTCGAAGTGGAAAGCCGCAGAGTCGCCCAGCTGGAGAAGGACGCGGAACTGAAGCGCAAACGCTTCCAGAAAGAGATGGACGAGGCGGAAAAGAAGGTCTCGCGCGGCGAGGCGCTCACGCCAGAGGACATCAACAAGATTCGCCAGAGAGTCTTCGGCATGGGCCCCGCACCGGTGAGCGCAAATGGTTGAAGTTATCGGCCAGGACTTATCTCTGCCGGCCGTCATGCAACTGCGCCCCTATCAGCAGGCGTGGATCGACGACCAGACGCGCTTCAAACTTGCTGTCAAATCCGCCCGCATCGGCTTCTCGTATGGCACCGGCGTAGATCACATCATGCGTCGCCTGGCGCGTTCCGGCACGACAACGACGGTCCTCTCAGCCTCTCAAAATCAGTCCATCGAGTTCGTTGCTGAGTGCCAGAAGAATATCCAGGCTATCGGTGCGGTGGCTGCCTGCGACAGCGACTGGTGGGTTGACGACATCGGCAGGAGTGAATTCACGGTCCAGCGCATCCGTTTCGCGAATGGCTCCCGAATCATGGCGCTCGCGTCCAATCCTCGGACGGCGCGCGGTTATCCTGGCGACGTCGTCCTGGATGAGTACGCCCATCAGCAGGACTCCTATGCGATCTGGGCGGCCGCGTTCCGCCAGGTGGCGCTGGGCAACCGACTGGATGCTCTTTCCACGCCAAATGGCGAGCAGGGAAAGTTCTTCGAGCTTGCTGACGATCTCGGCCTAACGTATGGCATTGAGCCGACTCCGAATCCGGTCATCAAAGGGCCGTGGAGCGGACACTGGGTCGACGTGTTCAAGGCGGTCGCTCAAGGCTGCCCCATTAACATCGAAGAGATGCGCCAGGGAATCAAGGACGAGGACACCTTCAACCAGGAGTTCCGTTGCATGTTCCTGAAGGCGACCGGCGCCTGGATCCCGCCCGAGCTACTGCAGACGTGCATCGATGCGGGAGCTACGGTGAACTGGCCAGCCGGATACACGGCACGCAGCCCGCTATTCGCCGGAATCGATGTGGCGCGAGACCGCGATGCTACCGTGCTCTGGCTTGCGGAGCGGGTTGCCGATGTGATGTGGACGCGCATGATTATGCCGCTGCACAACACCAGCTTTCCCAAGCAACATGAGCTGCTCGATCCGTGGGTGAATATGACGCGACGGAGCGCGATCGATAAGACCGGCATGGGCAGCGGCTTGTTCGACTACCTTGACCAGTCGAATCCGGGACGTGTGCTCGGCGTCTCTTTCGGAGGAACAAACGAAGAGGGCGTCCGTATGAAGGTGGACCTTGCGATCCGCCTCAAACGCAACATGGAGAAGCTGCGCTGGCGCATCCCTTCGGACCAGCAGGTGCGCGACGAGTTCCAATCCATCAAGCGTGAGGCGACGGCAACGGGTGTGACCTTCGACGCCCCGCGCATCGAGGTGGAAAGCGCAGTGTCCGGAGCGAAGCGGAAGAAGCTTTTCGCTCACGCCGATCGCTTCTGGAGCGCTGCCCTCTGCGACTTCGCCGCCGATACCGGCAACCTGTCGCTCGGTGTGATGCCCAGCCCGGTGCCCAGCAGCTATTCCGAGACCGGAGGCTATAACTGATGCCAGACCCGAATGTTCCGCCCCTTCCGCCCAAAGGTGAGATCGTCACCGAGCAGGCTCTCTACAACACTGAGATCACCCTCTATCGCAACACGCTCGCCTTCGGCGGCATGCGCAACCCGACGATGATCTGGTCATCCATGCTGCGCAACGATGGCAGCGCCATCCCCATGTTTCGCGAGATGGAAGAAAAGGATGAGGACGTCGCCAACGCGCTGGACACGCTGAAGATGAACGTCAAGGGCCGCCCGCATTCTGTGCAGCCCTTCGATGAATCCAGCCAGGCCATCGAGGTGGCGAACTTCATCCGCGCGCAGCTCGAAGGCTTGAAGGACTTCGACCTGGTGCTGGATAACATGCTGGATGCGATCGGCTACGGATTCTCGGTGGGCGAGCTGATATTCGACACGTCCATGGGCCAGGCGTCGCTGCTGGATGTGAAGGATTGTCCGCAGGAGTTGTTCCTCTTTGCCAACCGGTTCAAGCCGCAGATCGGGCCACTGCAGTTCCTCGATCAGCCTTATGCGTCCGACGGCACGCCGGTGCCGGAATCGAAGTTCCTCATCTACAGTCACCGGCCACGCTCGCGCAACCGCATGGGCCGCCCGCTGCTGCGCTCGGTATTCTGGCCGTCATGGTTCAAACGCAACATGATCCGGCTGTGGATGCTGTATGCCGAGAAAGGTCCGGGCAACGTTGTGGTCCGCTACAACGATGGGGCCAATGAAGCTGAGAAGCAGCTGGCCGCAACCATCGCTCAGGCGATCCGCGACGGAGTCGCCACGGGCGTGCCCCGGAACTTCGATTACGACAAGGAGCTGCTGACCGCCGCGCGAGTCCAGGATCCCGCGGTGTACGAGCACTTCTACGAAGCCATGCAGCTCAACATCACCCGTCGCATCCTGGGCGAGACGCTCACCAGCTTCGGCGCCGAGAAGGGAAAAGGCACGCAGGCGCTGGGCGAGGTCCACTCCGACACGCTCGAAAAGAAAGCCATCAGTCTGTGCATGGCGTCGGCAGGGGTCATCAACGATCAGCTTGTGCGTCCGCTCGTGCTCTGGAACTTCGGGCCCGCCGCGCCGATGCCCAAGTGGGGATACGAGATCGGCCAGGCGGAGGATCTGGATAAGGCCCTCAACCGCGACCAGACTCTTCAGGCGATGGGCCTGCCGATGAGCCAGGGCTATCTCTATCGCAAGTATTCGGTGCCCGCGCCCGGACCCAAGGATGTGCTGGTCGAGCGCGCCCAGCAGCCTGTCACCGCGGTGCCGGATGCCGGCGACGTGACCTTCGCCGAGCTGCAGGCGCGGCGCTCCTCCCGCCAGCGCAACCAGGCAGTGGCGGAAGCGCAGCTGGTCCAGCTCGATAAGCTGCTCGACGGCATGCAGGACGAGGCGAGCAAGCTGCTGGCGAAACGAACCGTCGAAATCGTCGACGCTATGGGCGGTGCCAAATGACGCTCAAGGATGCCGATCTCGCCCTCACCTATGCCTGCCCGATCTGCGCGGAGCAGCCCTGCCACGTCTGCGCGCACATGGCCGAACGTCTCGCGCTCGCTGAGTCCATGCAGCCCGGCGGCACCGATGGTGAGCCGACGCCCGCGCAATTCGATCAGGCGGCGGAGGAGTCCGGCCTGGTATGAATCGCCGCCTGCTGCGCTCGGCCAACATCAAGCATGAGCTTGCGGATCTCTTCGCGAAGCATCTGGCCTCGGCCAACATCCTCGGCCGCACCCAGATCGTGCGTGAGGTAGCGCGCAAGACCGGCGTCGCCGTGCCGATCGCCACCATCTCCCGGCTGCCGGTGCGCCAGTTCGCCGAAGGCGTCGAGAATCAGGATGACGACGAGGATCAGGATCTCAGCAATGCTCAGGTCACCGCGCGTGCCGGATTCAGCGTCACGCTCCCGGCCACGGATCAGGCTGAGTATCTGCGCAACCTGACGCCGGTAACCCGGGCGACGTTCGACGGGCTGACACAGCAGTATCAGCGGGACGCGTTTACGATCTCCGGCGTCTCGGACGTTCGGCTGATCCAGAAGATCCGCGACGAGCTTGCGGATGTGCTCCAGAATGGCGGGACGCAGCGCGACTTCGAGAAAGCCGCCGCACGGCTCACCTCGGAGGCCGGCGTCGAAGAACTGAATGCGTTCACCCTCGACACCGTCTTTCAGACCAACATGCACAAAGCCTATGCGCTGGGCCGCTACGAGCAGATGAAGCATCCCGCTGTCACTGGCCTGCTGTCGTTCTGGCAGTACCTGACGGTCGGCGACGATCGCGTGCGTCCGGAACACGCGGTGCTCGATGGCTTCGTTGCGCGGGAAGCGGACCCGGTATGGAACAAGATCTATCCACCCAACGGATTCAACTGCCGCTGCATCGTGATTCCGATCCTCGAACACGAGGCGCTGGCGATCGACAAGGATGCTCCGCAGGGCGGCTACGAACGGCTGCCGGCACTGGCCATTCTCAAGGTCCCGCAGCCCGGATTCCATAAGGTCTTCAAAGTCGCGCATGAATAATTCCACCTTCGGGACTTTTACGCCGCCCGAAGCAACCATCAACTTACTCTTGCCACTAATGAGCCAGCTCGCCAACCAGTGGATCGACCTCTTTCGCGCGGGGGATTACGGCGAAAAAGGGAGTTACACCGAGCAGGATCTGCAGCAGATCGTCGATCGCTACAACCCGTCCTTCCATGAGGCGCCGGCTTGCATCGGTCATCCGGAACACGACGCGCCGGCCTATGGCTGGTTCGAGCAGCTCCGGAGGGTTGGAAAAGTGCTGCAGGGCAAGCTGAAGCCTGATGTGGACCCCACCTTCGAGGAGATGGTGAAGTCGCGGAGATTCAGCAAGCGCTCGGTTTCGCTCTACCACGACGACGCCGGCCTTTCGCTTCGGCACGTCGCATTCCTCGGGGCGCAGCCCCCCGAGTGCAAGGGGTTGGCGGATATCAAGTTCGACCAGAAGGACAAGCAGTCGATCGTAATCGACTTTGCAGAGGAGACAGCAATGCCAGACACGCCCGAACAGCAGCAGCACCGGACCATTATCGATACGCTCAACGCCTGGTGGAACGCTCGCTTCGGCAGCGCCGCTCCGGCAGCGGGAGCCACATTCAGCGAAGCCGATGTCCGGCGCATGGCCGCTGAGGCCGCCACGGCCGCCGCCGCGCCGCTGCAGGCGCAGCTGGACGCGCAGAAGCAGACGTTCTCCGACACGCAGACCGCGCAGCAGAAGATCGATGCGAAGAGCCGCGCCGATGCCGCCGTGCTCCGTCTCAAGTCGGCGGGAGTATGGGTGCCGGCGTTCGACCGCATGGGCATCCCGCATCTGTTCGCGGAGCTGGCGAAACAGACCCAGACCATCGAGTTCGGCGAGGGTGACGCCAGGAAGACGCAGACCATGCTCGAAACCCTGACAACCTTCATGGAAGGCCTGCAAAAGATCGTTCCCAGCGCTCCGGTCTACACCGGCCAGTCGACAGCGCGCCCGGCCTCCGCGAAGAGCTTTCCAATCAACGATAGTCCGCGGGCCAGGGTCGACCCCAACTCCATCGCCTTCGCGGAAAAGGTCCGCGAGCGGGTGCGCGACAAGTCGATCGACTGGGGCACCGCCATGAGCCAGGTCGCCGCCGAGCATCCCGAGCTGACGCAGCCGGGCGGCGCGTCCGAGGGGCAGGTCTAGACATTTATCCAGCAGCAGCAAAGGGCGTCTGGCGAATAAGCCGGGCGCCCATCTCCAAACTTTCGCAGTTGGCCTGGATGGCCGGAAGGTGAGTCAGCGATGAGTGCAGTAGCAACCACAGGCGTCATTTCGCGCTCGGGCAACCGGCGCACCTACCAGGCGGGAGCGGCAGCCATGCAGCGCGGTCTTGTCGCTGTGCAGGGTGCGGACGATCAGCATGTCCTGATCGCTGCCGCGGCGGGCGCGCAGGGGATCGGCATTGTCGAAGAGTCTACCGTCAATGCCGGCGATCCCATCTCGATCGTCTTCGAGGGCGAAGCCTATGCGGTCGTCGGCGCGCCCGTGAACGCTGGCCAGTACCTCGTCTCCGACAATCAGGGACGCGTGGTGCCGAGCGCGGCGGCCGGCGACCAGGTGATCTGCCGCGCGGTCAGTTCGGGCGCCCTGGCGAACGACGAGATCGTCGTCTACGTCAACCCGTTCATCCGCTAAATCGAGGTTTTGTCGTTTGATCTCTCTCCGCTGAGGCGGAAGAAGGCAGGAACATAGCATGGCCAGTTTCGCACCCAATCTGCCGGTTGGAACTATCAACGTGGCGCTGTCCACTTACATGAAGGAGTTCCGCAACAACGCCCTCGTGGGCGACATGCTGGCTCCTCGTGTTCCGGTCGACCGTCAGTCGTTCCAGTATGTGGTCTTCGATCGTTCAAATCAGCGGCTGGACCGCCAGGTGCTGCGCGCCGCCGGAACACGCCCGCAGAACGACCGCATGACCTATGGCGTGGCGCCCTACTTCTGCCAGTCGCACGCGCTCAGCGCCGTGGTCCCGTATGAGCAGGAGCAGTATTCGCTGGGGCTCGGTTTCTCGGAGAAACAGGCGGCGACCCGGCGGCTCGTCGATAAGCTCAATCTGCAGCGCGAGGCATACATCGCCGGCCTGGTCACCAACCCGGCAAACCTCACCAATGTGATCGCGCTCTCGGGCACCAACATGTTCGACAGCTATCTCTCGTCGAGCGCGAACGTCTCGAACCCGGTCGAGGTCGTCGAGGGCGCCAAGGCGATCGTGCGCCAGGCAGGCGTGATCCCGAACATTTGCATTATCTCCGACCCAGTCTTCGTCGCGCTGCAGTCCAACCCGACGATCATCGATCGCTTCAAGTACACCAACGTAAGCGGCTACATCTCGCTCGAACAGCTCTCCAGCGTCTTCGGCATCAAGTGCGCGCTGGCCTCTGCCGTCCAGCTGGATAAGAACAACAACTCCAGCTTTACCTGGAACGTGGACATGGTTGTCGCCTACGCGGCGGATGCGACCAGCATGAGCGATGTCTCGGCGCTCAAGACCTTCGACTGGACCAACGCTCCGGGCACGGTCGGCGGCTACGGGGTGATCGAATTCGCCGATCCCTATCTCGATGCCAAGGCCGACATCATCTCGGCTGACTGGTACTGGGACACCCGGATCACGGCGCAGGAGACCATCGTGCTCATCTCCAACTGCTGCGCCGCGCCGACGATGGATGCGATCCCGGCTCCGCCGATCGCCGACTAACTGAGATCCTAAACAACCGACAGCGGAACGCGGCGGCTGCAACCACAGCCGCCGCAAACCGAAGATCAGGAGATACGTCATGGCAGAGACCAAAAAGTACACCGTCAAGCACAAGCTGCTGCTCCACGACAGGAAGCGCTACCTTCGCGGGCAGACGGTCCAGCTTACCCAGAAGGATGCGCTGCCGCTGCTGGCGAAGGGCATCATCACCACCGAGAATTTGGTCCCGCCGCCCATCATCCTCGGCCCTTCGACGCTCGCCAAGCTGACCGTCGCGGAGCTGCTCGCCCACGGCGAAGCCATCGGCGTGGCGCTCGATCCCGCGGCCAACAAGGAAGCGCTCCTGGCGGCGTTTGCGGCCTCAGCCGCGGCTGCACCTGCCTTTGAACCCATCGCGCAGCCCAACCGGGAGTAGCTCGCCGCCATGGCCTACGCCGCCCAGTCCGACCTGCTCGTCCGCATGACCATCGCCCAGCTCGTGCAGCTGACCGACGATGAGAAGACGGGGCAGGTCAACCAGGCGGTGTTGACCGAGGCGCTCAACTGGGCCTCCGGACGCATCGAAGGCTACACCCGCAACCGCTACCAGGTACCGTTGCAGTCGAGCGAAGAGCTGACCTCGATCTGCTGCGACCTCACCATCTACTCGCTCTATTCGCGACGGCCGCAGAAGATGTCCGAGACCGTCGAGTCCCGCTACCAGGATGCGATGGAGATGCTGCGGGATATCTCCTCCGGTAAGGTGCAGCTGGATCAGCCGTCCACCGCAGCCGCTCCGCAGACGCCCACCGGATCCGCCGTCAAGCCGATGCACCAGGATCTTCGCTTCACCGAGCACCACCTCAAAGGATACGTCTAGCGCCATGGCCGGGACCGCCATCACAATCCGCCAGCACGAGCTGATGATCTCGCTCGGGCAGCTCGGTGCCGCCGTCTCCGACGTGCCGGATATGCTGCGGATCATCGGCGCGTACATGATGGGTTCGGTCGCGCGCACATTCCGCGACGAAGGTTCTCCGTCCGGGAGCTGGCCCGCGCTCGCGGCCTCCACGAAAAAAAAGAAGGGCTACACCGCCGGTCACAAGCTGCTCATCATGTCCGGCAGGCTGTTCGGCTCTATCCAGTCTCAGGTGCAGGGAGATCGGCTCACGATCGGCACCAACCTGGTCTATGCGGCGGTGCATCAGTACGGCTCTCGCGATCGGCTGGGCGGCAGTATCGGCGCGCAGGCGAAGATTCCCGGACGCGGCGTCAACGTGCGCCAGCACTTCCACTCCGGACGCTTCCGCCAGTTCGGCACCCGCACGATCACCGATGAGTTCGGCGACGACGAGAACGTCCGCACCCGTTACCAGGGACCAGCGCAGGGGATGCCGATCTCCGCGCACACGCGTCACCAGAACATTCCGGCGCGTCCGTACCTGGTGTTTCGTCCCGAAGACCCCACCAACATCGAGCTGGCGCTCGAAAGCCACATTGGCGCCCGCGTGAGCAAAGCGGCGGTGACTCCATGAGCGCCTGCCGCACGCTGCCCATAATCCCCGTCTGGAACGCCATGATCGCGCTGCTGCAGGATCAGCTCGGCAACGCCGTCGACGTCGACGCGATCGGCGACAAGGACTTCGACGAACAGGGTGCGCTGACCGTAACGCCGCCGGCAGCGCGCGTCTTCTTTGCCGAGGAGTCGGCGCAGACGTTTGAAACCACCGGAGAAAACTACAACGCCGAGCAGCAGTACGGCGTGATCTGTGCGGACGAGCACCTGGGCCCGGACCCCCAGCAGCAGCGCGAGGCCTCGCTGGCGCTGGCCGGCAAGGTCTCGGACATCCTGGTCGGGGCGCGGATCCAGCTCGCCGGCGGCGGCGGTCAGTCCGAGCCGCTGCTTTATCGCCGGACGACTCCGCTCCCTACAGCGAACACCGGCATGGCCTACGTGGTGCAGATCTCGGTTCCGGGCATCGCGCAGTTTCCCGCGCCCAACGCGTATCCCGGCGCGGATACAGGAGGCGAATGATGCAGAATCGAGCCCAGCCCGACTTCGTGCAGGTCCAGCTCAACAGCGCCGGCCTGGAGATTGCCGAGGGCCATCCACTCACCATTACCGGCAACCGCCGCGCGCTGGTCTTCACGCCCGGCCAGAGCACCAAGGTGGAGAAGTCGTTCGAGTGGCCCTGGCTGCGCGACTTCCGCATCAGCGGCGCTCTTATCTTCGAGCTGGCGCCGCCCGCAGCCGCTCCGCAGCCCACGCTGGTGACCCCGGCTGAAGCTTCGCCCGCTGCCGAACCGTCTTCCGCGCATTCCGATCCGCATCAAGGAGCTTAGCCTGCCATGGCGCTTGTCCTGCAGAAAACCAGCAATCGTAATCTCGTCCTCAGCGCCAATGCCCAGGCTGCCTACGGTGGTGTGCTGGCCGACGCGAACCTTACCCAGCGTCAGCGCTTCGACGCCTCCAGCGTCTTCCAGGTCAAGCCCTCCAGCCGCAACGATAAGAACATGGCCGGCAAAGGCACCGAGTTCGCCACCGACGACCAGATCACCGCGTGGGACACGGATGGCACCATCAAGTCCGAAGCCGATGTCTTCTTGATGGGATGGGCGCTCGCTCTGCTCTTCGGCCAAGACGCCGCGTCCGGAGCCGGACCGTACACCCACAATTTCTCGATGCTCGAGTCCACCCCGACTATGCCGTGCACAACGGTCTACGTCGAGGAGACCAACGACCAGAAGCGCAAGTTCCAGGACATGAGCGCGAAGACGCTTTCGCTTGACATCGCCGAGCGCGGATCCGTGATGCTGAGTCTCGACATGATCGGCACCGGCCGCTGGACCGAGGGGCCGATGCTGGCCGCGCTGCCCGCGCTGCCAAATCCGAACGCCTACTTCCTCAACTCGGACATCGTCGTCACCATCACGCCCGCCTCCGGAGTCGCCACGCCGTTCAGTGGACGGCAGAAGTCCATCTCGATCAAGGTCGATCGCGGCACGGTGCCGTTCCAGAGTTCCGGAGATGGGCTGTACGCCGCCTCAAACTCGAACGGGGACGCGAAGTTTTCGGTCGACCTGACGATCGCCGCCAACTCCGTCGACGATGTCAACCAGTGGTTCGAGCAGGGCATCCGCTGCAGCATCACCATCGGCACCGTCGGCGCCAACGCCCTGCGCTTCTCGTTCACCTGGCCCAGCGTGCGCTTCAAGGCGAACAAGGTGGGCAATACCAACGGTGTCGTCACATGGGCACTGTCGTTCGACGAGACCACCGCCATCCAGTCCGGAGCGCAGGCCGCGATCTCCGCGGTGGTCATCAACAACACGCCGATCTACCTGGTTCCGGCATAAAGTTCCGCCGCAGACGCGGCATGGAAAGAAAGAGGTCATCCACGATGGTCAATCCAAGCGTTCCCACGCAATTTCACAAGGTCATTCATCCGCTTCCGCGTTCATGAGATCGGCCCTCGCCGCATGGTTCTGAAGTTCGCCTAACTCGTTCTCTTCCCTGGGCGGAGCATTCCTCCGTCCGCCCAGGTCTTTTTCTCTCCGCAGTGCCGGAAGCACCCTTCGCCGCCGGATGAGTGCCGCATCCTACGTGGCGCTCAAAGAACGACAGGGTTCCTCACCCTGGCAAGTCCAAAACCGCACCGATCCCAACCCCATGAGGAAGCTGCATGTCTGAAGTTCTGTTGAATCCGTCTCAGCCCCGCACCATCGTCCTGCACGATCGCAGCAAGACCTTTACCTTCCGCTGCCGGCGCGTCCGCAAGGAAGACTATCTGGCGTACTTCGCCGCCTTCCGCATCACGAGCGAGCAGACCTCAGAGGGACGCGAAACCACAGCCGATTACCAGACCGCGTCCGTGGTTCTGGCCGAGCGCGTCATCCAGTCTGTCGACGGCTACAAGCTTTCGAATGGCGGCCGCATCGAGGATCTGCCGGAGTGGACCTCGCGCATCCCGCTGGCGCACCGGATGCAGGTGGGCATCACACTCTGCCAGGCGTCGGCGACGCCTCCGGCCGACGATGAATACGTCATCTCGCCTGCAGGGGACGAGGTGTCGATCGAGGCGGTGTGGCCCGGCGACGATGGCAGGATGCTGCGCTTCACCGGCCTGAAGCACATCTTCCGTCCGCCCACGCCCGCGCAGCACAAACGCTATCGCGACGCCTCCACCCGCAGCATGGTCATCGGCGGATCCCGCACCGGAAAGACGATTCACTTCGGCGGACACTTTGCCCTGGTCGAGCTGTACGACGAGCTGATCCTCTCGGTCGATGGTTACGGCGTCGGCGGCTCGCCGCTCACGTCGCGCGAGCAGATCCAGGATGAGATGGACGCCTTCCACAAGTTCATCGCCGCGAAGGAGATCTTCGATCCGAACCTGACGGCCTTCACCGCTGATCCTGATCCCCAGGAGACGCCGGCCGCGTGAACCACGCTCTTCCATATCGTGTCTCGATCGAGCGCGACGCGGACGGCCTGCAGCTCGCCGTCCGCACCCTGTTTGAGGAGTCGCTGCGCCGCCATCGACTGGACGAACTGACGGACCGTATCAGCGCCAAGGAGGCGGAACGGATCCGCGCCGATGAGCCGCTGCGCGAGATCTCCCCCGGCTATTACACGCGTGCTGGATATCTCCTGGAGCTGGCCAACACGCTGGAGCTGGGCATCTCGTTCCCACCCGACTGCTTCACCCAGGCCGACATCGCCGGCATGGTGGCCGTCAAGCGCGCGCGCCTGGAGTTCGAGCGCGAGCACCCGCCGTGCCCGCGCTGTGGCGAGCGCCAGGACAACCCGCACCAGACCAAGTGCCATGCCTGCAGCCAGAAGCTGCGCGGAGGACGATCCTAGATGCCCAACGCAGTCGAGATCGTCATCACGGTCAATAACGCGCAGGCCGTTCCCGCGGTCAAGCAGACTATCGCTTCGTTCGATCAGCTCGTGCCGGCCATCCAGGCGAATTCGGCCTCGCTGCAGGCGCTCACGGCGCAGCTCAACACAACCGCTGCCTCCATGACCCGTGCAGGCAATGCGACTCGCTCGCTGGGCGGCTACATGTCCACGAACCTCGATGCCGTGAGGCTCCTTTCGCAGGAGTTCGGGCTTCGGCTGCCTCGCGCGCTGGAGGCGATGCTGTCTCGAATGCCAGCAATCACCACCGCTATCTCCAGCGTGATGGGAGCGATCACCAGCGTAGCCATCGCCGAGGTCTTCATCCGGGGCGCCGCGGCTGTCTACAACCTCTACGACAAGTACATCTCGCTCAACGCTGTCGCGCAGGAATACAACCGGCAGGTCCAGGCGCACAAGGATGAGGACTTTATCAATCCTCATTCGATCGAGACCGCGACTGAACGTATCAACGAAGCTACCGAGGCCGCGAAGACGTTCAGGGATGTTGGTACCCAGATCCATGACACCGCCTGGTCCGGAATTCTGTCGGCTCTCGGCGGAAACATGACATCGCTTTCCGGTGCCCTGGGGGGCCTGTTCGGCGGCACGCAGATGGTGAGGCAAGGGTTCAAGTCGCAGGGCCAGTCGGACGCCCTCGATCCGAAGGCGCTCTCGATGCAGCATGAATTGACGCTCATGCAGATTGAGGCGAACCACGCCGCAGACTCGGAGCTGCGAGGCCGGCAGAAGATCAACGCCGAGCTGCAGAAGCGCCTGGAGCTGAATCGTGAGAATCAGCGGTACACCAGCGCCCAGGACGCGGGTGCTCAGGGTGGCGGCCTACGCAGTAGTGGAGCTCAGAAGCAAGCCATCCAGGATGCCACGGCTCGCGCTGAGGCCGCGGCGAAGATGGTTGAGCTACAACGCGCAGTGACCGAAAAGACTGTCACTCTGCAGAACGAAGCGACCAACGCGGGGCTGCAGGGGAACGCGCTTCTGCTGGCTCAGAAGCTGCAGGCGGAAGCGGAGATCCGCCGCTCCGGGATCGGCACACAGTCTGAGATCAACGCGGTCGAGCTGCGCTATAACAACGAGTTCCTGAAGCGCATGCAGGACGAACAGGAGGCTGTCGAGAAGCGCGCGCGCGCCGAACAGGAGGCAACGCTGCCGGCTTACGGCAAGATCCAGGCGCAGGGCATGGACCGTCTCGGAGACATCGACGAGCGGCAGAAGAAGGGACTTTACGCGGATCAGAATGCGCCCGGCCAGGACTCCGCGCTGGCAGCCAGGGATCGTGCCACCGCGACCGCCCAGATGTATCGCGAGATGGCCGATGCGCAGAAGAGGTTCGACGAAGAGCAGCAGGCCGAACTGGACCGCAGCACGGCCGATCAGCTCGGCGCGTTCGGCAAGATCGATCACGATCTGCAGCAGAGCCTGAACCGTCGAGCCGATGCCTACGTCAGGTTCTACGGCGACCTGAATCAGAATGACCAGGTCCACATCGCAGCGCGGGCGCAACTTCAGGCGGGCAACGATGCCGACGTTTCGAACGCTTCGCGACAGCGTGCGCAGCTCGAACAGACGCTACATGACGAGACGCTCCAGCGCGATCGCGAAGCCGCCGCGTCAGAAGCGAAGGGCCGCGGCGATGGTCTGGGTTCGTGGGTCGACAAGTATCGCTCCTCGATCGCGGAGATCCAGGCGCAGCACACGGCGATGCTGGCCAAGATCAACGCCGAAGAGTCGAAACCGGGCGTCACCCAGAATGCCTTCGCCGACTATGAGAAGCAGAAGGTCGACGCCGACCGCATCGCCAACGCGCAGATCGAGGACGCCAACCAGCAGATGGCGCACTCGATCGCAGGGATGCTGGAGGGCGCGTTCGACAACCCGGTCAAGTTCATTCAGAACCGGATGAAGCAGATGATGTTCGAGATCATCTCCGGATGGCTGGCGCAGACGGCGGCCTTCTCCAGCGTCTTCGGCAACCAGGTGGGCGGCGCTGGGCACGCCGGAGGAATAGGCCAGCACCTGGGCGGTCTCGGTGGAGGCGCCGGCAGCTTCGCCAGCAGTCCGCTGGGCGCGCTCGCACAGCGCGTTGGCATCAACCATAGCTCGACCTCGCCTGGAGCCGTCAGTGGGCCGGGAACGCAGCCATTCGGGGGTTCCATCGGCACATCAAGCCAAGGTGCTTTCGGCTTCGGCGGCACATCCTCGACCTCGGTTCCAGCCGCGGTGCTTCCGGCTGGCGGCGGCATTGGGAGTTCGATGTTGTCGAGCGCGTCCATGCTGGCCAGCACGGGCGCGAACCTCGCATCGTTCTGGAACAACTCGTCCACTGCCGCGCCGTTCGCCGACAACGGAGAGTCGGGCGGCTTTGCCGGATACATGACCGGCGACACCAGCGACATGGCCACCGGCCTGGGCAGCTTCGGCGGGGATGACAGCCTGAGTACGCAGGCCACGCAGCAGGCGATGCAGCAGGCGGGTGCAGCAGGCGGCATGGCCTCGGGCGCCGCCGGAGTGGCAGGCCAGTTTGGATCGCTCGCGAGCGCGGGCCTCGGCGCTTACACGGGCTTTCAGGGGCTCGTCAGCACGTTCGAGTCGGGCAAAGGTTCTGGAGTCCTCACCGGGGCAGCCTCGGGCGCGGAGCTGGGCGCCTCGATCGGCATGCTGGGCGGCCCCATGGGCGCGGCCATCGGCGGAGCGATCGGCGCGGGCGTAGGCGCCGCGACCGGGCTTATCAGCTGGGCGACGGGCGAGGGCAACCGGCTGGGTGCGGCGAAGTACTTCAAGAGCAACATGCGGCCGCAGATGGACCAGGCGGAGCAGATGTATTCGCGCGGAAGCGGTTCTGCCGACTCGGCCATCAGCGCCATCAATCAGGTGGCCGTCTCCGGCTACTCGGCGATCGCGCAGCAGTTCGGCGGCAGCGCGGCGCAGTGGGCCCAGACACAGTACATCTCGAAGGAGCAGAAGTTCCTGACCGACGAGATCAACCAACTCGCGCGCGGCGGCCACGATTATGGAGCCGCCTCGGCCGTGCAGTTCCACACCGGCGGGCGCATCACCGGCTTCGGCGACCTGGCGACCAGCAGGAACGAAGGATTCATTCATACAATCCTCGGGGAGACGGTGGCGAATCCGGCCGCCACCAGTACCCACGGCGCGTACATCGACGCCATGAACGGAGGCGCATCCGAGGCGGAGATCGCGGGCATGTACCTGCGCAACACCTCCGCTCGCTTCGGCGCGGGCGGATCCGGAGGCGACACCCACAACCACTACTGGGATGTGGACGCGCTCGATGCCGCCAGCGTCAAGAACTGGCTGAACAGCGGCGCCATGGACCAGATCGCGCAGGCAACCACCAAGCGCAACACACGCTATGCCGGGGAGGCGGACTGATGGCCGAGACCGACATCTTCAACCCGACCAACTGGCAGGCGCTTGGCTTCGCGTTCAACCCGAACCCCAGCTACGGATTCACCCGCAAGATGGGCGCGAATCGCCAGGTGCAGCGTCCGCGCTTCGGCATTTATCCGTCGCGCGACGTGCTGAACGGCGGCCACGTCTTCTCGCTCTCCTGGCTCAATACGGACATCACCACGGCCGAGCGCATTTCGAGCTTCTACCATAACTTCAAAGCGGGATACTTCACGCTGATCGACCAGGACTACAACGGGCGACAGTATGTCGGCCGCTTTATGACAGAGCCTGAGATCTCTCACCCGGCCAACTCCAAATACACCATCCAGGGGGTGGTCTTCGAAGAGATGCCCCGCGCCCGCATGCTCCAGTACCCGACGAACTTCGCCGTTGACGGCCATCCGCTATTCGTTGTCGACGACTACATCAATCCCCTGGCCGCGCTGATGCAGGGCGGGTGGGTTACGCAGATCTCGCCACTTGTGGCCGCGACCGGAAGCTCCTCCTCGATCACGCCCGCCGCGATCGAGGCGTACAACCAGACGGCGGCCGTGGGCGATTGGGCAGCTACCGGGTACGTCGGCTTCGGCTTCCAGATGGTCTTCCGGATCGCCGCAAACCTCGGCGTAGTCCATATCTTGCTCGACAACAACTACATCGTCGAAGGCCTCGACCTGTCGACGGGCAACGCGACTCAGCTGATCGGCGACACCTTGACATTGACTCCATCAGTCGGCAGCGTCCCGGCTTACGTCACGCTCAGCGAAATCGCGGTGCTCGATGCGCATGTCGTCAAAGTTGTCTATGCGGCGAACAGCACGGGCGGTGGCACGGGCATGATCTTTCCACCCTTGACTTACATCTACTGATGGCGAACATTCTCCCAGTCCCGGTCAAGCAACGCATCAAGGCCAGCGGCGCCCTTGCGCCGATCACTCTGATCGACATCCAGACGATTCAGGGTGCGCTGTTCGGATGGTCCGACGCGCAGGTTCAGGCTCCTTCGGTTCTGCTGGCAGCGATACTCTCCGCGACGCCAACCGTCACGCCCTCTTTCAATCCACGCGCGCTGATGGGCGAAGCCGCGCTGACTCCAGCGATTACGCCGTCTGGTCTTCCCTCTCCGCCGTCGAACATGGCTTACTACCAGCCGTGGCTGGTAACTCCCCCTGTCTTTACCCAGTACAAGAGCACGCAGACCTCGACCGCAACATTTGCCATTCAGAACATCACCGGGGATACGATCCGGCGCGACATCGAGCAGATATTCTCTTCGCACGAGTTAGTCGGCGCGCTGATTTACATCCGCATCTGGAGCATGGAGTGCGCTTACTCGCTCTTCGATTTTCAGGGGATTGTCGACGAGGCCGACATCAATGTAAGTGGGACCACGATGGACGTTTCGGTCGAGGGGAGCTACGCCTGGATGAAGGTTCCCGCGCCGCGTGAGCAAATCGGTCCAACCTGCGGAAACATCTTCAACAACGGGGGCAGCTTTTTCGCATGTGGTTCGACTTCTGCCACACCCTGCAATAACGATTATGGGACCTGCTCTTCGCTGAACCGGTTCAACGGCATTGTCACCGAGTATGTCACGTCGACGTCGACAGCCGACCAGACTCAGGTGGCACAGCAGGCGCCGCTTCGTCTCTACAACCCCAAGGTGCCTAACTAATGCCGCTCAATCCTGCATTCGAACAGCAAAGCACGCGAGCTCTCCCATTCTGCGTGGGATACGTCCTGGTTCAGGGCGACGAGGTAAACTCGATCTTCGGTCTTACAGCACTCAGTCCGGCTGTAGCCGCGAGCGCGCCGAGCGGCGGCGCAAACCAGTTACCTGCCCAGGTCGAGCAGTTCATGCTGGCGGATGGAGAGTGGGATGGTTGCGTGATGTTCACTACCGGAGCCCAAACGCTGCTCGACACGGATACTCTGGCCGGCGGCGTTCCTATCTATAAAGCCAACCAATTCAGCAGCCCGCTTGAATTCCCATCGATCGCCAACCGTCCTATCTACTTCCACTTTCACGGTGGTTCTTATTCGACGGTTGGTATGCCAAATAACCTGATCGGCTCCGGTCCCGATCAATCTACCGACAATTTCCTGAATTATTTTCCAACGGTTACTCCCGCTCTAAGCTGGAGCAACCGTGCTTACTACTTTGTGCGTTCCCCGGCGACCACAAGCGGAAATGCACCGAACATCACGCCAGTCGGCGTCTACCGGACCACGCGCTGCCGTATCTTCGACAACGCCGGCAACGTCATCGGTTATGGATTCACCACAAATCCCACCTGGCAGATGATCGAAACGCTGCTGCGTTTCCAGATCAAGCCTCAACAGCCTGCGCTCGCCGGACTTACAAATGCCGAGCGAGCCTGCTTCGACTGGCCGGCCATGGTCGCTCACGCAGCCCGCAACGCGTTTATCCTGCCGAATGGCTCACCACGATTCTCCGGTCATTTCGCCTTCGCCTCGGACGCGACGCTCGGCAGCATGATGGAGTCACAGTTGCGCAACTGCGCATCCTATCGCAGAGTCAGGGGTAGTCAGATCGCTTTTTGTGGGGAGGAGACCCGTGCGAGCGTCTTCACCTTCTCGCTCAACAACATGGTGCCGGGCTCTTTGAAGCTTCCGAAGAAAGACCTGACAAACGCTCCAAACGTCTACATTCCTCAGTATCGCGACTTAGGAATTCCGGCAATCAGTCAGGTCGCATCGGTGACCACCAACCCTCCAACAAGTGGAGAAATTTACTATTCGTCGACGTTCACCACCGTATCTCCTCAGCCATTTGGGCCGGGTAACTACTTCGTTTATGGCGGCGGAAGTGACGACGCCGACTTTGCCGGAACGTACCTGGCTGGCGGCGCAACGGTCACAATCAATGAAGTGATTTATCAGGTTGTCGATCCGATCCCGACGCAGCTCCCCGCTGCAGGCGGACCCCAGAAGGCTGCAACAGCCACCGGAGGATATCTCGGTACGCAGCAGTCCAGGTTCGCCAAGCGTGCTCCAGAGGTGGTGCAACATCGCGCTCTCCAGAAATATGCAGGCCAGATAGCACCTGGCATTCCACCTACTTCGAAACAGATCAAAGTTTTCTACGACATCGGAAATAACACATTCGACCAAACAAACCGAGTGATGCAGTTTCTGATGACGCGCGACCTTGGACCGGACGGTCCGAACTGGTCAGCTCCGCTGAAAGGATCGATCGCCGGCTATCTCGAAAGCGTCGACGTGAACGGCAACGCGCTGCTTGAGGTTGAGCCTGGCGACATCATCACATTGGACTCGACCGCCGCCCCGTCGTTCGCGGGCTTGTATGAAGTGGTGGATCCGGTGAAGACGTATGCTCCGTTGCAGTCGCAGAAGGGCGAGGATGTTCGCCGCGAACTGGCAATCCAGAGCTATTATCCCAACGCTCTCAGCGACGTCAGCGCTGCGCCTGGGAGCAGCTTCATCACGGTTCCTGGAACCGGCCTTCCCATGGGCGATATCCTGCCGGCGCAAACGCCTTTCTGGTTGCTGCAGGCCACGCCCGAGGGCAGCTTTGACGGTTCGACATGCACCATCACTGTGCCTGACATCACCATCCAGTGGATGGGCCAGACGACTCCAACCACCTATCCGGCGGTGTCGCTGAGCGGCATCCCGGTGGGGTCGGTGCTCACCCTCTACCTGGTCATCACCAACCAGGCGACCACTCCAACCCTGCTGCTCGATACCACGTCGCCGATTCCCGGCTTCCCGGCTGGCTCCAACCTGGAGGGACTGCCTACCCCATTCCCGTATGGCGAGATCCTGCTGTTCTTTGGCATCCTTTCGGCCGCCAACACGTTCTCCGAGTCCACCGTGACAGGTGGTCAGATTCAGGCCGATTCGGCCCAGGCTATTCCGCTCATATCGGGTGCCTCCACGGGGCTCGTTTTCACCCCGTCACCCGCCACATTTCTGTCCCAACCAGGGGCGTGAAAATAGTTCTTGACACATTCAAGTACGTAATTGGGATTTATATACATAAGTCCCTAAAATAGTTCTTGACACATTTACCTAATGTGCTAATCTGAATACATCAGAGGCAACCAGCCTCATAGGAGCTACAAATGGCATATTTCCTCAAGTCCGACAAATTTCACAATGACGGCCCGCTCGGAGAGCGTGATTATGAGGATGCTGGCTCTCGGGGACTCAGCATTGCAAACCCAATCCAGACCGCGATTGCCAAGCGAGAAGCCAAGGTTGCCAGCGTATCCAAGCAGCGGTTCGCACTCATCGCCAGACTGACCGCAGAGTTCGTCGCAACAAATGGGCGCCGCCCGCTCCGCAGCGAAGTGGATGCCATCAACCGCAAAGCAAATATCACAGTTGGGCTGTAAAGGAGAGCAATCATGACCACCGATCAGCAACTCGCAAAGGCCAGCAAAATCCTCCACAATTCCGTCGCGCCCACGGATGGAACTGATACAGGTGCGGTGCATTTCGTCGGCTCCGTCGATGCCATCTATGCCCATTGCGAGCGCCGCGTTCTGCGCAACCTCGCCAACGGCATCCAAGTAATCGGACTCTACGATAATGGCGTATTGGTCAACGAGTATCACGGCAAACTCTAAGCTCCGCCGCGCCGATCCTACGGTAAGCGGTGCGTCTGAGGGTGGTACCTCGGGGCCGGTACGTAACCCGGCAGACATCCCTACCCTATGAAAACGCCTGAACACTGCACCCTCGAAGAGCTTGCCCCCTACGCGAGTGAGTATGCGCGGCGATTGCGTCTCGGCAAAACAGCCCGTCCGAAATCCCTGCGCCCATGCCCAAAGTGCGGATCAGTGTTTGGGGCTCGGGACTTGCGTACCCACATCCCTCGCTGCCAAGCAGTAAGGGACTCAAGTACGTAATTCCCACGTAATTCCCAAACCAAAACCAGCCAAATACACAAGATAAATGGCACTAGGTGTCAAATATCTCGTGGACCGGTGTCATTTATCTCGCGCAGCCACATCTGCGAGTCGCCCGAGCTGTATCCGCTGCTTGCGAATAACCCCAGCACCATCAACCAGTTCATCCAGGGCCTGGTCGGGACTGCGTCCTCCCTGCCCAGCCAACTCGGGATCCAGCAGGACGTCGTGAACGCGCTCAACAGCCTGATGACACCTCCGCCCGCCGGGACCACCACGCCGTCGAACGCGGCGCTCCAGGTGGCACAGGAGATCCTGCGGGAGTGCGCGGCCTCGGCCTTCGGCCGGCGGGATACGCAGTGGGCGCTCGCATCGGCGCTGGCCCAGGCGCGCCACTTCGTCTACATCGAGACGCCGGGATTCTCGAGCACCGCCGACACCTCCGTGACGCCGCTGCCGAGCTACGCCGTCGACCTGATCGGCATCCTGAACCAGCGCATGCAGGACCTGCCCGGCCTGCGCGCCATGGTGTGCGTGCCCAAGTACCCGGACTTCGCCGCCGGCTTCGAAGGCATGGCCGCATATGAGGTTCTTGACCGCTACAACATTCTCGTAGGCCAGCCCAGCGCGCACCCGCCCATTCCGTCCCAACTCCCCACGGCACAAACCGTAGGATTCCATCCCATTGGGTTCCCCGGGCGTTACAGTCGCATAGAAACCACGGTGATCATCATCGACGACTGCTGGGCGGTCGTTGGAGGTTCCACGTTCCGGCGGCGCGGCCTGACCTTCGACGGCTCGAGCGACCTCGTCTTCACGGACACTCAGCTTGTAAACGGACGCTCGCCGTCCATCCGCGACTTCCGGCGGGCTTTGATGGCGCAGCGACTGGGCATTCCCATGGATGCGGAACATCCCTCCTACGTTCAATTGAATGATGGCCAGCGCAGCTTCCAGCTGATACGTCAGACGCTGGTGGCCGGCGGACTCGGCAACATCGATCTTTGGTGGAACGGCATGACACCCCACGTCACCCCGGCCGCGCCCATCACGCTGGACCAGGCGAACCCCGAGGGCCGAACGTTCAGCTTTGCGCAGGCGGCCATTATCTCCGCCTTCGCCGCCAGCGTCAGCGGCTGGTAGCGTTGTTGGTCGTGGATCAAGAGCCTCTTGTATCGTGGGTCTACTATCGTGGTTCTACGAACTTTCGTCAGCATCTTCGTAGCTGCCAGGCCCGAACGCAAATGATCAAACGTTTCGCTCCGCAGTCAGGACTGCTCTGTGCGGGATGTCTCCAGTTGGCCGCGCAGGTGGGCGCTGTTCCCCCTCGCCAGGATCCTGGGCGCAGCCCGTGCTCCCTGGTGGACCCGCGCTCGCTGCAAGCAGCCGCGGTGGATGACGACGCACTGCTTGCGGCCTATAACCGGCAGGCTGATGCGATTCACAGCATGCATATCGAAGCGCTGCTGCGAGCCAGGGCGGGACAGGAGTATCGCGTGGGGGAAAAACAACGCGAGTTCCCGATCCTGCTGGATCTGGTCCGACCGGACCTGGTGCGAGTTACCGGAGCTGTTCCGGCCATGAGCAGCCGCGGGTTCGAGATGGCGAGCGATGGCAAAGAGTTTCGCCTGTTGATCTCGGAAGACGGAAGGAGAGAATTCCTGGCCGGTCCCGCCGATGCCCCGCCTCAATCTCAAAATCCTCGTGAAAATCTCCGTCCGCAGCCGATCGTGGATGCCTTGCTCTGGCGAAGTGGAAAGCTGTTGCAATCCTCCGAGTCCGGAGTGCAGAAGGGTGGGACCCGAACAATAAGAGCCGACCTGCAAGCAACAAAAGCCGGAGAACAAACCGCGCAAATCGGATTCAATCTGCAACGCGGAACGGTTGACTCGCTCACCATCTTGGACGCTGCCGGAGGTCTCGTCTCCGAGGTGAAGTACGCCGATTGGGCCAAAATCGATTCGTTTGGCGCTGAGCCGGTGAGCGGATGTTTCCCGCGGAAGGTCGACTTTCTTGAGCCTTCTCAGGACTACGAAATATCGCTTCAGATTCTCCGGGTCGCCTACAATCAGCCTATTCCGAGATCCGCCTTCCATCCCTCTCCGCCCAAGGGTGTTCCGGTCATCCCTCTGCTCTCAGCGCCAGCGAAATAAAGGGGCAGCAATTTTTCGGTAACGAATCGCAGAATTTCGCACTTAAGGTGGAGACCGCCTGTGAAGAAGCTGCTGATTATCTCACTCGTCCTTTCCCCGTTCTTCGCTTTGAGGGCCCAACAGTCACCCCTTGCGGTTCCGGCCAACGTTCGGAGTATGGCCGCGGCACCTGAAATCTTGCCGGCTCCATCTGAACCGAGTCATCCTGGCGCTGCAGGCAGAAGCGGGCAAAGCCTCAAGCTGCCGCTCGATTTTGAGGTGAATCAAGGGCAGGCGCCAGCACAATACCAGTTCGTAGCGCATGGACGAGACTACGCGTTAGGGATCTCCCCGTCTGAGATTGCGCT
>CAJCHN010000046.1 GCA_903970285.1 Rhodanobacteraceae bacterium | reverse complement strand
GCCGGCGGTGGCGGCAATGCTCGATTCGCCCGCGGCCGTGGCGTTCGACGCTGGCGGCAATCTGTTCGTCGCGGACACGCACAATCACCGCATCCGGCGCGTGGATCGAACTTCCGGGCTCATCTCGACGGTGGCGCAGGGAGCGCTTCCGGTCGCACTGGCATTTGGGCCGGACGGTGGCCTGGTGTACGCGGATGCGGGCGTCCACAAGGCGGTGCGGGTCGACCTGAAGACCGGCCAGAGCACAGTGCTCGCGGGCAATGGGATGCAGGGATTCTCCGGCGATGGCGATGCAGCGACGGCGGCGATGATCGACACGCCGTCCGGGCTGGGGTTCGATGCGCTCGGCAACTTGTTCCTGGCCGACACCCACAATCACCGGATTCGCCGGAGCGACAGCACGACGGGCGTGATCACCACGGTCGCGGGTACCGGTGCGGGCGGCTTCGCGGGAGATTCAGCCGCGGCGGCAGCGGCCAGCCTGAACCTGCCGCGCGGAGTCACGGTAGACACAGCGGGAAACGCATTTGTGGCGGATACGCGGAACCAGCGGATTCGCCGGATCGACGCCGTGACGGGGCAGATCACGACAGTTGCGGGCAACGGTGCCCAGGCGTTCCTGGGAGATGGCTCCGCGGCAGCGGCGGGCGCGCTCAACTCTCCGCGCGCGGTGGTGGTTTCGAGTGCCGGGCTTACGACCTTCGCTGATACCGACAACGCGCGAATCCGGCAGGTGGACGCCGCAGGAAGCCTGCAGACGATCGCCGGGACGGGCGCGCTTACGAGTGCGGTGCGGGTGGCGTCGACCGCCTCTCTGACGCAGTCGAGCGCGATGCTGCTGGCAGTCGCGGTGACATCGCAGGCTGGCGGGCAGGCCGCTGCGCCTACGGGAAGCGTCTCGCTGCTGGACGCGACGACACCGGTTGCCAGTGCGCTGTTGACTGGCGGTGCGGCAAGCTTTGCCATCGGCATGCTGTCGGCGGGGTCACATACGCTGACGTGCGCCTACTCTGGCGACACGAACTATCTACCGTCGGTCTCAGCACCGCTGATCGTGACGATTGCAGCCGCCGGTTCGGGGGACTTCACACTGGCGATCAGCGGCGCGGCGGGAATGACGGTTCCGGCGGGTGGAGCTGCGACCTACAGCTTCACCGTGACACCAGCCGGCGCGGCGCTCAACAGCCCGATCGACCTGGCGGTTTCGGGGCTGCCACTCGGGGCTTCGGGGACGTTCAACCCGGCTTATGTTCCGCCGCCGGCCGGACCTGCTGCTTTCAGCCTGACGGTGACTTCCGCGAATACGGCTGCGCTGCGGCCGGCGCTGCCGCTGTGGCCCAGGATGACGCTGGCCGCTGCGCTGCTTGGAATGGGGCTGGCCTGGCGGCGGCGGAAGGGTCTGCTGCTGGCCGGAGCGGTACTGCTGGCGGGATGCGGAAGCCGGGTGAACACGGCGAACGCGACCGGTCCGGCAGCCGCGATCTACAACCTGACTGTTACAGCGACGGCGACCAGCGCAAAGGGCGTGGCGCTGGTGCATACGGCGCAGCTTACGCTGACCGTGCAGTCTTAGGCTGTCGGCGGATCCAGGCGGAGGTGTTCGCGGGACATGAGGAAGAGCACGCCCAAGCCGAGCAGCAAGGTGAGGCCGGCGTCGCGCTCGGAGCGGATGTGGAGCTGGTTGAAGTGGATGCGGGCGGGGTTCGACGGGGAGGCGGCGTTGATGTCGCCGCCGGCGAGGCTCTGGTCGCGATCCATGGCGGGAATGATGTTCCACTGCAGGTAAGCGGTGGCGAGGAGCATGACGCCGGCGAGCAGGAATTCCATCTCGTAGCGGCCGCGGATGCGGTGAGCGGCCTGGCGGAAGAGCAGCGCGGTGGCTGCGAGGAAGACTGCCCCGCAGACGAGCGCGACCTTGTCGAAGATCTTGAGGCATTCGCCGACCACCGACCCTGCGAGATGGATGGACGGCAGCACCGCGAAGGCAGTGGGGGCGAGGACAAAGGCGAAGAAGGTGAGTCCGCCCACCCAGAGGGTCATCGAAAGCAGCTGCAGGAAGCGCAGGACACCGAGCACGAATCTCCTCCCTTATGCGGTTTCCGGACTTTACCCCCACCCGGCCATAAAGTATGCAAAGTATTCATCCGACGTGGGTTAAGTCCAGACTTTCCGCTGCCTCCGGCGAAGACCCCCCAGGCTGACGGGAAAGAGTGCGCTTGAGCACGAGATCGAAGGCGGCCTTTAGCTTTTGATACTCGGCTTCGCTCATGCGGCCAGAGAGACGGTCGGTTTCGACGGCGAAGAGCTCGTCGCGGAGGACCTGCAGGGCACCCTCGGGTCCGAGCCGTGCGGAGCTTCCGGAGGCCGGCTTCTTGAGCAGGAAGCCGGCGGCTGCGGCGAAGAAAAGGCCGAGCGCGAGGACGATCCAGATCTTGTACTTGGAGATCCAGCCCTCGTGTTCGGCGTCCTTATCGACGGGCACGCCGAGGCCGCCGCCGGGACCGCGGCCGGCAGCGACGTCCGCGGCGGCGGGGCTGCTGCCGGACGCAGCCTGGGACTGGCCGGCGCCTTGATCGGCGTCGCGCGGCAACTGGCCGGCACCGGTGATGGTGAAGGCGAGCGGCTGCGAGGGCTGGGCGTTGCGCGCGAGATAGGTCTGGGCGGAGACCTCTTCATCCTGGACCGGGCTGTAGGGAGCGGACGGGCCGGGCTTGAAGGTCATGCTCTTCGGCAGCATGACGACGAGGTTGTCGGTCGTCATGGTCGGCCGCGGTTGAAATTCGAAGCCCTTATCGGCGGTGTAGGGGAGCTTATAGGTGACCTGGAATTCGGTCTCGCCCGGGCGCAGCGGAAAGAGGATGGTGTACTTGTTGGGCTCGTCTTCGGGGACCAGGGTCTGCTGGACGGCCATGCCGCCGGGCGCCTTGGCGGCAAGACCCTCAACAGTGGCTCCAGCCGGCAGGTAGAGCTCGAAGGGGTGCTCGCTCATGAGGGTTTTTGGCGGGGCGGAGTCATTCTTGACAAAGAAGTGCTCGACGACATGCAGCGAACCGCCGCCGGCCTCGGTCTCCATGCGCATGACGTCGGCGTCCAGGGTTACGCCTTCGACCTGCGGCGCGGCGGAGAAGACCTCCATGTCGACCGACTGGGTGCCGGGCTGGATGGGCTTGAAGTAGTTGGCGCGGTCGTGGGTGACACGCAGCAGGTGCAGGCCGTCGCCGGGAACCTCGATGGAGTAGTGTCCGCGGCTATCGGTCTTGGTGCGGGCGAGCTCCTGCATGCCCTGGGCGAGCTGCAGCAGGACGACGTCATCGCCGGCTGAGGGTTTGTTGGTGGTTTTATTGGTGACCGTGCCGGTAACGGGTTCGGCTACGGCGAAGCCGCAGAACAAGGCGAGTGTTGTGACGGAGAGCGCGATGTGCTTGAAGGAGAGAGTCATGGTGGATGAAGGGCTCGCTGGAGGTACGTTGGACGTTCTACGTGTTAGCGGGTGCGGCGGACGCCCCGGGATTCGAGGCGGTCCATCTCGGCGATGACGGTGGAGGCTTCGGCTTCGAGGATGGTGCGCTGCTCCTGGTAGTCCTGCTCGGGGTACTTGCCGGCGAGGAACTCGAAGTTGAGGTCGCGAAGGTTCGCGTAGATGGCTTCCTTGCGTTCCTGGAGCGAATCGACGGTGGTCTTGTCGGCCTGGACGAAGGGACTTCGCTCCGGCCAGAAGATGAAGGCGACGCAGGCCAGGAAGAGGGCGATACCGGCGACGATTCCAGTGTCCATTGAAGCAGTTTCTCCTGTTGCAGCGCTCCTTGAAGGAGCATGACATGACCGTTTTTCGCGCAACGAAATTGGAGTGAGCGCGGGAACCCCAGAATACACCCGCAGGGGTGCGTCACGAGACTCGTTGGCGTAGCAGGCGCATCGGATCTCCACGATGCGAAGGGAGTCGAGATCAGTCCGTGCCGGGCTCCGGTCTTCGAGTTGCTGGCGACTCCAGCGGACTTGCCACGGTCCGGCGAAGATTCGCGACGTGATTTGCTAGTTGCCGGTACTCGTCTGGACTGTACGCCCGGAACATGTCGTCGATCAGTGCCGCGGCGGACGGTGCGAGTGTCTTTTCTAAAGCGGCTCCTCGTTTTGCGAGGAAGATTCGGGAGACCCTGCCATCGACCGGATCCCCTTTCCTTTCTATGAGGCTATCCCGCTCCATGGCATCCAATCCGACCGTGACTGTGCCGCCAAGTTGTTCGAGCCGAGTGGCAATCTCGCTGGTGCGAAGCCCATCCTCCCTCCACAGGCAGCAGAGGATGCCCCAGTGGAGGGGAGTGAGCCCGTGGGGGGTGAGGATTTCCTGGAAACGCCTGGTCATCTGTTGCACCAGCAGGAACATCTGGTAGGGCAGGTTCTGGGGAGCCAGAACCTCTTTCGGCCGATCTTCGTTGATGCTGGGTGCCTTCTTTTTCACATGTTCAAAATAGCAGTTTCGCAGGCATTTACTTCAAACTTGAACTATTCGTGTACAGTGTTCCTGCACGAAGATTGCCCCGGCTCATCCTTGAGGAGGGAAACATGGAAGTTCCACCAGTCATACCATCTGCGCTGCTGCGATATGACAGCGTCGTGCGGCTCACACAGTATGTTCCGACGTCTGCTGATGCTTTGAATTCGGACGGGTTTGTCGATGCATGGAAAGGGGCGTTCGGCGCTTCGTCGCCCGAAGGGGTGATGTACCGGGAGTTGTGCCGGCAGGTTCCGGCATGGAGTGAACTTGCCAAGCGGGAGATCGATCATCCGATCGAGGCCACCTTCCTCGAATACATGATCGTTGAACCGTGGGTGGATCTTGCTGCACTGCCGGCGATTCCGCCTGCGCAGCAGGACTCCTATTCAATCGTTCTGGACGTTCATAACGTGGCATTCCACTTCGCCAAGGAACAGCAGCATGCAACTGGCGCTTTGATGTTCAACCTCTTCGAGATCGATGGTCCAGCGGGTCTGGAGCAGGGCTTCTTGATGGCCTGGCCTCCGCGCGGCGAGTTCAAGATTCAGGAGAAGACAACGATCTCCACGGTGCTTCATCAACGGATGCTGCCGGATGCGACGATCAAGGCGTTCAATCGAGCCGAGGTCACGAGCGCGGAGGATTACGCCGCAGGGATCGACCGCTTTCAGCAGGCATTTCCCAGGGAAGAGCGCAAGCCTGGTGGCGGGGCACCGCAGACTGGCAAGCCGCCCATCCGGAGTCATCTGGGGCTGTTCGAGATCGTGGCGATCGCTCCTGGCGGTTCGCGCGTCGGGCTGAAGACGATGAAGGCGATGGTTGCGCGAGAGTACGGCCCACCGTCGGTGCTACGGCTTGAAGAAGTCCCAAGTCCGTCGCCGGGGCCGGGGCAGGTGCGCGTCAGAGTGGTTGCGTCGGCCATCAATCCGCTTGACGTGAAGATGCGGTCGGGAGAGGTTCGTCACATCTACCCGCCATGGTTTCCCGAGGTCTATGGCTACTCGGTCGCAGGCGTGATCGACGCACTCGGAGCCGGAGCCACGAGCCGTACCGTAGGCGAGGAGGTTTACGGAATCAACAACCCCATCATGCGGCATGGGTACGCGGAGTTTCTATGCGGCCCCGAAGCCAACTTCTACCCGAAGCCGGCGAACATGGGCTTTGCGACGGCCGCAGCCGCACCTTCCATCTTTGCAACGGCTTTCGGCGCCCTGTTTCTGCGGTTTCCTTTGCAGCCAGGACAGACAGTGTTGATTCATGGTGGCTCCGGTGCGATTGGGAGCTGCGCGGTGCAGCTTGCCAGGCAGGCGGGCGCAAAGGTGATCGCGACGGCATCCACCGCGAATGTCGAACGGGTCCGGGCTCTCGGTGCTGACGTGGTCGTCGACTACAAGACGCAGCGATTTGAAGACTTCGCGCAGGGAGTGGATCTGGTGCTTGACACGGTTGGCGGCGAGACCCGGGAACGATCATGGGGCCTGATCCGCAAAGGCGGTGCACTGGCATCGCTGCTGCCGCCGCCCCCGGACACCGCGACGGCTCAGCGGTACGGAATCCAGGCATTCATGGTTCATGGACACCCCAACATCGGCGAGATCATGCCGGAGATGAGCCGCCGCCTGGAGAGTGGGGAGTTGGCGTTCCCGGAGATTGCGAAGACCTACAGCTTGGCTGAAGCGGCTGCCGCACACGAAGACTTCGAACGGAAGTCGCCGCGCGGACGCCTGGTGCTGATGAGCTAGTTCCCGTCGAAAACACGAGTTTGGGAGCTAACAGCACGATTGCTCACGGTTCTCGGCCTGAGCCATGGGCTTCAAGAAGAGATGCAGACTGTGGGGGCTACCACTCTGTTTCGCGGCGGATGCGTTCGCGCAGGGTGTCATCCATGGGGAGAGTTGGGTGCAGTCCGGCGGGGCCGGCGGCGAGTTGACGGCGGCTTGCCCAGATCTTGACCAGGAGTGCGGAGCCGAAGATGCCGCCGACGAAGAGGGTAAGCGGAATGATCCAGGCGACGATGTCGAAGCCGCCGCGGATGGGTGCGGCAAGCACGGTGGCGCCGTACTTGGCAACAAACCAGTTGAGGATGAGGGAGTCTGCGCCGGCGGAGTTGGGCCCGGCGAGCTGGCCCTGCAGCTCGTCGATCATGCGGGCGGAGTCGGGGCAGCCGACGTGGTTGCATTCGAGCAGGACCTGTCCGCAGCCGCAGACGCACATCAGATTGTGGCCGATGCGGCCGTAGCGGGCGGAGGGATCGGCGGCGCCGAGCATGACGACGGCCAGCAGGCAGACGACGAGGGTTTGGAACCCACGCCTCAAAGGCGAAACCTGGGGCACCCGGCTTGGGCTTTGCACAGAACGAGAGACTTGCGATTCAGACACGTGAAACCTCCGCGCCTACCGGGACGGACACGGTGGCGCTGACTTCTTTGCGGCGGGCGGAGGCGCTGGGAACCAGCGCAAAGCCCGTCCCCATGACTACGATCAGGACGCCGATCCAGATCCATGCGATGAGCGGATTGAGAAATACCTTGATGATGGGGCGGTCGTTGTCCGGGTTGCGTCCTTCGAAGATGACGTAGAGATCGGCCAGCGCGGTGGAGTGCAGGGCGACCACCGTGGAGCTGGTCTGGCTGGCATGGTAGAAGCGCTTTTCGGGCGCGAGCACAGTCACCTGCCTGCCGCCACGATAGACGTTGAGGATGGCGAAGTCGGTGTCGTAGTTGGGGTTGGAATCCTGGGTGTAGCTTTGGCAGACAAGCTTATAGGGACCCATTTTAATAGAGTCGCCGAAACCCATCTCCTGCTCGTGCGACTGGTTGAAGGCTCCGCCGGCGATCCCGATGAACATCACGACGATGCCGAAGTGGACCAGGTAGCCGCCGTACCGGCGGGTGTTGCGGCGCATGAGGACGCCGGCGCTGGCGAGCAGGTTGCGTCCGGTCTGGGTGCGGACGACATTGGCTCCGCGCAGGAACTCGGACGAGATGGCGGTGATGACGAAGGCGCCCAGCGAGAAGGCAAGCAAGGAGAAGGTGGTGGCCAGCCAGGAGTCGGGATCGGCCCAGGGGTGGATGCCGCCGACCAGCAGGCCGAGCAGGGCGACGACGAAGGCGACCGAGGGGAGGATGAAGTTGCGGCGAATGGTGCGCAGCGAGGTGGAGCGCCAGGCGAGCAGCGGACCGACGCCGGTGAGCATGAGCAGAAAGAGCCCGATGGGGATGTTGACGCGGTTATAGTAGGGCGCGCCCATGGTGGTCTTGGTGCCCTGAACGTATTCGCTGAGCACGGGGAAGAGGGTGCCGACGAGTACCGTAATGCAGGCGACCAGCAGGATCATGTTGTTGAACAGGAAGCTGGCTTCGCGGCTGACGACGCTTTCGAACCGGTTTTCGCTGCGCAGGTGGTCGCGCTGGCGGAAGTAGGTGAACAGGCAGACAGCGAGCACGATGGCCATGAAGCCGACGAACCAGTTGCCGATCGAGCTTTGGGCGAAGGCGTGGACGGAGCTGACCAGGCCGGCGCGGGTAAGCAGCGTGCCGAGCAGCGTGAGCAGGAAGGTGGAGAAGATGAGCCAGACGTTCCAGCTCTTCATCATGCCCCGCTTCTCCTGCATCATGACGGAGTGGAGGAAGGCGGTTCCGGTGAGCCAGGGCATGAGGCTGGCGTTTTCAACCGGATCCCAGCCCCAGTAGCCGCCCCATCCCAGCACGCTGTATGCCCAGTGGGCGCCGAGGAAGATGCCGCAGGTCAGGAACATCCAGGTGACCATGGTCCAGCGGCGGGTGATGGCGATCCACTTCTCGCCGGGGTAGCGCATCATGAGCGCGCCGAGCGCGAAGGCAAACGGAACGGAGAAGCCCACATATCCGAGGTAGAGCATGGGCGGATGCATGACCATCTCGGGATACTGCAGGAGGGGATTGAGGCCGAAGCCGTCAGAAGCCGCGGGGCCGGGCTCGATGGCGAAGGGTGGCGCGGCGAAGTTGAGCAGCAGCAGGAAGAAGGTCTGGATGCCGGCCAGGATGGTGGAGGCATAGGCGGTCAGGCGGACGTCCACCTTGTGGCGGACGCGGAGGACGAAGCCATAGCCGGCGAGCAGGAAGGTCCAGAGCAGGAGCGAGCCTTCCTGTCCGGACCAGAGCGCGGAGAACTTGTACGCGGAGGGCAGCGCGCGGTTGGTGTGGTGCAGGATGTAGCTGACCGAGTAGTCGTTGGTGAAGGCGGCCCAGACCAGGGCGAAGGCGGCGGCGAGCACGGCGAGGAAGCTGGCGATGCCCGCGCGGCGGGCGGTCTCCTGCAGGCGGGCGCTGCGGGCGTACTCGGGGGTGCCTTTTTTCTGGGAAGAGGAAGCCCAGAGCGAGATGCCGCCGATGACTAGCGTATAGACGGCCAGCATGAGGGCAAGGAGAAGACACAGACTGCCAAATTCGGGCATTGGATGGGAGTTCATCGGGAGAGCACGTCCTCGCGCTCTATTCTCTCAGGCTTTCTCCGCCGGGTGGAAGAGAAGTCTGGTGGAGCGAGGGGTCCGATGGCGCGAAATCAATCTTTGTGTTGACCGGATGGCAGCTTCGACGCTCAGGCCGGGTCGCTTTCGGCCGGCCGCATCAGGCGGTGGACGCTGGCGAGCAGGTGGTCCGGAAGCAGGGGCTTCATGCGGAAGAGCACGCCCAGGTCTTTGTACTCGTCTTCGGCTTCTTCGAGTCCGCTGATGACGAGGACGGGGAGAGTCGGGTAGGTGGTGCGGAGCTCGCGCACGAAGTCGACGCCCATCATGCCAGGCATGAGGTGGTCGGTGATCACAAGCTGGATGTCGGCGGGGAACTCCTGGTTCTGCAGCTGATCGAGCGCGCGAACAGGATTGAGCACCGCGATGACGAAGTATCCGGCACGTTTGAGAATGGCCTGGCGGGTCGCCGCCTGCACGGCGTTGTCGTCAATCAGGAGGATTGCCGGCGCGGCACTTGCACCGCTTGTGGTCTCCTGATCTATCTTTTCGTCCATGCCCTTGGGTTCTCCTCCCAGTCTTGCGCAGGCGGAGCCTCCACATAAGTCTGTTCTGCGTCAGATGCGCCGGCGCGCGGTCGTGTCGTCTGGAGGTCGAAGGAATTTCCTGGGCGGGGGATGAAAGTGGAGGGTGATTGGACTCTCGCCGTTGAATCCAAGTAAAGTTTTCGCATGCCTTTCGGCTGGCCGGAGCAATCGGTAAAAGGATTTAGACAAAGGACTTAGATGAGCTTTTCGCATGCGGTAAACCTGACGTTTGTGGACTGGCTGATCATGCTGGTCTACTTCGTCTTTGTGCTGGGCATCGGCTTCGCGTTGAAGCGTTACATGCGCACGTCGAACGACTTCTTCCTGGCGGGACGGTCGATTCCGGCATGGGTGTGCGGGCTGGCATTCATCTCGGCCAACCTGGGGGCGCAGGAAGTGATCGGGATGGGCGCGTCGGGGGCCAAGTACGGGATCATTACCAGTCACTTCTACTGGATCGGCGCGATCCCGGCGATGGTGTTTGTCGGCATCTTCATGATGCCGTTCTACTACGGCAGCAAGGCGCGTTCGGTGCCCGAGTATCTGCGGATGCGATTCGATGAGAAGACGCGTGCGGTGAACGCGTTCTCGTTCGCGATCATGACGGTGTTCTCCTCGGGCATCTCGATGTATGCGATGGCGCTGCTGATCCAAACGCTGGGGCTGTTTCACGGCATCATTCCGGACCGCTACATCTTTCATGTGTCGATCGTGCTCAGCGCAGTGATCGTACTGGGGTACATCTTTCTGGGCGGGCTGACGAGTGCGATCTACAACGAGGTGCTGCAGTTCTTTTTGCTGGTGGCGGCCTTTGTGCCGCTGGTGTGGCTTGGGATGCGGAATGTGGGCGGGTGGAGTGGGCTGCGGCAGACGCTGCCGCCGGCGATGCTGCACACGTGGCGCGGCATGGCGCATGCGAACACGAATGCGCTGGGTGTGGAGTGGGTTGGGTTGGTGATGGGGCTGGGATTCGTGCTGTCGTTCGGCTACTGGTGCACGGACTTCCTGTTGATTCAGCGAGCGATGGCGGCGGACACGCAGGAGTCTTCGCGAAGAGTGCCGCTGCTGGCGGCGGTGCCGAAGATGTTTTTGCCCTTCCTGGTGATTTTGCCGGGGTTGATCGCGGTGAGTGTG
>CAJCHN010000045.1 GCA_903970285.1 Rhodanobacteraceae bacterium | reverse complement strand
TCGCTCGATCCAGCGGACGACATGGGGCTGTGACCGCCATGCGCACCAAACACACATTCCGCCTGCCGCCCGACCTCGCCGGCAAACTGGCAGACTACGCGGCGCGTAAGCGGGTGCCCCAGGCACTGATCGTCGAGGCCGCGCTCGCATCGCATCTGTCGCCAGACGGCGCTGACCGCCTGGAGGCCGCGCTGGCCCGCCGGCTTGACCGCATGACCCGGCAATTGGAGCGGATCGAGCGCCACGTAGATATCTCCAACGAGGCGCTGGCGGTGTTCGTCCGCTTCTGGCTGACCAGCACGCCAGCGCTGCCAGACGCAGCCTTGGCTGCTGCCCAGACGAAGGGTCGCGAGCGATATGAGGGATTCGTCGATGCGCTCGGGCGGCGGCTGTCCCGCGGACGAAGGCTGGCTGATGAGATCAGCCGGGACATCGATGCAGAAGCACCTAATAACGGCCAAACCCAATGAGCGTGCCACCCAAAGCGCCCGGCCGAGTGGCAACCGATGGCCGACTCCAGACTGGCAGCTTTCGGGCGCCAGCGCTGAATTGCGGATACTCCCATACTCAGGCCCATATCGGCCGTAAACAATGCGTTCGCTTCCAGAACAGCCTTGACCGGAAGCGGACGTGTATTCGGCTCCTAGCTGACCTCTGAGCCTGATTGAGTCCTGACGACTATCTGAACTCTATGCGGATAGATGCCAAATAATCCCGGATTTCGCTCTTGGCTCAACAGCCGAAAGAGTTTGGCCGGAATCGGCATGGCCGCTTTTTGGGCGATCGAGAGCCATTGGCAGGTGGCACGTAAGGAAACCTGCAGTTTTCGACTCGGCCTGATGACCCTCTCGGCGCCATTTCTCAGCACCGTAATGCTGATTCTTCTGACGCGGCGCAGTGTCCAACAAGCCGTCTTGTCGCCGTTGCGTGCCGCCGCTGAGCCAGATGAAGCACGCTAGAGCGTGATCCAGCGTATACGCCCCGATTTGACAACTTTAGAGACATAGAGATATCTTTATGTGTCGATGGTCCCGTGCGAGCGGGTTAAAAGGGAACGCCGTGCGCCCTGGCAGGACCGCAGGTCCGGGGGCAAGTCGGCGGCTGCCCCCGCAACTGTCAGCGGCGAGACGCAGACCCGTCCGCCTCGCGAGAGGCGGGCCACTGAGCCCCGCAAAGGCTTGGGAAGGCAGGGCCGGCGCCAGTGACCCGCGAGCCAGGAGACCTGCCGTCGTCGCACAAACCAACGCCGCCGGGCGGGGTGCACCGGAGGCCGGAGAACGACAATGGCCAACACCCTCCGCGGCGAAAGCCGCGCAGCAGGCGCCCGACCGCGCCTAACCCTCTCCCGCACCGCCGGGAGGCCCGCATGACCGTCGCAAGTAATCTCGGCTTCCCCCGCATCGGCCACCGGCGCGAGCTGAAGGCGGCGCTGGAAAAATTCTGGTCCGGCGAACTCGAAGAAGCCGGCCTGCAAACCGCCGCGCGGGCATTGCGCGCCAGACACTGGAAGCTTCAGGCCGGCTCTGGGATCAACCACGTGCCGTCGGGCGACTTCTCCCTCTACGATCTCGTGCTCGACACCGCCTGCATGGTCGGCGCCATCCCGCCGGGCTACGGCTGGTCGGGCGGCCGGGTTTCGCTCGCCACCTATTTCGCCCTGGCGCGCGGCTCGCGCGGCACCGAGGCCGAGCGTGCCGCCGGGATCGCGCCTGGCCTGCCGGCCATGGAAATGACGAAATGGTTCGACACTAACTACCATTACCTGGTGCCGCTGCTATCCGCCGGTCAGCGCTTCGTGCTGACCGCCAACCGCCCGCTGGAGCAGTTCCGCGAGGCCGCCGCCATCCCGATCCGCACGCGGCCGGTGCTGCTGGGGCCTGTCAGCTTCCTGCGTCTCTCCAAGCCGGCCGACGGGTCCGACCCGCTGGACCTGCTCGACCGCCTGCTGCCCGTCTATACGCAAATCCTCGCCGAACTGGCGGCGGAGGGGGCTGCCTGGGTGCAGATGGACGAGCCGGTGCTGGCGCTCGACCTCTCAAGCAAGGCGCGGGCGGCGTTCGCCACCGCCTACGCCGCGTTCGCGGCCGGGCCGTCGCCGCAGCTTCTGCTGACCAGCTATTTCGGCCCGCTTCTCGACAACCTGGCCACAGCCGCCGCCCTGCCGGTGGCCGGGCTGCACCTGGACCTGGTGCGGGGTGCGGACGAACTCGACGCCGTGCTCGACTCGCTGCCGGCGAATAAATGGCTGTCGCTCGGCGTGGTGGACGGCCGCAACATCTGGCGCACGGACCTGCGGGCGGCGCTCGGCACGCTGCGCCGCGCCGCCGACAGGCGGGGCACCCGCCAGCTGATGGTGGCGCCCTCCTGCAGCCTGCTCCACGTGCCCGTCGATCTGGCGCAGGAGGCGAAACTCGATCAGGAGCTGAAAGGCTGGCTCGCCTTCGCCGCGCAGAAGCTGCAGGAAGTCGCGGCCCTTGCGCGCGGGCTTGACGAAGGCGACGCCGCCATCGATGCGCAGCTGCGGGCAAGCGACCAGGCAAACTCGTCACGCATGGCCAGTGGCCGCGTGCACCGGGCCGAGGTCGCGGCGCGGCTCGCGGCCGCGACGCCGGACATGGAACGGCGGCAGAGCGCCTACCCGGCGCGGCGCGCGGCGCAACAGGCCAAGCTGCGGCTTCCGCTGTTCCCGACCACCACAATCGGCTCGTTCCCGCAAACCGGCGATGTCCGCAAGACACGGGCGGCGCTGGCGCGGCGGGAGATCGGGGCGGCCGAGTACGACGCCGCCGTCCGGGCCTGGATCGACGACGCCGTGCGATGGCAGGAGGAGCTGGGCCTGGACGTGCTGGTGCACGGCGAGTTCGAGCGCAACGACATGGTGAAGTATTTCGGCGAGCAGCTGGAGGGCTATGCGTTCACGCAGCACGGCTGGGTGCAGTCCTACGGCAGCCGGTGCGTGGCGCCGCCGATCGTCTTCGGCGACGTGTCGCGGCCGGCACCGATGACCGTCCGCTGGTCGGCCTACGCGCAGTCGCGCACCGATCGGCCGATGAAGGGCATGCTGACCGGGCCGGTGACGATGCTGCAGTGGTCGTTCGTGCGTGACGACGTGCCGCGCGAGGCCGTCTGCCGGCAGATAGCCCTCGCGATCCGCGACGAGGTGGCGGACCTTGAGGCGGCTGGCATCCCGGTGATCCAGGTGGACGAACCGGCGTTCCGGGAGGGCCTGCCGCTGCGGCGCGCGGACTGGGCGGGCTATCTCGCATGGGCGGTCGCGTGCTTCCGGCTGTCCACCGGATCCGTCAGGGACGACACCAGCATCCACACCCACATGTGCTACTCGGAATTCAACGACATCATGCAGGCGATCGCCGCCATGGACGCCGACGCGATCTCGATCGAGACCACGCGCAGCCGGATGGAACTGCTGGAGGCTTTCGCGCCGGACACCGCCGGCGGCGCCGGAGCCTATCCGGCGGAGATCGGCCCGGGCGTCTGGGACATCCACTCTCCGCGCGTGCCAGACACCGCCGAGATCCGGGAGCTGCTGGGCCTCGCACGGCAGCGCCTGCAGGATTGGCAGATCTGGGTCAACCCAGACTGCGGCTTGAAGACTCGCAACTGGGAGGAGGTGCGGCCGGCTCTCGCCAACCTGGTCGCCGCCGCCCGCCAGCTGCGCCACGCCGCCGGGTAGCTGCTGCAGCCGCAAGGCCGGACGCTGGCAATCATTGCCAGCGTCCCGGCCTTGCGAGGCCTGGCATCCGACCGGAGAAAAGCCAGCTCCGGGCAAGCGCCCGGAACACACCTCCATGCAAGACGCGGAAAGGATGCTCGTCTGATGGGACTTCATGGCATGCGCAGCGTGCTTGTCGCGATCGCGCTGACCGTCTCGGCGCGGCCGGCGGCCGCCGCCGCCGGCACCTGGTATGGAACCTGGACGCTGGACCGTGGCCGCAGTCAACTGACAGGCACAACGATACGGATCGTCCGGATTCCGAACGGCTACCATTTCGATTTTGGTGCTGTGCGCTTCGACATCGGCGACGATGGAAAATTCTACACGACCGTTCCTGGCCGCGCCACGAGCCTGCGGGCGGTGAGCGACTATGAATGGGTGCGTATCCATCGCAACAACGGCAAGGATGTTGATCGTAGCGTGCTCCGTGTGTCGCCAGACCAGCGTACGCTGGTGATCGATACGGAGGCGATATCGCCGTCCGGCGCCGTGCAGCGCTCGAGGGACATCGAGCAGCGGATCGGCGAGGGGCATGGCCTGGCTGGAACCTGGCGCAGCACCAAGGTCGGGATCAACGTCCCTGAAAAAATAACACTGTCGGCTGCAAGCGGCGGCGCCATCCTGTGGGGGGCACCCGAAGACGGTAACTACTTTGTCGTGGTGCCTGATGGCCCGCCCGCTGTAAATGTGGGACCGCGTGCGGTCGCCAGCGTAAAACTCGCCGTGCGCACCGCATCGCCAACCGAATTGCGCTGGACCGAGACGATCGACGGCAAGCCTTATATGGAGGGTATTGATATGCTAGCAAAAGACGGCAGCCTGGTCGAGACCACGTGGGCCGACCAGTTCCCCTCCGAAATACAAAAGGCGGTGTACGTGCGCCGATAATATCCACTCACCAACCTATATGTCCGCTATCAGACACGTGCCGTCACTCCGGGTAGCACCACAATTGGCGCAGTGCCGCCGGGTGGCGTTCGGGCGTGACAGGCCGGAAGCGGACAGGCTGATACCAGGCATAATCCAAGAAAGCAGACGCTAACGTATTTCGAAACGGGGCAGCTGCCAGCTTACGAGGCGGAAAGCGACTTTCCCGCAATGCGGAACAGTGTTGAGTGATGAAGCTGAAACCGGCCTTATCTAGTCAAAAGCTGTTCTGACCCATCAGTTACTGTCCTGAGTGAGGTAGCACATGCGCCTTGTCGCGATCGAAGAACATATCCTCCCTTATGCCGTGCGCGATGCGTGGAGCGCCGCTCCGCCGCCGCACGATCCTGTGTCTGCCATCGCCGATAGCGGAGAAAATGGAACCCGTCTTGCTGATCTGGGCGAGGGCCGCCTGGCGCTGATGGATGAGCAAGGCGTGGACGTGCAGGTGATTTCGCTTACCACACCAGGGCTCCACAATCTCGCACCCGGACCTGCGGTCGAGATGGCGCACCGCGTAAACGATCTGATTGCGGAGACCTGCGCTCGCAATCCCGACCGCTTCCAGGGCTTCGCCGCCCTGCCTACTCCTGATGCAGACGCAGCTCCGCGCGAGTTGGAACGCGCCGTGCGTGAACTAGGCTTGAAAGGCGCTCTGCTCTGCGGCCGGACGCGAGAGCGCCATCTCGATCATGCCGACATGCGCCCCATGCTGGCGAAAGCGGCAGAACTCGGTGTTCCGCTCTTCATCCATCCGCAAGTCCCGTTAGCCGCGGTGCGTGAAGCTAATTACTCGGGATTGAGCGAGAAAGCCGATCTCGCGCTCGCAGCCTTCGGCCTCGGGTGGCATTACGAGGCAGGGTTGCAATGGATCCGTTTGGCCGCGGGAGGCGTGTTCGACGAGCTGCCTAATCTGCAGATCATCCTAGGCCATTGGGGGGAGGTGGTGCTGTTCTACCTGGAGCGGATAGCAGCGGTCTTCGAACGCGCGCTTGAGCTTCGACGCCCCCTGGCGGATTACGCTCGCGACAATCTCTACGTGACCGGCAGCGGCATGTGGAGCGAGGCATATCTCCTCCGCTGCCTCGATATCGTCGGTCCCGAGCGCCTACTGTTCTCCACCGACTTTCCCTATCAGTATCGAGAAGGTGGCGCACCGCGCCGCTTCCTCGATGAAGCCCCGCTCGACGATGCTGCACGGCAAGGCTTCGCAAATGGCAATTGGCATCGTCTGACGGGCACGGGAAGCTAGCCGCTGCTTAAACGTCGAAGGGCAGCTAGCGTCTACGCTTCTCACGCTTTCAATTGATCTCGGGTATCGTCTCATGACCGATGTCTGCTCTCAGGATCGCGGGCAGGCCCATCGAGTGACCGAGATTGGCGCTTTGCAGCCATAGCCCGGTTCCGCGTGGCCAATCCCCCATCCACGCGTGATGCACAAGAAACTGATCGCAGCCGCGGCGTCAGTTCCTTGCGTATGTCTTTCTATCCCAGGCCCCCACTCCCCCATCAGGCTTGTTGCCTTCGCCTATTTCCGCCTCTTTCTAATCAACCCCGTTGATCCATCCGCCTCCGCGTGAGGCGATTTCGCGGGGTTCGTTGTGTCGTCAGTCTCGTTTCGGTCCGAAGCGTTTGCCCGTGGCGCGCGCATGCTGCGCACCGCGCTCGGGCCTTCGATCGCGGCTTATCTGGAAGACCCCAGCATCGTCGAGGTGATGCTCAATCCGGATGGCCGGCTTTGGATTGATCGGCTTTCGGGCGGCTTGGAGGATACGGGCTGCCGCGTGACGCCCGCCGACGCCGAGCGGATCGTGCGCCTGGTCGCTCACCATGTCGGCGTCGAAGTCCACGCCGGTTCGCCGCGTGTTTCGGCCGAACTGCCGGAAAGCGGGGAGCGGTTCGAGGG